>NZ_DATLKJ010000152.1:0-75581 GCF_035538455.1 Chitinophaga sp.
GTTGTACCAGATTTCTATATATTCAAACACAATTAACGCTGCCTGCTCTTTATTGATGAATTTATGCTGATACACGCACTCTGTTTTCAGCGATTTAAAAAAACTCTCAGCAACTGCATTATCCCAACAATTGCCTTTGCGTCCATGCGTGATAGTGTTCTTTTCTATGAGAAATTGAGAAATGACCGCTTAGAAATGCTCCGAATAGCGACCGAACAAGAACATTCCGCCAAAGTTCTGAGGAAGAAAGCTGGTGGGATGGACCGGTAGGTGTCTGCACCGCAGTACCATTAAAACGGGAAGAAAAGTAGCGGTGATCCCGCCACTTTTCTTCCCGTTTTATGTATTCGTTACAAGCCAAAAGTCTTCTGCAGGCCCCACGTTATTTGGTAAGCTATAATCAATATAGTCCTTTAATACCTTATAGCAGATAATGAATATTACCGTCATAGCCTCTCCAGATCAAATTCAATACCATCCAGCGGTATAACCCTTTCTAACTCCGAATCATTATCGATGATAAGTACATATTTAAACTCTGGTTCCAGAGTATAAAATCCGTCTTTAAAACCTACAAGCTTTTCAAATGAAACTCCTTTTAAGATAACAACTTCGTCATTCAATACATCATAAACACCAGGTTTACTATTTGATCTTATAATAACTTTAAAATTTGGCAGTGCATTGGGATCTGTGATTCTACTGCTAGCGCCATTAAAGTCGGCACCTTCACCAAATACTTCTAAATACTCATTGAGCTTTAATACTTTCCGTTCTACAAGTATTTCCCAATTGCATTGTAGCCAGTCATTTATTGAATCTTCATCAGAAGTATAGTCTCTATCAATGAGCAATGGGTAAGCTACACTCCAACTTCTATTCAAGAAATCGGCGAATTCCCTAATTGCTTTATCTATATTCATATTCTATTCTTTATTTTAAGAAGTTTTTTAGAAAGTTAATTTCGCCCTCTGTTGGGGCACGTTTAAATCCTTTTGAACCTGGCAGGAAATTATCGAATTTAACTTTTTGAAGTATACCAGCTGGGGCATCAGGGTGGGACTTAGGAACCCATTCCTTTACCCTGGCTGAATTAATATCAATTTTACTACCGTCTTTGAACATAACTTCCACTGCCTTCCCATCTCTTCCGGTTCTAGTTGCGGTATTGGCGATTTCCTTTCCAAAGATATTTGTGGTTCCCTTCGCTGCTTGTTCAGCGATATTGACTCCCTCATTTGCAGCCGTTGGGCTTACTTCGGCAGCAAGCATCGGTCCATTCAAACCAGTAGCCTTTCCTGCTGGTGTTAAAGATGCGACAGCAACTGCACCTTTAGCCACACTCCAATTTAGAAATCTACCACTTGATCCTTTGTCAAAAGTAAAATTCTGAGAAATCTCGGCTGTTCTTGCTCCAAGATCATCAGTAGTTTCTTTTACACTATAGACGACACGAGGCCCCATTCCATTGATCGAAGTTATTTGACTAAATAAAGCAGAAATAAGATTTTTTATACCTGCTTTAATTTCGAGAATGGCTTTCCCATTATCATAGCCTCCTCTGTTTGTTTCCACAGTTAGAGGATCGCCTGGCCCGGGTCCAGGTTCGTCGCCAAGAAAGTCATTGTAGCGAATAGGATTATCATAATTCGAGGCAAACGGACTCCACATCTCCATATTCTCAATCTTGGGGTCTATCTGATTCCATCTCCCTATTTGAGGATCAAGATTCCTAAACTGGGCATCATACATGTTAAGATCCAGTTCAGTGGTGAATTCTATCCCATTATATTTCTTGCGATTTTCAGGATAATTAATGCCTTTCAGTGCATTAGCACTTATCCCAGCCATTGTCAGGCCGAACGGATAGTAATGAGTTTCCTCTAATAAAGGGCCTGGATTATGATTAACAACAATATTGTCAAAGAACACATCTTGTGCGCTTTCATTGCTGGTATATACATAGAAAAAGCCAGATTTATTAACGATTATCTTATCAGTAGCTAGTATTTGCAATTCATCTGGTGAACCCTGCACTTGTTTCACACCACTATTCTGGTCTACTAATTTAAACTGATCGTCGAAAAAAACAAAGTTTAGATACGACTTGGGTTTATCTGGTCTGTTCTGATCCGGATCTTTTTCTTTCAGCTGCTGATAATTAGCACTGGTGAAATTTGAAGTAATGGGAGAGCCCGGACCAGATCCACTACCATGCACTCCATCTGCAGCAATGCCAGGAGATGCAAATGTCTGTAGTAATGCTGTGAGCATATCTGAAGAAGATGCACTGGAAGTGTTTGTGCTAGTGGATTTATAAAATGCTTTGGTACCTAGCTGGATGGTGTCTCCTGCCATTACCCGCAATACAATCGATGGGCCAATTTTGGGGCCGTTACCTTGAGCATTGAGTTTCGATACATACTCATTAGGACTGGTAGTATTATCCTGTGGATAGCCTACGGGTTTAGGAGCACGGGTATTGTCAATATTACTGAAAAGGGCATTTTCCCGTGGAGATGCTACCGTTTCCATACTGGCACCATAGGAGTTCAGGGTAGTCTGATCACTGAGAACCATCCGAATATTACCCAGATGATCTTTTATAAAGTAGTCATATACATAACTCACAGGTTGTCCGGTTATATATACTGGACGGATTCGGCCTTCTTCATGATTTATATACTGGAGGGTATCGTTTACGTACAGGAAGCCACTACTATAGTCAGTAGTGGTTGTTTTACCACTGCCGGTAACATCGGTAACTTTCTTGCTTAACTTATTACCGCCTGCGTCATAAGTATATTCTATATATCCTATTCCTAGTATGGTTATGCTATCAGGGAGATTCAGGTGGTTGTAATGATTTACGATTAATTGTTTGTTCAGATCCCTAGTGAGGTTCCCGTTGGCATCATAAACATAGTCCTGCCCCTCATTATTGATCACCTCTTTAAAGTCACCTAATTTGCTTTGTGGGTCATTTGCTCGATCCGTTACAAAGAATAGCTTATTGGTGTTGGGAATGTATTGGTATTTTAGGCTATCAATTGTTTTAACAAGGGTACCATTTAAGCCGCGTTGATTCATAAAAAGGATATTCCCATTTGCATCGTAGGAAAGCCCTCTTACTGAAAAATCTGCCTGATCACTTGTCCAACCAGCATTATCAGTGTTTTGTTGAGTGAAATCGGCAACGGTAATACGATTAGCTTTGTCGTAACCATAGCCATAGGCACGAGAAATACCGTTACTCCGACTTTTCCATTTGGCACCGGCGATGTTCCCGTTATATTGATTGGTCTGGAATCCATAATCATAGCTTAAATCCTGCCCAAACCAATTACTACCACTACCGGGAGTAGTTACATAACTTTTATTGATACCCTTCAACCATCCCCTGATATTGTATTCATAATTCAATGTTTCGAGTTGGGATGTACCCACAACTCCTAAACGTTTATTTTGAAGCTGGCCCAACTCATCATAATTGTTGGCTGCAATAGTCCTTTCCTGACCTGGATTGCCGTTTATTCTTTTCTTTACATTAAAAAGTCTGCCGGCAGCATCATAGTTCATTACAGTCAGTATCGCATTCCAGGGCGTCTGACCACTACGCGGATTGCTATGACGCAGGTAGGTGCTAAGTGTTTTGCCATTGAAATCATATAAAGTAGTAAGTGTGTCTTTCCCTCCCGATATATTATCGCTGATCACCTGTATAGTCCGCCCCTTATCATTGTAATAAGTTGTAGTAGTCAACCATTGGTTAGTGCCGAGCACCCTTACTTTAGTACCAGTTATGAGCCCCTGTGTCTTATTCGTCGTTCCTGTAATGGGCTCTGCATAGAGGTTATCTCCTGCTTGAGGACCATTAAAAACATTGGAGGCCGGAGCTATTACGCCGTCATAATCATATTTATCATAGAATGTATAGGTAAGTGGGGTGAGATCCTGTTGTGCGATACCTGGTAATGGGTTGGAAACGGATATGTTCATTGTTCCACCTATTAATGACGGATCAATGAAGGCATCCCTGTCATTACCAGCCCCAGTATCAAAACCATCCACCATATCGACGCTATTGGTTGCCTTATAGGTACTGCGATCATCAACAGCCACTACCAGATCTTTAACGCCTGGGTATTGGTAGGAGGTATTTCCATCAGAAAGCGCAGCATCCATAGAAGCCTGTAGTGTTTCCCTGGATGCCCCTGAATTATATAATGCAGTTTCCACCGGCCTGTTTAGTTTGTCATAAAAGGTAACCAGCCAGCTATTTCCAATCGGAGGTCGCATATTACCATCGCGTGTGAATACCAGTCTGTCGCGGACATCATATATCATTTCAGTTGAATCTGCACCAGGAACCTTTTTCATAATTAGGCGGTTACGACTATCATACCGGTATTGAAAACAAAGTTCTGCCGCAACTGTAGAAATATTCCAGTCGCCAGTGATTTTCTCTACTGCCAGTGGAGGGATTACAAAGCGAACGTTATTCAAGTCATCATATACATAGTAAGTACATAGCCAGCCCATATGTGCAGAGCCTGAAGAGGCAGAAATTTGTACTTTCTTTAGCACCACCAGTCCTTCCTTGTCCTTAAATTCTATAATCTGATTACCTGTTTCGTCAGTAGTAACATTTTTGTAGAGCTGACCTGCGTCGTAAATAGCCGGGGTGATAACAGTATTGCCGGATACACTCCATAATCTCACAGAGTCATTTACTGTATTGATTTGATATTGCTGATTAATTCCATGATTGTTAGGTTTAGCCCACGAGTTACCAGCTGCATAAGTGTTCAATACGCGATTAAGTGGAGATGTCTCGTATTCGACCTGACTGTAAAAGATGTTCTCACCCTTTGCGCCGGGATTAAGCAGGTTATCTTCGTAAAATACTTTTTGGGACTGAAAAGGATCTGTCTTGAATTTTCCATCATTTGTATTGCCAGCCTTTGGTGTATAAGGGAGATACTTGTATTGCTCTCTTCCAAATTCATCATAGACCACTGGTGTAACCAGGTCATTACCGATAGGACTTATCCCTTTTATTACTGTCTGTAATGGCCTCCCCAAGCCATCGAAATACTGTGTGCTTTGTTTGACAGTCTTTACATCAGTCGAACTGATTATTGTTGCAGGATCATTGATTGGTCCTGCGGGTTCCCAGGTCCTCACGTAATTTACTGCAGGAACATTATTGACAGAAGGCAGGGCTACTGGAGAAGCTGGCAACTGAGTTCCTCCGGTGGGTATATTTTGAGCCACAGCATTGCTAAAGATAATGCTGCAAAGAAATCCAAGAAGATGAATACGCTTGATCATAACTATAATATCAGCGATGACAAAATAATTTTTTAAATGCCAGTTAGCATGCAGTTACACTGGTATAATACTTTGGACTGGTACTACCATCCGAGAAGCGATAGAAGTACCCATTTTTACATTTCCCGCCAGCCTGTGGCTCCTGGAAGTATTCTTTTGTACCCAATTCGCAGTTGCCATTGATCAGTTTATACCCTTCCTGACCACAGGTACAGGTACCATTCTGATTTGCATAATTCTGTCCATTGGCATTTATATCCGCTTGTGCCTGCTCATTGGCTTTGGCCACACTTTCGGTAGAAGTATATTTCCCCTTAGGAACGGTATACAATACATATCCACCAATGTAACCAGGAGAGCAGTTATTACGCGTGAATCCCTGACTCATGTTGTCATTTACATAGTATGTAAGACAGGAGCCATTTGTATTTGCATATTGCTGGCCATTAGTAACCATTTCATTGATTGCCAGCTGATCTGCATCTTGCTGCGAGTATGCTTTATACTTGCCTTGTGGTACTGTATATACGACTGCCGCCCCGGAACCACTCTGACAGTCATTTTTATAATAGGTGGCACTTTGTGCAGTGTTGTAATAAATGTAAAGGCAGGCGGCATTTGCATTTGCGTAGTTTTGTCCATTAGCTGTGACATCTGCTTCGGCCAGATTATCCGCTTCCTGCTGGGACTGAAGAGAGCCGTATTTGCCTTTAGGCACTGTATAAATAACAGTTAGAGGGTCGTATCCGGTGGAACAGTTATTCCTGGTAAATGCCCTGTTAATCTCGCTGTTATAGAACACCTGGTCTGTACACTCCGTCTGTTGACCAAGATAGTTGTAGCAAAACAACTTGAGGATTTTCCCGTCTATATCTCTTATCAGCCGCAGACGCCCCATTCCATCATACTCATAGTAGGTTGTTCTTCCATCCGGGGCTGTTTCACTGGTAATACCGATCAGTGGTAAATAAGTGTACCCGGAAATCTGCCATCCAGATGAATTGTCCCTTAACTTTTGTATTTCGTCTCTCAGCTGCTGATCGCTTGCGGGATTCTGTATTATACTCTGGTTAACAAGCGGTATCACCTGGTCATAAGAAGCACCAACCACCCTTGCAACAGGATATTGATTGCCATACCCCCAGAGGTATACCTCGTGAATGTCCTTGGTCTTTGATTGTTCCAAGATATTGTTTCTATTATCATAGCGATGGTATTCAAGCCTGGTATCAACATTACTACTCCCATTCTGTATCTGTATATTGGACGTGTTGATATTTCTCAGAGTAGCATCAGTGAAAATATAATTGCGGAAGGTCTTGAATATCTGTCTGCTGTCATGGTTAATAGTTTCAGTAACCCAATAGCTTTTCATATTCCGTGCCTGCATAGAGTCATAAACAGCCGTACCGCTAAAGTCGTAAGGAAATTGTTTGCTGATAATGACATTTTCATTCTTGCTGTTTATAGATGTCGTGCTCACTGCAGTCAGACTCTGGACATCATTATATGTATAGTTCAGGGTTGTTACCAGAGGAGTGCTATTTACCCCGTTATATTGTTTCGTCACAGTTGAGGTAAGCAATACTGGTACTGAGTTCAGAGCAATACTCACTTGTTCAATGTCATAGGGGGAGCATATGGAACCTATGCCTCCGCCGCATGCCGAGTGAAATCCATTTATTTCTTCCTGTCTTATGGAAAATGCAAGCCCCCAGGTTCTTGTAATGCGTGGATGGTTTACATCTGCGAACAGGTCACCTGGTTTTAAATTATCAAATTGGTTATAGGTATTTTCAGATGAGCTGACCAATTCAAAACCACTGTCAGTTTTTTTGTATGTCAGCTCTTTGGACAAAAGAACAGAGGTATTCCATAGCCCCACAAAATTACTTACCGCAGGTATGAGGTTGTAGTATTCTTTCTTTCCCTGTATGCTGTTAGTACCGAAATACTCGGTTACTTTCGGATACCCTTCTTCAATGTTCGTGTAATAATAAGCATCATATAGATCAGTGAAACATTCAGAGGTAGTTATTGTATAGAAACAGCGTCTGATCGCAGCGCTACTATTCTGGCAATAAGTACTACTGTTAAACATTCTCTTATCGAACCTGAACCGTTTTTTGAATGATAGCTGTTCCTCATACTCATAGCTTCTGATATTGAACTGTTTTCCATCTAATGTATAGTCAGTTATTGTTCTGACACGCAGTGGTGTTTTGTACCAAAGCCTGTTTCTTTCATACTCTATCTGCGTATAACCTCCTGTAGGATATGTTACTTTTTCCAGCATACATGCTTTCGGTTCCCGGGTATAATATCCGATGGTATCTCTTTCCAAAGATAATCTGCCAGGAAGGGGCATGGGATTGTAACCAAATTTATAATCTTCAGATTGAGTGGTTCCTGGTATTACTTTCTTTACTGATGTAAGCTTAAGATAACAGCCATTAGGAGCCGTACTATCCCCAAAATAACTGTATGTAAACTGTAGCTGCTTCCTGAGAGCATACCTATGGTCATACACCTTTACTTGGTCAAGCTTTTTTCCTGTATTGCCGCTGGAATAAGTATCAATCAAGTCTTTTCTGTCAGAATAGCTAAACTCTATTTTACCTTTGTTACCTGCCACTATTGAATCCAACAGCAGTTCTTTATACCGGTCTCCATTTGGTCTGTTGTCTTCTGGAGGCCAGGAAATATATCCAACACATCCGCCCACCTGACCCTCATATTCAATTTTCATCCGACGCCCTTCCGTCAGATACTGTAAATCGATAGCATTGTAATAAAACTTGATGCTGTCATTGGCAGCGGTTATGATTTTTGTCAGATATGCAGCCTTTCCCCAAAATTTATTAAAGAAATATACATTCCCATCGGTATCAGTAACTGTAAATCCTCCACTGGTTATATCCTCCTCTCCACCACTTCCGGTTTGGATGTCTGATAGTATTCTGAGGTCAGAGGCAGGTATGGTAAAGCCTTTTTTATCCTTCAGGAAAAATTTTTTGTTCAGAGTAGGCCCACTAGCTGTATAAATATCGGGTAGGTAATTGGAGAATTCCTGCATGTTTGCCATCAATTTGGCTGTACCAACGTCCTGAGAGTTGGTATAGGTGCAATAGCCTCCACATACTGAGCCACAGTTAGACAGCTGAAAATACTTTCTATAGCCCGGTGCGTCCGCATTATTAGTAACCAATGTGTAATCATTACTACCGAATCGTTGAAAAGTAATATTGGTGACTGCATTCAGATTCCATCCCAATCCAACTGTACCGGCCACGCTCCTCACCGGCATTCCCTTGGCTGTATAGGATAATGCTATCGGATACCTGAATCCCTTCAATTCGATTTCATAGATGGGAATGGATATATTCGGGCTACCTGACTGATATGACATTTGTATATTGCCAAATTTTTCGATGCCAGCGGCTACCGGCGTCTGACGATCTGTTAATACAGTAAGGGCATTGCTGAATTCTATTTTCTGGCTGCGGGCCTGACTGGTAATAAACAGCTGGATGAGCATCTGGCATAGGACCGCCACACTAATTCTGGTTGAAAACATTTTCTTATACGTTTATTTTTCATTGTCTGTAAGAAATCCAAATCTTCTCTCAGAATGAGCCGACATTGTGTGCTCTTCCGATGGAGGCTAATACAGGCAAAATTTAAAATGAACATCCCTTGTCTGAGACATAGGTATGATAGACTCTCTTGATTCACATTTAAGGCCGGGGTAACTGCATTTATTTCATATGGCCAGGATTTTGGGTCATTATCGATTACACAGGTAAAATACTCTGATTAAGGGATATTTTACTTTCTCCAAACAATAGTCATACGAAGGAAGTACATTTTTTTGAGATTTCAAATAGCTGAATATGAAATATTTATAAGCAAGATTACATTGTGAGTTGTAGTCTATTAAAGTTGATTGTTCACTGCGCACTCTATGTGCATACCTAGTTTGCTATCCTAAATGGGGGAGGTAAGCTCGCTTCCTCCGGAAATCACAGGACCAGCAGGAGAGAGCTGCTTGTCCTGTGATTTGTTCTGGAGGGTAACTTTATGATTAACCATTTAGGTCATTAATAGTCATGTTGCCCTTCAACAGGTGCAAGTTGTCTAATCAGGTATTCTTTTATTTCTTCTGCAACTTCAAGTATTTTATCCTTTTCAGCATTACTCAGTGCTGGGATTAGCTTACCATTGTCATTGGTCGTATCTATCCCTCTCATTTTTCGATAGAGAGTCGGCATGCTATAGCTGCATTCTTCACATATTCTGTTTCGGGAAGTAATATTGTTCCCTTTAGTTGACTGCTCCTTTATTTAGTCTGGCCTGTCGCCATTTTATAAGCTAATATAGTCTCGGAAATCGGTGTCATTGCGTCTAATAAAATACTGCTAGTTCCCTCGGCTGATATCTCATTGGCTACTTTTTTAATTAGGGCTAAAGTAGCTTTCATTAAACTTGATCCCAGGCTTAGTCTGGCAACACCCATATCTTGTAATTCACGGACAGAAGGGGGCACGCCTTCTCCAATTGTGGGATTTGAAAGAATATTAATTGGGGCATTAATCTCCTTCACTAGCATAGCAATTGTTTCTTTTTCCCATACAGGCTGAACAAATATGCAGTCCGCACCTGCTTCCCGGTATTTGTTACCACGCCGTATTGATTCGGATAATTTTTCTTTGGGTGAACCAAACGAAGTATAGAAAGAATCCGTTCTTGCATTAATTACTAAGTGAAAGCCCAGTGAGTCTGATAACGAACGGATAGCTGCTATTCTATCACAGAATTCCACCTCGTCAATTAATACCGGACTCATATTGATGCTGTCTTCGATATTTATTCCAACAATTCCTGTAGCAATTATCTTTTTAACTGAATCTATTATTTCATCCAAGTTGTTTCCGTATCCGGCTTCTATATCTACAGTTACAGGTGCTTGTACTCCTTTTACAATGCCGGTAATAATTTCAAGCATCTCTGATAATTGCATTATCTGGCAATCAGGGTAACCTAAAGAGGCGGCCATTCCCATACTTGTTGTTGCGATAGCTTTATAGCCACATGCTTCTATTAACCTGGAACTTCCGATATCCCATGAATTTAACAGCACCAAAATTTCGTCGTCATGATGAAATTTCAGAAACTTTTCAGCTTTTTCTTTTTGAATATTTGAAACCATAATCCTGATATTCTAATATAATAAACGAACTTTTTTCTGAATAGACATTGTCGTCCCGGATACATTAACAAGTTAACGTATTCCATTAAATAGAAAAACAGTACTGCGGATGAAAGGTTAGCATTCACCGATTAGGTTATTACAAACTCATCCCTTGCTTTTTAGCATCAGAAAGTAAATCAGGGGATGAGAGCAATCCCATCCCGAAGTATATTTCAGGATGGGATATTGTACATTTTCTTAATCATTATCTTCTCCGGATTTGGGGTCTGCTTTCAGACCGAGGGCTTTTAAGCCCTTTTGATGTGCGCCGAAATATGCTTTTGGGAAGGGTTTGTCGCCATGTATAGTAGACCATACATATTCACTAAATAGCAATGCATCCTTATCGATCAGATCGGGTCTGGAGAAATCCATTTTCTGTGTCAGCGGAGCTAACCTGGCGGTAGTTTTACTTTTGATCATGTCCCTACGGGGATTCAGCTCATTGATGGGGACGGAAGGCGTCAGGCAATTATAGGTCGTATAGTCAGGATCTTGTTTAAAGCACACAGTCATTAACGGAGCGGTAGCGACCAGTTGGTTCATAGGTGGTACGCCGAATATCTGGCAGATGGTATGCAATACGGATGATTGATTGTAAAAATGACTGATGATAGTGTCTCGCTTTACCTGAGGCCCTGCCACCATACATATAGAGCGGTGTCCGTCTACATGGTCTGTACCACTTTGGGGATCATCCTCATTGATGAAAATAGCCATATCCTTCCAGAAGGAGCTTTTCGAAAGCGCTTCCACCACTCTGCCTGTTGCCCAGTCATTGTCAGTTACATAGGCGCGTGGAGTAGGGTTTTCCTCACTATACCCACTGGTATGATCATTTGGTAAATAAACGATTATAAATTCAGGCAGATTACCCGCTGCTTCATATTCCTGCAATGCTTTGATAAATACGTCGGCTCTAACCTGATCGGTAATATTCATGTTCCAGCCGGGGTAACGCAAGTCACTGTATTTCTCCAGACTTTTCATTGCATATGAGCACTGGTACCGGGCAGAATCATTTTTATTTTTCCAGGCGTTATATACATCGGTCCAGGTTTTTCCTTTGGTTATTTCAGCGAGATCTGTTTCTCCAAAATTTCTGAATGAAATGCCTTTGCGCAGTAAGTGATTCCAAATGAAACCGCAACCTGCATAAGACAAAGGATCTGTGCCGAAATCATAAGCGCAATGCCCATTTGAAAAATCTTTTTCATGGTATGGAGTAGTAATCCCCTGGATAGCCCATTGGTGCCCATCGCTTGAATTGACACCGTTGCAATAGTAATTGTCCAGCAGCACAAATTGCTTTGCAAGTTCGTGTGTGTTAGGAGTTATCTCTTTCCCAAACTCGACCAATTTAGGGTCACAGTTACCTTTGCCAAAATCACCCAATACCTGATCAAATTTTTTATTCTCTTTAATAATATACACTACGTGTTTTATTGAAGATGGTTCGCCGATATTATCGGGGATTGGTTTAGGTCTGACATTTACATTGGCTCCGGCCTGTACTCTTAGTAATTCTATAAAATGAAACCCTTTGCTGGCTATGGTTGTATAGGTATCTAATTCTGCTTTATTGCCGGGAAGTGCCACTTTTTGGATCTGTCCTTTCAAGGCCGTTACGTTTCCAATAAATAAATTGTTTCCGGCAATACCTATAGCACCCGGAAAGCCACCCGCTGCAATAAAGCCATAAGGCGCTTTTTGCGGATGTTTCGGATCAATGAGCGCAATTGAATTGTTTCCGGCATTGGCCGCAAACAATGTTTTCCCGTCGGTACTAAAGGCCAGCGCTGTTGTCAGGCTGCCATAGGGGAGAGAGGGATCTGGTTTGGTGTTAATGGTATGTACGACTTTTAAAGTCTTTATATCTATTACACTAATGCCGTCGCCGCTCTCATCTGTAACATAAAGTAATTTACCTTCGGGAGACAATGTCATTGATTCGGGATGGATGCGTGTAGCAATCTCTGTAATCTTTTTTCTTGACTGAATGTCAATTACTGTAACGGAGCCTCGCAGTGCAACTGATCGTTCATCCACCGCAACGTCTGTTCCTGCCGATTTTTCCGTTCTATCTCCTTTCCCAGGATACGGGCCTCCAAAATTACTTACGAATGCGAGCTTTTTGTCTTTACTGATGATGACTGCATAAGGGCAAACACCTACCGGTATCCTGTCTAATACTTTGCCTTTAGAAAGGTCAACAACGGCAACTTCATTCGTAATGGCGAGGGCAACAAAGGCGATATTATTATTGCATAACCCGATTCCTAATGGGTTGTTTTTTTTATTATTAGCGGATAGATCGATTTTCTTTGTAAGCGTAAAGATGCCTGTTCTGCTAACATGGCCTACATATAAATTCTTTTGCAACCCGGTAAAATATAAAGTAGAATCGTTGTCATCTACGGCAAGGCCATTCATTGAGCCTGATTCCTTATCGGGATAGTCGAAGTTACTAAGTGGTTTAAAATCTTTTGCATCAATAAAAGTCAACTGCCCATTGTTTTTTGCAATGAGTATATGCTGTTGGTGCGCGAATTCCAGATTCAATATCCTGGTTCCTTTTGTTAAGTTGAGGCTTTGCCCTGCGGGACTCAGTAACTGGCCATTTGCCAGCAGTTTATCGCCTGCTAAAGAATGGCTCCAGGCGGTATCTACAGGTTTTCTGATATCCTTATGCGGTTCTGTTACCTGCGCTTGTATGGTTTGCGCAACCAGTAAAAAGCAAGCAAAGATGATTTTTGGAGAAAAAGGGTGCCCCGTCTTCATAATATTTTAATTGAAATGAAATGTTATCAGAGAACGTATTCCCGAATTGAGTTACGGACTTAAAAACACAGTAGCTGGATCAACTCCGGATGAATGAGATAGTACAAAGATAATTTTAGCAACGATAAGATATTGGTTAATTTGTAGTTATAACTTTTGTATCTGGAGGTAAGGACTTGTTTTTATTTACATCTATTTTTCTCACTTGTTCGATCTACCTGATAGTAAAAGGCTATAAAAGGACTTGATTATTATGAATACTGATAATAATAAATCATATGAGCTGGAGAAGAGCATTTGGACGGAGACGGATTTCGAATTAATGGACTGGCATGACTCCCAAATTTATAAAATGGCTTTGGCTGCTGATCTGGAGCTGGATATCGACTATATATTTAAATGGAACCAGCCGGATATAGAAGGTTTACCTTTTACCTTTTGGGTAGCTCCTGCTACTTTAGTTTTCAAAGATGTAAAGGTTCTTTCATTTGATTTCGATGTTTTAATGGCAGATGTTTTTGAAATTGATTATATCGAAAGACAAATAATTGAAAACCAAATCACATGGTTGATAGCCACCCAACGTGGTCATATTGAATTTTTCTGTCGGGGTTTTGATCAGTATATACGGCAGAAACCCTTGTTGCAATTCGGCCAGACTATTCCGTTTAAGGAGAGAAGGGGATGCTCCCTTGAAAGGGTCCAACTTTCCGACAATCCTTATTTATCAGGTAAAGAATATTTTACGGAGCAGGAGAAAACATTTGAGCACTATGAGAATGTTAAAAAGCGTCAACTAAAGCGGCTAGAAATGAAGCAGTTAGAGTTTCGTCGAGCTAACGACCAGATAAGTATCAAAGAATATCTTCTGAAGAAGAAGGAGGTAAACGAAATGATAGACTTCTATAACTATTGGCTAACGGGAACTCAATTTGAGAACTGGTGATGCGATTAAAAAGTTGTTTTGAATAATAATTAATAATTACTTCCCTGACCGGCAAATTCTGTAATGAGCCGCAGGTGATCACCGTAGCTGTAGCCTGCGTCAATGCGAGGGGCATATTTAAGCTGGAATGTCTTTAACAGGATGTGGGCGGCGGTCTCCGGATTGGTAGGATAAAATACACTACCGGGTTCGTCGAACAGATGCCAGTCGCCTTGCACCTGTTGACAGGTTTCGCAGTGATTATTCCAGTAGGAAGTACCGGTTGCTTTCGCATAGTCCTTACTGTAATGAGGGTAGTGATCGCGGAGAAGGGTCTGCAGATTGTCTGAAACGGTGGCTATCTGTTGGAATAAGGTGAAGAAGCCTTGTTCCAGCCATACTGGCTCATCCCGTTCATTTATATCTTTCTCATAAAAATAATTGCTGCCGATCGCAATCACTTTATTGGGATGACCACATTTCCAACATGGACGCTCGGCATGTGCTACTGTAACTTCGTTGGAAAGAATGATGGCCGTATCCTTTTCCGGGATCCATTTGTCCACCTCCATCAGCCGGCCATACTGATCCTGCGGGAGATACCATGTCTTTAAATTGGGGTCCCACAGGACTCCCCTGGCTTTTGCTTCATCGCTCTCTGTTAAAGGAACATTCAGTTGTAATGACATAACATTGAAGGGTAGATGAACATTTCTTACTGAATTTAAGAAAAATCCTGCAATGATCCTGCGGTATGCATAAAAAGAGATGCGCCGCGTCTATTCTCAGGAACAGGCGCGGCGCATCTCTTTTTTTATTTTTTAATAGGTATCGTCATTGATCTCTATCCAGTATCCATCAGGATCGCGGAGATAGATCTGCTGTACGCCATCCACCCTTTTGTTAATGGTGTTGGCTTTACCGGGCCAGTCTTCAAAAGGAAGCTGGTGCTGGTTGAGCACAGCAATAAAATCCTTCATGGAAGGCACACTGAAGCAGAGGTGCGTGTTTTTGTCGTGTGTGGTGGCTGTGGCTACACCAGAAATGATGTGCAGCTGACTATGTTCGCCCACTTTAAACCAGCTATGACGGCCATCCTTAAATGGTTCCTCCATAGTTTCCAGCTGGACCACATCTTTGTAAAATGCGGTGCTACGCTCCAGGTTAACCACATATAAGGCGATGTGGTTCAGTGATGTACGTTTTTTCGTTTGTGCGTTCATGTTCGTGGAAGTGCCGATGATCATTGCCAGTATAAGGCATCCGGCCAGTAAATATTTTTTCATATAACAATATACTTAGCCAGTGCGATAACTGCAATAGCTGAGGTGATCTTAATTACCTTTGAATGCTATGGACTGAATAATGACATCCAGCTTTTTCAGTACGGGGAGGTCAGATCGGATCTTTTTGTCGCCGGTCACCTGGTCGTAGAGTTTGGGATCGCCGGAATTATTAACTTTCAGCATGATGGTAACGCTTTTACCGTCGAGCGCGCCGCCCTGCCAGTCGTTTACGATACCGCCGTTGGTCCATTCGAAGCCGTTGATCTTAAAAGGACGTCCGTTTACTTTATTGAGTTTCTCCAGCGGATCGCCAGCCTTGATGCCATAGGGTGATTTCCACTTGGAGGGAAAATGCGAAAAGGTAAGGATATTACCGTTTTCACCATCGAATTGTATTTCCAGTTCATCGTCGGTATCAGGATAGATGACATAGGCTTCTCCATCTTTGGCGCCGGAAAGGTTGGTGGCGTCGCGTTGTGTAACGTTATTGGCGCCAAACATCTCTACCAGTTGTTCCGGAGTATGTACCTGGAAAAGCGGGCGTACTTCCCATGTGCGGGTATCAACGGCTGGCGAGGCAGTAGCTGTAGCTGCGGGCGCATTGCCTGTTACCACTTCGCTGGTGGTTGCCGTGGTGTTATTTCCTGCTGCCGGGTTTGCAGCCGCCGGTGAGGATACCGCTGCAACGCTGGGGGGCGGAGTTTTACCGGTTACGGGGCCGGTATATGTCTTCAGAAAATCTGTTTTGTCTTCTAAAAGCGCCTTGGTATCATTTTTAAATTTATTGGCTGTATAGGTGGCCAGCGGGAATACACTGTTGTTCTGCAGGTTCATGCTACGCAAGGTGCTGATAAAACGCTGCCGGTTACAGTCGCTGTACTGGTAGAGGTATTTCAGTGCTGCATCCAGTGCGGTAGGATCATTCTTCAGACCAAACATCGTAGTGTCTATATCCAGGCCCGCAGATCCGCTGCGGGTGAGCTGTTCGGCGATATAGCCGGTAATGGAATCATTTTTTAACTGGTAATGATAGGCTACCCTCGCGGAGAAATCATCGGCCACGGTTTGGGATAGCTTGGTCTGCGCGTTTAAAACCAACGGGAAGATCAGGGCGATCCATACGAAAAACCTTTTCATGTGCGCTGAATTGATGATAGTGAAAATTGACAAATGGTAACAATTTTGAGAATCACTAATTTATAGAATATTTAGTATAGCCGGTGAAAAACACAGGAATATCTAAAACGTACAGACACTAAAATATATTATTTTTAGCGTTATGAAATGCATTTTGTTAATGCCGCTGACTGTTGCATTCGTATCATGTGGTTCACAGCAGAAAAAATTTTTCAGGGGCTGGATAAGGGGCAGGTGATGGTACAAAGCCGTTCATCAGGAAGTTCTTCGTTATCATCGTATTCCTCCTTCAGCTCTCATCATCATCAGACTGGGGAGGAGGCTCTTCAGACGGTGGTGGCGCCAGCAGTGGCAGGTAGTATAGCACGGATTAATTGTCGGCGCTTATTTTTCCCACAATCTTATAACCGGAAGTATTACCGTTGTTCACCTGTTGGTAGTACATGCCATCGGGTGAAAGAAAATATTGTTGTCCATTGATCTCGACACTGCGGCATCCTTCCGGAAGTGCTGTAATGAGATCTTCCGGTTGAGTTGTGTTCTGGTCGTGCACAGTTGCATTCCCGATTTTTCCATTTTTACCTACCACTTTATAACGTCTGCCGTTATCAGTCATGATTTCCTGGTAATAGGTACCATTCAGTTCGTAGTAGGTGCTGCCATCCACGTTTATCTCCCGGGCTCCATCAGGCAGATTGGGGACAGCGGCGTCCATAGGCGGATCCACCACTTTGTAGCCTTTGTTGTATTGCCGGTAATAAGTACCCCCAGAATAGAATACGGGACCAAACGTAGGACCCAGCGCAAAGTAACCATAAGGAAGTGTGGATACATAAAAACCTATCGGCGGGAAGAATAAGCTGACTCCATAATAGGGCCGGTACCACGGACGGTAATAGCCATGAAATACAGGACCGCGATATACATGATAAGGAGCTATTACCCTTGGACCGTAATAGCGGGGCCCAAATCCGTGCGAGAAATGCACGCCTCCTCTGATATGTACTCTTTGTGCATAGGTTTGTGTGGCAGTGCATATCAGCCCGATCAACACAAACAGTATAAAGCATCTGTTTTTCATCTTCTCTCAATTATAACGGTTAGACTTGAATCCAGTAAAGAAGTTTAAGCGGAAACAACCGGATTTATTGGGGGCTGGCGGTGCTGATGGCCGCGCCGAAGCGCTCGCTCAGCTGCCGGATGGCTGTAGCTTTGGCTACTTCGCTTGCCCATTGGGCAGGAATACCCGTTTCCCGGTAATGTAACCCAGCAGCGGCTCCTGCCACGGCGGCGGTGGTATCAGTGTCTCCGCCGAGGTTGACTGCTTTTAATACGCAGCTGCTGTAACTGTCGGTTGTCAGCAGGCACCAGAGTGCACTCTCCAGCGTGTGTATTACATAGCCAGAACTGAGGATCAGCTCTTCTGAAATGGCAGAAATGTCGTTCTGGAGAATGCGTTCGAAGTGCTTTATCTCAGTAGGGTTGAATTGGCGGTTACGTACAAAATTATTAACAGCGCTCTGGATCTGTTCATAAGCTTTGCGAGGGTCACTGCTGGTAGTGAGCAGATTGCGGAGATATTCCACATAAATGAAGCAAGCCAGCACGGAGCGGAAATGGAGGTGGGTAATACCGGAAATTTCTTTTACCAACTGGTAGCGGGTATTGATGTCTTTTTCTGCAGCAAGGTAGAAGGCAAGGGGCATCATGCGCATGAGCGAGCCGTTGCCATTTTCAAATTCCTCGAAGCCACCTGCCAGGAGGGGAGAGGTGCCGGTTGCTATTCTTTGCAGTGCCAGCCTGGTCGTGTTGCCGATATCAAATACCTGGTCGTGCGCACCCCAGTAACCATGCTGATACCATTGGAGGAAAGTGTTGGCGAGGTGATCAATGTTGTAGCCCAGTGCGAGGCTTTCAGCAGTGCAGAAGGAAAGGGATGCATCGTCTGAAAAGGTACCTGGTGGCTGGTTCCAGCTACCGTATCCTATCATGCCGGTAACGGAATTTTCGGAAAGGTAACTCCGGGTTTTAAACTCCACAGGCACGCCCAATGCATCGCCGATGGCAATACCCAGGAAGGCGCCTGTTATCTGGTGTTGCATATGAGATGTATTTATGATAATAGTAAATTTCCTGTTTTTTATGATGTCGTATACAAATTTTTTCAAAAAAAAAGATATTCATTTTATTCAGTGAATAATTGGTCCGTTCATTTTCATTCATCAGGGTATCAGTGCATTTGGAGTGATATTCGGATGTATTGGCTTCTTATCTTTGCATTGTAACATTAACCCTGTTACACACAAATAGCCATAATCTTCTTGATTGCTTTGATCTGTTGCACTAAGGAATTTTGTTATTCCACTGTTTGTTATCCATAACACGAAACACCAACCCAATATGCAGACTATTCTATTCAACAGATACTTCCAAACATGTAGGTTCCTGAGTAAATATCATTACCAGCTGTTTTTCCTGGTTGTGCTAAACTGACACCATCCTGGAATGATACGGTGGGCTGCAGCGTATCTGCGCCTTACTTTACCATGATATTACATATCATAATGGAAATGCATTGCGTGTAAGATTTTACAGCATTGTTTGTTAGCCCTCTCACATGATGGGAGATCGTTGAAAGATTGTAGCATTAACACAGCCTCAAAGGCACATTTATGGGGTAAATCAGCGCAAAGGACTGTTTGTCAAAGCAGTCCGATAGTAAGGAATTGTAAGAATCCAAATGCAGGTATATAAGATGAATGCTGATGGGGACTGCTTTTCAAAGTGGTCCCACTCTGAAAGTTGTCCTATATCCCTTGCACAAAGATTCATCTACATAAAGTTCTGGAAAGCCAGGTAATAGGGAAGAAAAAAGGGACCGTTTGTCGAAATGGTCCCGCTTTTTCCACCTCCTGACTTTACAACGTAACCAGGAACAATGAAAAGAGGGTGATTATACAATGTTAACAAAGACAAAGAAGACGCCATATGAGAAACCAACAGCTACCTGTTAATCACAGGACTTGTTACGATTAATTCCCCGGACTGTCTTTCCAGACGGTCCCTTTACGGAACAATTCAGGCCTGAAGAGGTCTTCAACATATATTTAAAACAACATTCATGGCTGCCTATTCATAGTGTGAGTTGATAGAACCGGAGAACCCACGGGCTGTTCAATATTGGCAGCCCGTACTTTCCGGAATATGACACAGTAGAACCTTACAGGATTCGGAACGGTAATAGAGCAAGCAATCAACGGGGCTGCTTATCGAGGCGGCTCCCTCTTAATGAAATTTATCAGCCTGTAATCTCATGTGACAGGAGATTTACAGACCGACAGTCATATCTCACGAGCAGATGATAAGCGATGCAGGGGCTGCCTGTCCAGGCAGCCTATATTTCGCGTATCTCACAGCATGAAATGGATAGGATGTGCTAAAGGATTTCTTCCTTGTACAAGTTGAAAGAATAGACGTTAACTTCGTAAGGAATGCTCATACAGAAAGTGTGGAGCGTTATCGCAAAGTAACCTAAACTATCCAATCATGCTATACCATCAGCTCGGAAAATCAATACTGCGTGTCAGTGAAATAGGGTTCGGCTGCATGTCCCTTGGAACTGACGATGCAGAGAATGCCCGGTTAATCCATTATGCCACTGACTGCGGCATAAATTTATTTGATACCGCAGATCTGTACAATCACGGGCAGAATGAAATAACTGTAGGTAAAGCCCTGAAGGGCAAAAGAAAGGATGTAATTATCGCCACCAAAGTGGGTAACCAGTGGCGGACAGATGGCAGTGGCTGGGATTGGAATCCCCGAAAGGAATACATCCTTGCTTCTGTGGAAGAGAGCCTGAAACGGCTGCAGACAGATTACATCGATTTGTACCAGTTGCATGGCGGGACTATCGAGGACCCTATTGATGAAACAATTGAAGCTTTTGAAATATTGCTGCAACAGGGAAAGATCCGCTACTATGGTATCTCATCCATCAGGCCGAATGTAATACGTAAATACGTGGAACGTTCCGGCATTGTGAGTGTAATGATGCAGTACAGTTTGCTGGACCGGCGGCCAGAAGAGGCTTGTCTGGCGTTGCTCCGGGAAAATAAGATCGGCATATTGGCCCGTGGAGCCATTGCAAAAGGACTACTTGCAGGTAAAGCGCCGGAACCGTATCTTAACTATTCGAAAGATGAAGTGGCCACAGCTGCCGGGGTAGTACAGCAACTTTCTGCAGATGGAAGAACATGCGCGCAGACTGCACTCCGTTTCGTATTGCAGCAACCAGGTATCACTACTGCAGTAGCTGGCATGCGCACGCAACAGCAACTGGAAGATGTGCTGTCAACGCTGTCGTCACGTAGCCTGTCTGCTATAGAGATACAGTCGCTGCAGCGATCTTTGCCTGGTAATACCTATGACCAGCACCGTTGACAGCTGCCGCATATCATTGACAAAACTATTGAATTTGATTTTTCACCGTTAAAGGATCCAATATGAAACCTTTGAAAACAGGCATGCTCCTTTTCCCGGAGTTGACCATTCTCGATTTTACAGGTCCATATGATGTATTCATCAAAGCGCCCTGTTTTGATGTGATTGTTATTGGAGAAACGACGACTCCGTTGAAAGCAGAAGGAGGACTCACATTACAGGCTGATGTGGCATTCCGGGATTGTCCGCAGCTGGATATAATTTTTGTACCGGGCGGCAGAGGGATCAACGCGTTACTCACGAATAAGGTTGTGTTGGGTTTTCTGCAACTGCATGCAAGACATGCAAAATATATCACTTCTGTATGTACAGGATCGCTGGTACTGGCTGCTGCTGGCTTGTTGGATGGTTACAGGGCCACTACACACTGGCGCTCACAGGAGTTGCTGCGCATGTTTGATGTAAAAACGGTGGAAGAGCGGGTGGTGCGTGACCGTAATCGTATTACCGGCAGCGGTGTTACATCCGGTATAGATTTCGGCCTTACACTCACAGCCATGATTGGCGGCGAGGAAATGGCAAAGATCGTGCAGCTGCAACTGGAATATAATCCTGAACCCCCTTTTACAGCCGGTTCTCCACATACAGCAGGCATTCCGATTTTGCAGACTACCAAAGAAAAGACAAGGGCAATGTTTGACTCCCGCAAAAAGATCATACAGGGGTTGCAGCAGCGAACTTTTTCTGCGCATCAACCTTAAGGGCAGAAGCCTCTCTTATACTGATCATTCTGTTCAGTGCCGGATCCCACATTTTAAGGCGGAAACATGCCCTGATGTCGCGTAGGCTGAGCGAAGTAGTTTTGGCTATCTGCAGTTCAGGGAAATGCTGCATTACCTCCGGTAACCGGTAAAACGGTATACGTGCATTAAGATGATGAATGTGATGAAGACCGATGTTGCCCGTGAACCATGCCATAACCGGGTTCATTACCATGTGGCTGGAGCTTTCCAGCGCAGCTGTGTGATAGCACCAGTCTTCGTTATCACTGAAGGTCACACCCGGGAAATTGTGCTGTGCATAGAAAAGATAGGCACCGGTTCCACAGGCGATTGTGAAGGGGATTACAATGAAAAGTAACCAGCTTTGCCAGCCCAGGAAATATACAACAGCAATGCTGCCCCCGATATGTATAAACAATGCCAGCAATGAGTCCATATGTTTGCGCGGGCTGCACGTGAAAGAGCGCAGACACATGCCAATGAGAAACATAAACAGGTATCCGGCGGCTATAGTGGCAGGGTGGCGGGTAAACAAATAGGTGCGTCTTTCTGCGGGCGTCATCATTTCAAACTTCTGCCTCGTAGCAATCGGATAGGAGCCGATGCCCGCACTGAAGAGTTTCGAGTTATTCTTATGATGATAATCGTGCGAACGTTTCCAGATGCTCACAGGGGCCAGTACATAAATACCGAATACCGTCATAATCGCTGTTGCCGCCCACGAATTATGTAATATAGCATGATGCTGATGATCATGATAGATAACAAACATTCTTATAATAAGGAATCCTGATAATATACTGCAGATCACCCTGAAAAACGGGTGTGGCAGTACCAGCGTGCCGGCGAGCGACAGTGCCAGCAGGAATAGTGTAGACAACGTATATAGCCAGCTTTTTGTTCTGGTCTCACATGCAAATGGCTTGGTAGCCAGGATCAGTTCTTTTCCCTCCAGCATAATTTTTCAGGCTAAATGGTCAGGTGAATTTTAGTGTCAATTAGTTAGTCATTACTTCACGGCGATGCTTCCACCTTTTGTGTGACCAAAGCCAGGTTGCGGGTTGTGCAATAATGTCTTCTTCAAGTTTTCGTGTATGTGATGCTGTAATATTTCCTTCTTTTTCTGTCGCGGGTGATGCTGTGAGCATTTGTGCCTCCACCGTATAATACCCCCTTTTTACACGTTGTACAGTTACATATACAACGGGGTAGTTCATTTTCTGGGCAATTTTTTCGGTGCCCTTGAATACGGGGGTATCCTGGTGCAGGAAGGTAAGCCACTGGGCTGTTTTAGGATGAGGCGCCTGATCGGCAATGAATGCCGTGGCATTTACCTCGTTACGGTGCTGTACCATATCGCGGAAAGTATCCTGCATGGCGATAAGCTTAGTCCCAAATCTGGTGCGCATGCGGTACATAAGGCCATTGAAGTGTTTGTTGGCCAACGGATGGTAGATCACATAGAGCTGTTGTGGACACAGGATACTGAATGTATTACCGGCCCATTCCCAATTGCCTTTATGTCCCATAACCAGAACGGCGCTTTGTTTTTCTTCCGCCAGTTGTCTGAAGAGAGCCAGCGTGTCATCGGTAAAGCTGCAATGCTGTAACATAGCATCTTTGCTGATAGTAAGCGTCTTGAATGTTTCCAGGAACAGATCGCACAGGTAATGGTAAAAGTCCTTACAAATGCGGTTGATTTCTTTTTCGCTTTTATCAGGAAAGGAATTACGAAGGTTTTGCAATACCACTTTCTTGCGGTATCCCAGCACGTAATACAGAATCAGGTAGATGCCATCGCTCAGTAAATACAATAAACGGAATGGCAGTACGGATATCCCGTATATTACAGGTAATAACAGACTGTAGGCGACAAATGACAAGCTGGTATAGTTTTGTAATACTCCGAAAAGCATTAATGAAAACGTAAATATATGATTTGACGGACACTTTTCATAGTATCAATGAAAAAAACGTAAGACTGGCACATTTATTATCTTTATCTAGTTGTTCACCAAACAATAACACATGGATATAAGATCTTTCAGGCGCTTCGGGAAATGGGGCACTTTTGCCATAATACTTAGTTTTTTCATGTATTGTGCCCGCGGGCCATATGCCACTACCAATAAGGTTTACCGGCAGAAAGCAAAAGAATATGCTCGTGTTTTAAGGACGCAGCCCGCTATTGTGCGGGGTGAAGGCGGTGTTGCACCCTCATGGTGGGCAGGGACCGTCAACTTCAATATGCGTAAGCCTAACCTCGTTATCATTCATCATACGGCACAAAACTCCTGTGAGCAGACACTTAAGACCTTCACCATAGAGCGCACGCAGGTGAGCGCCCATTATGTGATATGCCGTGATGGCGCCATACATCATATGCTCAACGATTACCTCAGAGCCTGGCATGGCGGCGTGGCAAAGTGGGGAAACCTTACTGATATCAATTCGTCTTCCATCGGTATTGAGCTGGATAACAACGGGGCGGAACCCTTTTCGCCCGAACAGATCAACAGCCTAATTATCCTGTTGGACACACTACAGCACCGCTACAATATTCCTGTTGCCAACTTCATTGGTCATGGTGATATAGCACCCGGGCGCAAAGTGGACCCCAGCGCCTGGTTCCCGTGGCAGGAGCTGGCGCAGAAAGGCTTCGGCTACTGGTATGACGACACCACTGGTGTCGCAGTGCCCGCTACTTTCAACAAATGGCAGGCACTCCGTATCATCGGGTATGACATCAAAGACACTATTGCCGCTATGGGCGCATTCCGGCGTCATTTCATGCCACAGGACACCCTTGCCCCATCAACAGACGCTACGCAGAAAGTACTGTTCAATGTGCTGAAGAAGTACCAGTAACACTATTATCGCAGCAGGCGGTTTATTTTGTAGTGTGCGTTAAATAGAGTATTTTAATAATGAGTTAGAAAGAAGAAAAACCAAAATCGGACGAGATCAACCATACGACATTTGATATATACCTAATCTCCATCGTTATTAATTTCTCTTACTATGAAACGCACACTCAAATTCCCGTTACTATTGCTGGGCGCCAGCTTGCTGCTATTGGCGCTGACCCGGCAGAAAACAACAGCTGCAGCCCACCTTCCCCGGACCATTACTGATACCACCTGCCTCGTAAAATCAGAAGCCAGTTATGATTTTGCAGACAGCCTGCGAAAAAAAGTAAACGCCATCATTGAAGATAAGATAGCCGGCGGTATTGAAGAAAACGGGAAGACCACCTGGGAAAACTCCCCTGATGCTCCGGAATACTATCAGATTGTTCTGCGCAGAAACAAGTTGTCCGTTAAATACAAAGGTACCGCTTGCCAGGACCGGCTTATCTGGGAAAATGTTGAAGATTGTAAAAAAGAACTGAAAAAGCTACTGGGTAAGTAAACTGATTTTTGATTTGAAAGATTATGCCTGACAGACTTTGATTGTCAGACATATTCTTTCAAATCAAAAAAAATATAATCAATCATCCCATATAGTCTATAATATTTGTAGAATATTATTACTTTTGCCCCGACGTCACAATCATGCACCACCAATAACCAAATCAGAATCGATAATAACGGGAATCATTATGGGTTGCCAACGGGTCTGCAAACAATAAATCTATAGTATATAATGAAATGCATAGCAAGGCTGCTCAGCCTGCTGCCGGCCATACTATGGCTGCAGTTGGGTTTTGCCCAGGAAATAAGGGTAAGCGGGGTAATCACCTCCCGCAATGACGCGCAACGTATACCTGGCGCCGTTATAAGGGTGAAGGGTACCGGCCGCGGTACCCAGGCCGATGCAGACGGAAAGTATTCCATTTCTGCTTTGCCGGGAGACTCTCTCCAGGTGTCTTCACTTGGCTTCCAGCAGGTAGTGTTAGCGGTGAATAACAGTCACACCCTTAACATTGCACTGGACAACAACGACAGCAAGCTACAAGAAGTAGTGGTGACTGCTCTTGGTATTTCCAGGGAGAAAAAATCACTCGGATATGCTGTACAGGAGCTAAAATCAAAAGATTTCTCGGAAGCGAAGGAAACTAACCTTGTAAATGCGTTGGCTGGAAAAATAGCAGGGGTACAGGTTACAAACAGCCAGGGTAACCTGGGGTCGTCCCGTATCGTGATACGCGGTGAAACGTCCATCGCAGGTAACAACCAGCCACTCTTCATCCTCGATGGTATCCCGGTAGATAACAGCCAGCTGGGAGTCGGTACCGGTCGTGATTTTGCTAACGCAATCTCCGATGTGAATCCCGACGACATTGCGTCCATCAGTGTGCTGAAAGGGCCTAACGCCGCTGCATTGTATGGTTCCCGCGCTTCCAATGGCGTCATTATCATCAAGACGAAAACAGGTAAAGACACCAACGGAGGTCTGGGTATCAGCGTCAACTCTGGCGCTACTTTTGAAAAAGTACTGATCCTGCCGGACTTTCAGAACGTCTATGGTCAGGGCACCGGAGGACAGTTTTCCTATAAGGATGGTAAAGGTGGTGGCCTTAACGACGGCGTGGATGAAAGCTGGGGGCCTAAAATGGATGGCCGTCTCATCCCGCAGTTCTTTTCAAATGGCCAGCCAGCACCGTTTGTACCTCATCCCAACAATGTAAGGGACTTTTACGTTACCGGCTATACGTTAAATACCGGCTTGTCTGTAGGCGGTACCAGCGAAAAAATAGATTACCGTTTCTCTTATAACAATACCAAACAAACCGGTATTTTGCCCAATACTGGCATTACCCGTAATACTTTTACTACCAGCAATACTTTCCGTATCGCGCCAAAACTAACACTCAGCACCTATGCGAATTATGTACGCAGCGAAGCGGACAATCTGCCGGGCGTAGACGGCAGACGTGGCAACAGTGTTACCCTGCAGTTCATATGGTTCGGGCGTCAGGTGGATGTCAGCCAGCTGAAGAATTACAAGAATCCTGATGGAACAGACTACAACTGGAATCACAGTTACTATAGCAACCCTTACTGGATACAGAATGAGAATACAGTGGGGATGCTCCGTAACCGGTTTTTCGGAAATGCAAGACTGTCCTACGAAATACTGGACTGGCTCACTGCCAACCTCCGCATCGGTACTGACTACTACAACGACCGTCGCAAATACAAAGTGGCTTATTATACCAATGGTACACCTTTCGGTTCTTATACTGAAGATGCCTATGGTGTCAATGAAACCAACGGTGAATTCACGCTTAATGCCAGGAAGAAGCTTAGCCCTGACTTCAGCCTCGACGCATTGGCAGGCGGCAACCTCCGCACCAACCGCTTTGAGCAGAACTATCAGCAGGCGCCAAGGCTCGCTGTAAAAGATGTATACACACTTACCAATTCGCGTGATCCGCTGTTATCTACCAGTTACCTGACAAAGCAGAAAGTATACAGCGTATTCGGTTCTGTACAACTGGGTTTCCGCAACTATGCATTTCTGAATGTTACTGCGCGCAACGACTGGTCTTCCACATTACCACGCGGCAGCAATTCCTATTTCTATCCTTCCGTGAACGGAAGCCTTGTATTGTCTGAAGCATTGCATATCAGCAGCAATACACTCACCCTGCTGAAACTGCGTGGCGGCTGGGCACAGGTGGGGAAAGACACTGATCCATATCAGCTCGTTAATACCTATCCATTCAACCAACCTTTCGGGTCGTTGCCCCAGCTCACGGTTTCAGACAAGTACCTGAAAAGAGACCTGAAGCCTGAAATAACCACGGCCACAGAGGTCGGTCTGGAGGCAGGTTTTATCAATAACAGAATTCGTCTTGACTTCACTTATTACAATTCCAACAGCCGCAACCAGATACTGCTGGCCGATGTGAGCGCTACCACCGGTTATCTGAAGAAGCTGCTGAATGCTGGTGAAATCAATAACCATGGGATAGAAGTGATGTTGGGACTAACGCCCATCACTACACGCTCAGGCTTCCGCTGGGATGTGAATGTTAACTACGCACGTAATGTAAGCAAGGTAATTGAACTGGATAAGGAAGGCTTCCTGAATGACTATGTATTGGGCAGCTCCGGCAACATACAGGTGTTGGCCAGCAAAGGAAAGCCTTATGGCGCACTTTATGGGAAAGCATACCAGAGAGATTCAGAGAACAGGATCATTGTAAATCCTGATGGAACACCGGCTATCGCGCCGGATAAAAAAATCCTGGGATATTATACTCCCAAATGGACCGGCAGTATCAACAACAGCTTTTCTTTTAAAGGCTTTAACCTCAGCGTGCTGATTGATACCAAACAGGGTGGCTCCATCTGGTCAGGCACTAACAGTACCGGTATGCAGACGGGTGTACTGGCTAATACTTTGCCAGGGCGTGATGCAGAACATGGTGGATTACCGTATTATTCCGACGGTTCGAAAAATGTGCAGCTACCTGATCATAGCGCTACGGCTCCTGGTGGCGCCACTGTGTACCATGATGGTATGATCTTCGACGGATATACTGCTGACGGCAAGAAGAATACAACTGTTATTTCTGCACAGAATTATTATAAGAGCGTTTACAGCAGTAATCTCAATGAGAGTGCTGTATACGACGCTTCGTTCATCAAGCTGCGTGAAATCAAATTGGGTTATGCATTACCTAAAACTGTAGTCAACAGGTGGGGGCTACAAGCTGCAACTGTTTCGCTGGTGGCCAGAAACCTGGCATACCTACAGCGTAATGCCCCCAATATCGATCCGGAAACTGCATTCAACACCGGCAACGGTCAGGGCCTGGAAACGCTCCAGATACCCACTACGCGCAGCTTCGGCATTAACCTGAATGTTTCATTTTAATCACTGACCAGACATGAAAAAGTTGCTGTTACCTTTATATATATTATTTGCTGCAGTACTGCTAGCGGGCTGTCAGAAAGAACTGGAACGAATCAACAAAAATCCGAACGAACCTACTTCTGTTCAGCCGGACTATCTGCTTACCAATGGTATCAAATCCAATGTGGATACATACTGGGGTAATGATGCCGCTATGGAAACATCCCTGCTGTACGTGCAGTACTGGGCCAAGATTCAGTATCCGGATCCGGACCGTTACATTCCCGCAGCTACCAGTATTCAAACCATCTGGAACAATTTCTATGCACAAGGCGTACAGGATTTTACTACGCTGGCACAGCTGGGGGATAGCCTGCATAATCCGAATTACAAGGCTGCCGCGTTGATCATGCGCTCCTGGATCTTCCAGGTGCTCACAGATCTGTATGGTGATATTCCCTACAAACAGGCTGCGAATATTGAAAAGTACCTGACACCGGTTTACGACAGCCAGCAGGATGTTTATAAAGGATTGCTTTCAGAGCTGAAGGATGTATCGAAGATTATTAGCCCTGCTGATAATCCCATCCTCGGGGATTCCCTGATGGCAGGTAAAATGCAGAAGTGGCGCAAATTTGCCAACGGTCTTCGTCTGCGTATAGCGCTTCGTATTGCCGACAGGGATTTTGCCACCGCGAAAGCTGTGTTTGATGAAGTTCAGGCAGAAGGAAATATTCTGCTGACGAAGGACGATGGAGATGTAAGACTGATATATATGGCCTCTCCCAATCAGAATCCGGTGGGGCGAAATCGTGAGACGCGCAATGATTACCGTATCAGTAAATCAGTGGTAGATAAGCTGAAATCATTGAATGATCCACGGCTGAGCATATACGCAACGATGCCGAAAGATACCAACACATACATTGGCGTCACCAATGGACTGAGTGCTGACTCCGCATCAAGGCTGGGTTTCACAAAAACATCCGATGCGGGCGCGGCTTTTACTGCTACCCAGGCGCCTGCTTACCTGTTTACTTATGCGGAGCAATTATTTATACTGGCAGAGGCAGCACAGCGAGGTCTTACCAGTGGTAATGCGGCGGATCTGTATGCACAGGCAATCCGTGCTTCTTTTGCACAGTATGGTCTTTCCGCCAAAGCTGCTGACGATTATATCGCGCAGCCGCAGGTTGCCTATGATGCAGTCAATTTTAAAAAATCAATCGGAGAGCAGAAGTGGCTGGCACTTTTTGGTGAAGGGCTGGAAGGGTTTGCAGAATGGAGAAGGCTGGATTACCCACAGCTAAAGCCTGCTTACACCGGGGCGTTGAATGGTAAGATCCCGTTGCGTCTCACCTATCCTGCCAGTGAGCAGGCATTGAACGGAACCAATTACAGACAGGCTGTAGGCCGCCAGGGTGCTGACTTACTTACTACACGTCTGTGGTTTGATGCGCAGTAAATGTTTGTTTCATATAAAAACAGAAAGGGAGTAAAGTACGTCTTTACTCCCTTTCTGTTTTTATATGAAAATCTTACATCACGGGTGTTTTTCCGCCATCTACCGCGGTGCTGGTGCCTGTAATATAGGCTGCAGCTGGTGTTGCGAGAAATGCTGCAAACGAAGCTATTTCATGCGCTTCTCCAAAACGTTTCATCGGAATTTCGTTCAGCCATTCCTGTTGGACTGTTTCTACAGGCACATTACGCGCAGCCGCACTGCTTTTGAAGAGGCTTTGGAGACGCGCGGTGGTAGTAGACCCTGGCAGTACGTTATTCACAGTAATGCCATGTGGGGCCAATTCTGTTGCCAGCGTCTTGGACCAGGCGGCAACTGCCCATCGGGTGGTATTGGAAACACCCAGGTTTTTCAGTGGTGTTTTTACAGATGTTGAGATAATGTTGATAATGCGTCCATATCCTGCGTTGATCATGCCAGGTACCAGTGCCTGTGCTATAACCTGGTTGCAGAGCAGGTGTTGTGCGTAAGCGTCAGTAAATGCTTTGGCTGATGCTTCTATTATCGGGCCGCTGGCGGGGCCACCGGTATTGTTCACAACAATATGTACAGTTTCTTTCGCCGCCAGAGAGCTTACTACCGTTGTTACGGTGGCTATATCGGAGAAGTCGGCTACCGCATAGGTGTGTTGTTGGCCCTGTGATGTGCTAAGCTCCGCTACGGCCGTTTTTAGCCGGTCTTCATTCCTTGCCATCAGGGTACATCGCGCGCCAAGTAACGCCAGCTCTACAGCAGTGGCGAATCCTATGCCCTGTGTACTACCACAAATAAGCGCTGTTTTGCCTTGTAATGAAAGGTTCATGGTTCCTCGTTTAATTTATACCCTCACGTATATGCGTTTTTTGTCCATTACATATCCTACTATCCAACATACAAGCATATAAACTACGGAGAACAACAATGACCCGAATTTTCCGGGCGACATCGGCTGAAATACCTGTTCATTGATCCAGTGATACAGATCGGTACCATTTACTTGTATGAAGTATAGTAGTATAGCAAGGATTTCGGACAAAAGATACAGGAACAGCGGATTTTTACCAAATACAGTAAAGAAGCCGGTGCCTGCAGTAATACCTGCCACATCAATGATCAATATCAGAAGAGATAGCAGCAATAGGTCGATACCAATGGTGAGCAATACATAGGAGCTGGTCCATAATTTTTTGTTGATAGGAAATGCGCTGTTCCAGAGATAAGCCAGGGCAATGAGTACGATACCGGTGAATATCATGCGAAGCAGACCGGGAGTGGTTTTTCCATTACGTTGTACATACAGGCCGGTATAATATCCGGCGATCACATTCACCACAGCAGGGAATGTACTGAGCCATCCTTCAGGATCAAAGGGGAAGCCTTCGCCATGATAGAGATGGTTGTCGCCCATAAGAAGTTTGTCAAGCGCAAGGCCGGCATTGCCATGGATGCCGTACTGGTCGCCTGGTGTACCGCAACACCATAATATGGCCCAATAGCCAAAGAGAAATAGCGCACTTACGCCCCATACCCATTTTTTAGGCAGGTAATGTATTAATAGTGACGCGATACCATAACAGAGTGCAATACGTTGTAAAACGCCAAGGACGCGGGTATGACTGAATGGTTTGAAAGCGGGACCGTTGCTGGTATGTTCCACAAAAGGGAACCAGTACATCAGATAACCCAGCAGGAATATGATGAGTGTGCGTTTGAATATTTTTCCGAGAACGGCGGCATTGCCGAGCTGCGCATATTTTTTCATGCTGAAGCTCATGGCATTGCCTACTGCAAAAAGAAAGGAAGGGAACACAAGGTCAGTTGGCGTCCAGCCGTGCCAGGCGGCATGTTCCAGTGGCCAGTAAGTGCCTCCGGTTCCTCCTGTGTTAACGATGATCATAAAACATACCGTCATGCCGCGGAATACATCGAGCGGTAAAAAGCGTTGGGATGGCTGTGTCATTTTTCCCAGGTTAATAAGGTTGATAAGATGGTAAGGAATGCGGTTCGCATGAGAGCGAGCTACAATATAGCCATCTAAATCCCAAAATCCAAATTAGCTTTTTACTCATTATTGTCCTGCGGCGGGATAGCACCTGTGTTTCTATATATTAGAAGACTTCCCCCACCAAAAAAAGATGCTATGAAAAGCGCCCGTTTATTACTGATAGCTATCTTGTTAATAACGCCTACCGCCTGTACGAAAATAGACCAGGAGAGGGGTGTATGGCCGCGAAAGACAGCCGCAGTCTGGTATGCACAACAGGGTTGGCTGAGGGGATGCAACTTTATTCCCAGTACTGCTGTGAACCAGCTGGAGATGTGGCAGGCTGCAACGTTTGATACAACCTCCATCAGCAGGGAACTCGGCTATGCCGCCGGCATTGGCTTCAATTCGGTAAGAGTGTACCTGCATCATGTTGCATGGCAGATTGACCGTGAAGGGTTTAAGAACAGGATACGTACCTATCTTGCCATTGCAGACCGTTACAAGATTTCTACTATCTTTGTTTTTTTTGATGACTGCTGGAAGGGTGTTTACCGCAGCGGCCCACAGCCTGCTCCACTGTCTGGAGTGCATAACTCCCGCTGGGTGCAGGATCCTGGTCGTGCTATTTACTCCGATGTAACGTTAATGGATACACTGGAAACTTATGTAAAAGATATTCTTAACGCTTTCGGAAAAGACAGCCGGATTGTCCTATGGGACCTTTATAACGAACCAGGTAACGGCGTTTATACAGACAGTAGCCTGGCATTGCTGCAACGGGCATTCAAATGGGGAAGGGCTGTCAATCCGCAACAGCCATTATCTTCCGCTGTATGGACGTTGGAGGCGCCAGAAATCACCAATACACAGATCGCCAATTCGGATGTGATCACCTATCACAATTACAGTGCACCTCTCTATCACCGCTGGATGATTCGCAGGCTGCGCTCTTATGGCCGGCCGCTTATTTGCACTGAATATATGGCACGTACCCTTGGCAGCTGCTTCCAGAATATTATGCCTATACTGAAGGCGGAAAATATCGGCGCCTACAATTGGGGACTTGTTGCAGGAAAAACAAACACGATATATGCCTGGGAAACGCCTATTCCTGATGGATCTGAACCTGTGTTATGGTTTCACGATATATTCAGAAAAGATGGCACCGCGTATGACCTGGAGGAGATAAAGGTGATTAAACAGCTGTCTGGAAAATGATGTAGGGATTTTAAAATGGCCTTTATCAGGTAATTTCAAAATCCCTACAACAAATAAAATATCAAAATAAAAAATAGCTACATAGAGAACCCTCTTCCCAGTACTTCATGCACTTCGTGTATTACCACGAAGGCCTCGGGATCTGTTGCTTGTACGAGGCTTTTGAGTTGCATCAGTTCCTGTTTGCCAATGACCACATAAAGTACTTCTTTCGGCGTCTTGGTGTAAGCGCCGTGGCCATGCAATACGGTTGCTCCGCGCCCCATTTCGCCAGTGATTTTATCGGCAATAATCGTGGTATGTGAAGAGATAATGGTGATAGCCCTTTTGGTATTAAGACCATCTACAATATAGTCCACTGTTCTGGCGCCAATGTAAACGGCAATGAAGGTGTACATGGTTTTCTCTATCCCGATGATAAAGGTAGAGACAGCAATTACGATGATGTCGAAAATGAGCATGGCATTGCCGAGGCTCCAGCCCAGATATTTCTGGCAAAGTTTTGCTATGATGGCAGAGCCGCCGGTTGTGCCGCCGGAAAGAAACACGAGGCCAATACCGATGCCTACCAGCAGGCCCGCAAAAATTGCAGCCAGCAAGGTGTTGGTGGTGATAGGCGTCAGGTGGTTTTCTGTAAGGTAGAGGAACAATGAACAGAATATAATACCCAATATGGTATAGAACGTACCTCGTTTGTCCAGCAGCTTATAGCCGGTAATGATCAGGAAAGCGTTGATCACCAGATTGGTGATGCCAGGAGACCATCCGAAATAATAATAGGTGACGATAGTGATACCAATCACGCCTCCCTCCGATAATTTGTTGGGAATAGCCAGGTAATTGATACCGATAGCAAAGATGAGTGCCCCCAGAATCAGCAGGGATATATTCTTCAAATGTGACTTCATGCGGCAAAATTCCACCTATTCCGGGGCAAGACAAAATATTTATGAAAAAAAACAGCCCGGCTATTTGGAATTATTAAAAGTCGATGTATATTTGTCTACCAAATCAGTAGACTATTAAATGTCTCTGCCACCAGGGAGTATAAATATAAGGCTACACTCCCGGCATCCTTTGATCCACCAGCAAGATGCAGCCGTCGTATTTTTTAAATGTGTAAATCAAGATACACTATGAAAAGGCATATGCTGGATTGTGGAATGCGCGCTGACGCGCAAGGATCATTGGATCATTATACCTGTTCCCGTTACATAAGATTGGTTTGCTGCTATAGCAGTATGTGTTGTTAGATGAAAATCTTGCGTTCTGTAAGCTGTAAATAGAATGCCTGGTCTGGATTGCGGGGATGGTATCCTGCAAATTTATTGGTGGTAAATTTTTCAGTAACATACCTACCCGCACCTCCCGGCATTTACCTGAAGAGATCTTTATTGCTCTGCCCAAAAAAACCTGATATGAAATTATTATCCTGCTATATAATCATAAACTCACTATCAGCCGACAATGCTGAACGGAAACCAGTTGCTCCAGTTTTAAACGACAGTATAACTGTTGTGCCTATACGATGTATGTACAATATTCAATACTATCCTATAAATACATCTGCCTTTAATTGATGCATCCCTTTAGGTAGCATGATTACAGGTTTGTAAACGGAAACTCCTGACTCCGGTTGAAGGGGCATACCCCTGCAAATTTTGGTGGGTTTTATGGGGTATCTGCCCCGCTCACCGGAGTTATTTTTTCCGGATAATCAACAATATTTTTTGGAGGATGAAGGAAAGGTGCAAACCGTGTTAACGCCCATACTTTTTTCGGAAAGCCTAATCTATCTAAAAGGAACCACTTGTTTTCAGGTAAGGCTCCCAGTGCCAGCGAGTCCCGGTTATCTGCCGGGACTTATTTTATTTTGAGATTTTTTATTTCGCTATTTAGTTATTTAAAAATGCAGCGGAGATCAGCATAATGTTGATCTCCGCTGCATTTTTAAATAACTAAATAGCGAAATAAAAAATCTCAAAGTGCTATTGTTCTGTAAGGTACTGGTTGGAACAGTAACCTTCCACGCCGGCATCAGTTCTGATGAGGCTCCAGTCGTTGTTATATTTGCTCAGCAGCGTAACAATTTCAGCGTGCGCAGCTTTGCCAATGATCGGCTGATCAGTACCTGGTCCTTTCCTGATGTTCAGGTTGGAAGACTGGGTGGTTACTTTCAACTTGGTGGATGGTGCTGCTGGTGATACGTCAATATTTAACACCAGGTCGCCGGACGTGAAGTTAGGGTCGATGGAATCATAGCTGTTCCATATCTTATCCTTTACTTCTCCGGTTGGAGCAACACCGTCGATGTATAATACATTATCCTGCTCTCTTACCTGTAAGTTAGAGACGCCTGAAGCGTTTGCCAGGTCAATAAGTGGCTGGTATTTTCCTTGTAGTGCCATAATGTAATTATTCTGGGTTAAATAATTATTTTACTGTCAGTTTGTTTTCTACCTTTTTAGGGTGCAGGGCCATCAGAGCAGCCATCAGCTTGGGGAGCTCTGTTTTCTTGATCTCGCCAGACAATGAAATAACGCCTTCTTTTACATCAGCCTTAACGCCTGCAAACTGTTTGATCACTTCTGTTGCACCTTTGATCAGCGCGTCGTCTGCATTGATCACAACCGGTGCCTGTGCTGCAGGAGCGGCAGCTACTGTTGCATTATCTACTACATCCTTGATTCCTTTGATGCCTTTTACCTGCTCATCCACAGATTTCTTAACATCTTCAGACGGATAAGTACCGGTAATGGTGGCTACTCCTTCACTTACGTTGACAGTAACGTCGTTTAGTTGTAATGCCGAGATCTTTTGTTCAATGGCTGTTTTGAGGTCTGCATCTTTAGGCTTGCTTTTGCATGCCGTAAAGCTTAACGTTGTAGCTATCAAGCCACAGGAGAGAAGGAATCTTAATTTCATAGAACAAAATTTTTAGATTACTAAGATATATAAAATCAATATGAATACTTTAGGAATGAATTATTTATTTGTTATCACTTCCGGCAGGATTGCTGCCATGTTTTATGACTAATCTGACATTACCCTCCGGATTTGCACGTCCCCATATTCAAGAACCGTGCAAATTTTTCGTGTATACCTGCTTGTTATAATAAATCTTGTGCTACTACCCCCAAAGTGCCGTCCATAGCGGTGGGAAAAATTTTCAGTTTTTGTATGGAAAATATTTTTCTACCTCATCTAAATAAAAAAAATATTGCTTATGGACTCAACTAAAATCCCATGGAACGATTTCCTCGATGTCCTCTTCGACGGCAGGAACAAAGATTATGGGGCCTACGAGCTGCGCGCCCGCTACGATAACCGCGTACGTAACGCGATAATAGGCACCACTTCCATCGTACTTGTACTGATTGGCGGTTATGTAGTCAGCAACGGGCTGATGGCCGCCAACCACAACACACATCCCGTACTGATCACAAAAGAAACAGTGCTCAAAGACGTGAAGTTACCAGATCCTGATCCTGTGATTCCTCCGCCGCCAGCAACGCTCCGTACACCTCTGCCGCAGGCCGCTACCATCGATTTCGTAAGCCCGGTAATCACCGATCAGGATGTATTGCCTGATGAAGCCCCGCCACGCATCAAAGACACTGAAAGCCAGGTGGTTGGCTCCGAAAACAAGATCGGCATAGAAGACGGTGCAGGCGCCGAATTGGTAGACGTGGGCACCGGTACCAACCATGTGGTTGACGTTCCGCCGGCGCCGGATAACAAAGGCCCGTTAACTTTCGTCGAAATAATGCCCCAGTTTCCTGGCGGGCAGGATGCTTTGTTCAATTATCTCAGGAACCATATACGCTACCCTGCAATGGCCCAGGAGAATAACATCGAAGGTATCGTAACTGTTCAGTTTGTGGTAAACCGGGATGGAAGCATTTCAGATGTGAAGCTCGGCAGCATGCAGAAGGGAGGCGGACTTGATGAGGAGGCCATGCGCGTGGTGCGCAATATGCCGAAATGGAAACCTGGCCGGCAAAACGGACAGAACGTGGCAGTAATATTCAACCTGCCAGTCAACTTCCGCCTCTCTCATGAATAGTCCGGCCCGTCATCCATTCATTTGAATTATATCCTGATAAATAATAAGCCACGGCCATTCTAATCCCTGATACAAGCTCCGGACTGCCTTTGCAACCGGAGCTTTTTTTATTCTGTTTATTATTAACCTGATTAGAAAATATTCAAACATTTTATATTTATCAGGGAAAATAATCAAAAAATAATCAAATTCATATATAAACAACTAAACAGAATAATTGTTAATTTAACGGCCGCTTAGTTCTCTTCTTCAGCAATCATAAATGGATTAACAGTATGGAAGCGCCGGTAAATAACTCGCTGCAACAGTTTAAAAACCTCGTCGGTACAAAGTTTCAGCTGTATAACAGCCTCTTCACCTCCCTCCCTTTTCACAGGGTGGAAAAAACAGGGATCTTCCTGTCCCTCTTTTTGCTGCATTGTGAAGAAGGCTATGCCAAAGGCAGCAGCCCCCAGGCTATCATGGACTCTTTCTTTGAGCAGTATACCACTTACCGCGATGAGCAGCAGAAGACAGATCTGCTCTTCCGTTTTGTGCAGTATGCAGAAAGGCAGGTAGTGTTGTTTGATGCGCTGGAAGACGCCGCATTCCGCTATATACGTGACCTTCAGGGTACGGGTACCCTGCGCCATCTCCAATCTGAAGTAATACAGGAGCAGGCGCTTGAACAGCTGACAGATAAACTGAAGGACTTTTCCGTAAGACTCGTGCTTACGGCGCACCCTACGCAGTTCTATCCCAGCGAGGTGCTGGGAATTATCAATGACCTGTCTAAAGCATTGATTAGTGAAAATACTGCGCAGGTGAATATGTACCTGCAACAGTTGGGGAAAACGCCTTTCTTCAAAAAGGAAAAACCGACACCATACGATGAAGCCATCAGCCTCGTGTGGTTCCTCGAAAATATTTTCTACCAGGCAGCCGGCCGTATCCTCTCCTTTATGAAGGCGCAGTTTCCTGGTGCCATCAGCAGTGACAATGGAGTTATCCGTATGGGCTTCTGGCCTGGTGGTGACCGCGACGGTAACCCCTTCGTGAATGCGCCCACCACGTTGGAAGTGGCTGCTGCACTGCGTGGCTCCATTATGAAGTGCTATTTCCGCGAGGTCCGGACGCTCAGACGGCGTCTTACGTTCAAAGGTGTGGAAAACGTAGTGGCTGCGCTGGAATCCAAATTATACCGCAATCTCTTTATCCCTGGCCATATTGCAGATATCAGCAGCCAGGAGATAGTGGACACCTTGTCAGCCATACGAAAAACGATCATGGAAGAACACAATGGTCTCTTTGTGCACCTGGTAGATAACCTGATGAGCAAAGTGGAGATCTTCGGGTTGTTTTTCGCATCGCTGGATATACGCCAGGATAGCTCTGTTCATGAAGCTTTGTTAGATGCCGTTGCGCAGAAAACAGCTGCACTTCCGGATAACTATGCATCCCTGGATGAAGAAGCCCGGATCAGGGCGTTGCTGAGTATCAGGCAGGCTATTGATCCTGGTGAACTCGATAATCAGCTTCATCAGGACAGTCTGCGCACCGTGGCTACTATTAAGGAGATCCAGGCAGCTAACGGCGAAGAAGGTTGTCATCGGTATATTATCAGTCATACCACCAGTGTACTCAATGTGATGGAGGTGTATGGCATGTTCCTGTTGTCTGGATGGAAGAAGGAGGAGATGACGATTGATATTGTGCCGCTCTTCGAAACCATCGATGACTTGCGGCATGCGGGTCAGGTGATGAAAGCGCTGTATGAGAATGCAGAGTACCGCGAGCACCTGAACCGTCGCCACTGCAAACAGACTATTATGCTCGGCTTCTCGGATGGCACCAAAGACGGCGGCTATCTGATGGCGAACTGGAGTATTTATAAAGCGAAAGAGGAGCTCTCCGCCATTTCCAAGAAATATGATATTGACGTGGTGTTTTTCGATGGCCGTGGAGGTCCTCCAGCGCGTGGTGGTGGAAAAACGCACCAATTCTATGCGTCCATGGGCCGTAATATTGCCAACCAGGAAATACAGCAAACCATTCAGGGACAAACTATCAGCTCTAACTTTGGTACCGTGGATGCTGCACAGTTCAATATGGAGCAACTGGTACATGCAGGTATCAGTAACGATCTCTTCTCTTCCAGAGAAGTAACGCTGACCAAAGAAGCGGAAGATTTGTTGCAATCACTTGCTGATGCCGGTTATATGGCTTACAATAAATTAAAAACCCACCCTTATTTCCTGGAATACCTGGATCATGCCAGCCCGCTGCGCTATTATGCGGAGGCCAATATCGGGAGCCGTCCCAGCAAGCGCAATGCTTCTGCAAAACTGAATCTCAATGATCTCCGCGCAGTGCCTTATGTGGGTGCATGGAGCCAATTGAAACAGAATGTGCCCGGTTACTATGGCGTGGGCAGCGCATTGCAGCAGATGGACAACGAAGGAAAATGGGAGGCGGTGGACCATCTTTATCAGCACTCATTATTTTTCCGTACGCTGCTCGATAACTGTGAAATGGCCATGAAGAAAAGCTATTTCCCACTGACAGCCTACCTGGCCAAACATCCCCAGTATGGTGAAGTATGGCAGATGATCTATGATGAATTTGAACTTGCCAAAAAATACCTGTTACGTCTTACCCGTGCATCTGAATTGATGGGGAACAGTCCTATTGATCAGTTGTCGATACAGATGCGTGAGCGTATTGTTTTGCCGTTGCTCACCACACAGCAATATGCACTTACCCGTATCCGTGAGCTGGATGCTGTTCCCGGAAATGGTCATGGGCGTGAAACATACGAGAAACTTGTGATGCGCTGCTCATTCGGGATCATCAACGCCGGCCGCAACTCCGCCTAAACGATGATCGCGGAGATGCCGGGTGATTATGGTAATGAACGACGATAATGTTTGTTTAAGAGGGGCAGATGAATGTTTTGATGGAAAAGATTAATATATAGATTAAATAGATCGAAAGATCGATAATCATTATACAGGTATCTTTATATATCAAACATTGAATCTGCCCTGTTTGTTAGTGTACAAAACATCATTTTCGCTCATTACGAAAAACATACAAATCACATAAATCAGTTGAATTGTCTACTTTTACATCTCCTAAAGTATAACTACACAATATGGCAAACAGCTTATATGACTTTGGAATGATCGGGCTGGGGGTAATGGGGCGCAACCTGTTGCTCAACATGGCAGATCACGGCTTTTCTGTAATTGGCTTTGATAAGGACGCTGCCAAGAATGCTGCGTTGGAATCTTCCGCTACTCCGGGCACAACCGTAAAAGGAGTGGGAGAGCTGGCCACAATGGTACAACTGCTGGAACGTCCGCGCAAGCTGATGATGCTGGTACCTGCCGGGCAACCAGTTGATGATGTAATTGCTTCACTCTTGCCGCTGCTGGAGCAGGGCGATGTGGTGATAGACGGAGGAAACTCCCATTATACTGACACGCTGCGCCGGGTGAAGTATCTCCGCGAAAAAGGTATCCACTTTATGGGTATAGGCGTTTCCGGTGGAGAGAAGGGCGCACGTACAGGCCCGAGCATCATGCCGGGCGGCGACCAGGAAGCATATGCCAAGGTGAGACCGATGCTGGAAGCCATTGCGGCCAAAGTGAAGGACACTCCCTGTGTGGCTTATCTGGGTAAGGAAGGCGCAGGCCACTATGTGAAAATGGTGCATAACGGTATCGAATACGCGATTATGCAACTTATTAGCGAGTGTTATGCACTTTTACAGAAAGGGGCAGGACTGAATAACGATCAGTTGCATGAAGTATTTAAAAGCTGGAACCAGGGCGCATTACAGTCTTTCCTGGTAGAAATTACAGCAGATATTTTCCTGCAGAATGATGATAAGACATCGGCAAGACTGATAGACATGATCTCTGATAAAGCTGGTTCCAAAGGCACTGGCAAATGGACATCACAGGATGCGATGGAACTGCCGGTAGCCGTTCCGGTGATTGATACCGCAGTAGCTATGCGCACGCTCTCCGGCTACAAGGAGCAACGCCTGGAGGCAGAGAAATTATATGCTGCTCCCGAAACCACCATTCACAGCAATACAGAAATGTGGATAAAGCAGGTACACGATGCCCTGTATTTCGCTACCATCCTGAGTTATGCACAGGGGCTAGCTATGTTGCATGAAGCTTCCCGCGAACTGCAGATGGAGATCCCGTTGCCGGAAGTAGTGAAAGTATGGAGAGGCGGTTGTATCATCCGTTCTTCCCTGCTGGAAGTATTTACACAGGCATATCAGCAGAACACCGATCTGGCTAATATCCTGCTGGATAAAGGTGTGGCTTACCTCGTACAATCTGTGGAGACAAACACAAGAAGTGTGATTGCCCAGGCAGTACAGGCAGGTATACCTGTAGCCGGTTTGTCTTCAGCACTGACCTACTTCGATGCATTCCGCACCGGAAGGATGCCCACTAACCTGATACAGGCGCAGCGTGATTATTTCGGCGCACACACTTATCAGCGTACAGATATCGCCGGCACGTTCCATACTGAATGGCAGCAATCATAAAAAAAGTTCATTTTCAATCTAAGATATGCAGATCCATAAACGCCCTCCTGCTTCCATCCTTTTTATATTCGGAGGCAGCGGCGATTTGAATTACCGGAAATTAACACCTGCGTTATACAATCTCTTCCTGGACGACTGGATGCCTGAGCAATTTGCTATTGCAGGTCTCGGACGGAGTTCCTACAGCAATGAAGAATACCATAAACACCTGCTGGATGGTATCAGCAAATTCTCACGCAGGAAAGGAGAACAGAACGGACACTGGAAAGATTTCAGTGAGCATGTATCTTACCTCCAGCTGGATGCGGAAGATCCTGCAGCCTACGGAAGGATCACTGATTTTGTAAAAGAGAAAGAAGAAGCATGGGGAGTACATCCCAATGTGATCTTCTATCTGGCGGTAGCTCCGCAGCTCGTGCCCAATATCGCTACACAGCTGGGTAACCTGAATCTCTGCAGTGATAAGCATTGCACACGCATTGTCATTGAAAAACCATTTGGACATGACCTGCAAAGCGCACATGAACTGAATGAACTGCTCGCTGCAAAATTCACAGAAGAACAGATCTACCGCATAGATCACTACCTGGGTAAGGAAACAGTGCAGAATATCCTGGCATTCCGCTTTGCTAACGCGCTCTTCGAACCTATCTGGAACCGCAACTTTATCGATAACATACAGATCACTGCCGCTGAAAGCGTAGGGCTGGAAGGCCGTGGTGGTTACTTCGAAAGAGCGGGCGCCCTCCGCGATATGGTGCAGAATCATATTCTGCAGATCCTTTGTATGATAGGCATGGAAGCTCCGGTGTCGTTTGATGCGAACGAGATCCGCAACAAAAAAGTGGATGTGCTCAACGCTATCCGCCGTATCACACCGGATAAGGTACATGAATACGCTGTACGCGGACAGTATTCTTCCGGCTGGAAGAAAGGCGATAAGGTAGTGGGTTACCGCGAAGAGAAAGGAGTGGACCCTAAATCGAACGTGGAAACCTACGCCGCTGTTAAGTTCTACATTGACAACTGGCGCTGGCAGGGCGTGCCTATCTATGTGCGCACGGGTAAATACCTGAACCAGAAAGCTACCAATATTATCCTGCAGTTTAAGGAAGCACCGCACTATGCGTTCCCAATGGAGGCTACGCAGACATGGCGCCCCAATAGGCTTACCATCAGCATTCAGCCGGAAATGGATATCCGTATCCGCTTCCAGGCAAAACGCCCTGGTCAGACTATGACACTGGACCCGGTAGATATGACCTTTAACTACGATGCTGCCAACGGTGAGCATGCACCGGAAGCATACGAAACGCTGCTGCTGGATGTGATGGAAGGTGATGCTACCTTGTTCATGCGTGGTGACCAGGTGGATGCCGCATGGAAAGTGATTATGCCCATCCTGGATACCTGGGAAAATCGTACTCCGCAAGACTTTCCGAATTATGCACCCGATTCATGGGGGCCGGATGATGCAGATGCGCTCATCGCAAGGGATGGACATACATGGATTAATTTACCAACAAAATAATTCGGCTTCCGGCTATGGAATTACATATCGCAAAAGATTCGGCACAGCTGAGCGAAAACGTAGCTGCCTGGATCAGCAATTATATCCTGGAAGTATTGCAGCAACAGGAACAGTTTACCTTTGTACTTTCAGGGGGTAGCACGCCCAAGCTACTGTATGCGCTCCTGGCTAAGGCGCCGTACAATGAAATGATCCCCTGGGAGAAAATACATTTTTTCTGGGGAGATGAAAGGGCCGTGCCTTACGAAGATGAACGGAACAATGCCCGCATGGCGTTTGATGTGCTGCTGGATAAAGTGCCTGTAATTGCGGAAAATATCCACATAATGCGCACGGACATATCACCAGAGGAATCAGCCACTGAATATGAGAAGATATTGAAGAAGTATTTCAAAGGTACCGACACCACTTTCGATCTCGTGTTGCTGGGTATGGGAGATGATGGACATACCCTGTCCCTCTTCCCCGGAACAGAAGTGCTGCATGAAAAGAAAGCCTGGGTAAAGGCATTCTTTCTGCCAGCTCAGGATATGTATCGCATCACTTTAACCGCTCCGGTAGTGAACGATGCTGCCTGTGTGTTGTTTCTGGCTACCGGCAACGGAAAGGCGCTTACGCTGAAGAGTGTGATTGAAGGAACATTCGATGCAGAAAAATATCCGTCCCAGCTGATAAGGCCGCAGGATGGGGAACTGCACTGGTTTGTGGACGAAGCAGCAGCGGCAGCCATGAATATTTAGAAAATTTTTTATTTGGTTATTTAGTTATTTTAAATGCAGTGGAGATCAACTCCACTGCATTTAAAATAACTAAATAACCAAATAAAAAATTTTCTGTAGCTTGTGTAGCATAAGCTATAGCATATGTTTGAAAGGCCCATATTCGACGCACATCTCCATATCATTGACCAACGGTTCCCGATGAACCCCAATCAGGGATACCTTCCTCCGTCATTTACCACTGCCGACTATCTGCAAGAGGCAGCCGCATTGCATATTACAGGCGGCGCTATCGTGTCTGGTTCATTCCAGGGATTTGACCAGCAGTATTTGCTGGAAGCATTGAAAGTACTCGGTCCCCGCTATGTAGGGGTTACACAGATACCGGCCAGCGCCACAGATGATGAGATTATTGCACTGCATAACGCAGGCGTGCGCGCCGTACGCTTTAATGTACAGCGTGGCGGATCAGAAAGTGTGAAATACCTGGAACAGCTGGCGCTTCGCGTGCATGACCTGGTAAAGTGGCATGTAGAGTTGTATATCGATTCCCGCCAGTTACCAGGAATATCCACTACTTTGCATAAACTGCCGAAGGTAGTGATTGATCACCTGGGATTGTCACGCGCAGGTATTAAATACCTGCTGCCATTGGTTGAAAAAGGGGCTGTGATAAAGGCTACAGGTTTCAGCCGCTGCGATTTTGATGTACTGCCGGTAATGAGGCAGATAACAGCCATTAACCCGGCGGCGCTGATATTTGGTACGGACCTGCCATCTACGCGCGCTCCAAAACCATTTACTGTAGCAGATCTCAATATTATTCTCCGCAATTTTCCTGATGCGTTGGCACAGAAGATCTCTTACGATAACGCGGTGGCGTTGTATCAGCCACAAGAGCACTGATCAGGACGGCCATTGGTTTGTGGCAATTGCCTCCAGCTCTCGTTTCAGATGTTCAGATGTCTGCCCGTTCAGTAAAGTTCCCGGAGCAGTGCTGGGATATATGTCTTCAAAAGTACGTACCTGATTCATGAAAACACGGCGGAAGATGTGTCTGCGCGTGATCTGGTGCAGTTCCTGTAATCCGATGGCGGCAGCGAGTTCTACGGCGCTTTCAATAGTATCGCGGTGATAGTTGGCAACACGGTGTTTCTTGTCATTCACAACGAGGCCGGCTGCTAACCATTTGTCCTGTGTGGCCACACCGGTAGGACACTTATTGGTATTACAGAGCAATGCCTGTATACAGCCCAGCGCCATCATCATGGCACGTGCGCTGTTGCAGGTATCTGCGCCGAGAGCGAGTGCACGCAGGATGTGATAGCCTGTGAGTACCTTACCGGAAGCGATGAGCTTGATGTGATTTCGTATATTGAATCCCGTTAGTGTGTCGTGTACAAAGGCCAGCGCATCCATGAGAGGCATCCCCACGGAGTTGGAGAACTCTGGTGGTGCTGCACCCGTACCTCCTTCGCCACCATCTACTGTGATGAAATCCGGATAGATGTCTGTTTCGATCATGGCTTTGCATATTGCATAGAATTCGCGTTGCTGGCCTATACACAGCTTAAAACCGACAGGCTTGCCTTTACTGAGTTTGCGGAGCCGCGCAATGAATAACATCATCTCCTTCGGGCTGCCAAATGCAGTATGGTAAGGAGGGGAGAATACGGTGGTATGTGGTTTTACATGACGGATGGCCGCAATCTCAGGCGTGTTCTTAGCAGCCGGTAATATACCGCCATGGCCCGGTTTGGCGCCCTGTGACAATTTCAGCTCTATCATTTTTATCTGAGGTGTCGCACATTTCTCTTCAAACAGGCTATCGGAGAATTTTCCTTCTTCATTCCTGCAACCAAAATAACCGGTACCTATCTGCCAGATAATATCCCCGCCTTGTTTGAGATGAAAATCACTGATACCTCCTTCTCCGGTATTATGGGCAAAGTTGCCGATCTTCGCGCCGCCATTCAGTGCTTCTACTGCATTGGAGCTGAGTGATCCGTAGCTCATGGCACTTACATTGAAGATGCTGGCAGAATAAGGCTGCGCGCAATCTTTCCCGCCAATCGTTACACGCGGGTCTTTCTCCATCAATTCAAAATCACGCGGCTGTATGGAATGTGCCATCCATTCGTATCCTTCTGCATATACGTTGAACTGGGTACCGAAAGGCTGTGTGTCCAGCTCACGTTTGGCGCGCTGGTAAATAGTGGAGCGGTCTACACGGTTAACAGGGCTCCCGTCAATATCACTTTCCACAAAGTACTGGTAGATTTTAGGGCGCAGCGCCTCCATCCAGTAACGCATTCTCCCTACTATCGGGTAGTTGCGGATAATCGCATGTTTGGTCTGCATCATGTCCAGAATGCCCATGATAATTATAGGCAGCAATATGATCAACAACCAGAAAATCCACGGAAAAAATGTTCCTAAAACAATCACTGACAATAAGCTGATACAGGAAAACCAGATAAATCCCTTGGCCATAACAATCGATGTTTGATTAAAGTTAAAGAATAATCAGCAGCGAACACGTTAAATATACAAGCGACGGCACCTGATTGTTGGCTTTCCGTTTATCCTGTCAATTTGCATATTTGCGTTATACTTTCTATATTTCCAAATGCCATTGTAGCGTGGCGCCAGAAGACTTGACCGGGAATAGTATGCCATTGTCGGCCACCAGTAGTAGTGTCCTGGTAGTCCTGTTTTTTATCACATCGTATTTCTAATTTATCATCAACATGATCAGGCTTAATTTTTTAAGGAAACTGCTGGCATCAGGCTTGTTGCTGACCCATGCAGCCGGTGCTGTATATGCGCAGAAGGCGACTTCCTTTGATGTAGCTCGTCTCAGAACTAGCTGGCAGGTGGTGGAGAATCATTATCAGGGAAAAAATCGCTTCCTGTCTGAATTCACATTCATCAATACCTCCAACAAACCTTTCCCTGCCAAAGGATGGCAGCTGTACTTCAACTTTGTGCGCATGGTAAAAGCCGGCACTTTGCCCGGTAATGTGAAAGTGGAACATGTGAACGGAGATCTTTTCCGGTTTGTTCCGGCAGATAATTTTACAGGCATCGCTCCGGGCGATTCCATCAAACTCGGTATAGACGGGGAGGCATGGGCGATCAACTTTACGGATGCTCCTGCCGGTTTGTATATCGTGTGGGATGAACAGCCGGAAAAAGGTATTTCGTTGAAAGATTACAGTGTCCGTTCGTCCACTACAGCAAAGCAACTGATGCGTTACCCGGGCGATAAAACTGCAGTAGTAACGCCAACGGATATATTCAAACAGAATGCACTGATAAAGGATATTCCGGCACAGGAGCTCCCACTGGTATTCCCTACTCCCAAATCCTATGAAAAAGGAGAGGGCAGTATTGTGCTGGATGCGCCACCTGTTATCAATGCTGTACCTGAACTGGATTCCACCGCAAAATATCTCTCCGCTGAGATGGTAACGCTATTGGGCAAACGAAATCCCGGTAAGGTGACCATCTCCCTGAAAAAAGACAACAGCCTTGCTGCGGATGCCTATACACTGAATGTAAACAAGGGATCTATCGATATCACTGCCGGTAGCAATGAGGGTGCTTTCTATGCAGTACAGTCGCTGAAGTCTCTGATTGCGCCCAATGTCTGGGCTGCTGTGCAGAAATCAGTAACCATTCCGGCCGTGAAAGTGAAAGACTATCCCCGTTTCGGGTACCGCGCTTTTATGATCGACGTGGCCCGTAACTACCACAACAAGAGGGATCTCCTGCGCATCCTCGATGTGATGTCGCTGTACAAACTGAATGTATTGCACTTCCACTTCAGCGATGATGAAGGCTGGCGCTTGCAGATTCCTTCCCTGCCTGAACTGACAGAAGTGGGTTCTAAACGCGGACACAGTACGGATTGGAAGAATATGCTGCCTCCTTCCTATGGCTCCGGCCCCGATACAACCAATGCTGCCGGTACCGGTTACCTCACCCGCAATGACTTTATTGAGATACTCCGTTATGCAACGGAAAGGCATATACGCGTTTTACCGGAAATAGAAACGCCAGGCCATGCCCGTGCCTCTGTGAAGGCTATGGAAGCCCGCTACCACCGCCTGAAAGCGCAGGGCAAGGATAAAGAAGCAGAAGAATACCTGCTGACAGATTTCCAGGATCAGTCTAAATATCGTTCGGTACAAAACTGGAACGATAACGTGATGAACGTGGCATTGCCTTCCGCTTACCGTTTCCTGGACAAAGTAGTAGAAGAACTGCAGTCTATGTATAAAGAAGCCGGTGCGCCGCTTACTGCCGTTCATATGGGCGGAGATGAAGTACCCGGTGGGGTGTTTGAAGGATCGCCTGCCTGCAATGAGCTGAGAAAGCAACATCCGGAGATCAAAGACGTGAACGATCTTTGGTACTACTACTACACAAAAGTACGTGACCTGCTGAAGGCACGTGGTCTTGAAGTGGCGGCATGGGAGGAAGCTGGTATGCGTAAAACCACTATAGACGGTCAGGGACAGAGTATTCCCAACCCTGATTTTGTGAACGATAATTTCCAGCTGAATGTATGGAATAACGTGATCGGTGGTGGTCAGGAAGATCTTTCCTATCGTCTGGCCAACGCTGGTTATAAAGTGATTCTTTCCGGTGTAAGTAATTTTTATTTTGACATGGCTGCGATGAAATCATTTGATGAACCTGGATTTTACTGGGGAGGATTTGTAGATGTGGATAAACCTTTCTACTTCATTCCATTCGACTATTACAAGAATTCCAAAGTGGATGGAAAAGGTGATCCGGTGACGGCAACCACCTTTGTAGGGAAAGACCGGCTCACTGGTTTTGGACAATCCAACATCAGGGGACTACAGGGGCTGCTGTGGAGTGAAACAGTAACCAGCTCCGATCGCATGGAATATATGATGCTTCCAAAGCTGCTGGGCCTTGCCGAGCGCGCATGGGCACACGATCCCGAGTGGGCGAAAGAGAAGGATCCTGCTAAGGCCGATGCACTCTACAATGCGGCGTGGAGTACGTTTGCCAATGTACTGGGCAAGCGGGAAATGCCACGTCTTACTTATTACAATGGTGGTTACAACTGGCGTATACCTACAGCCGGAGCGGCGGTAGAAGATGGTACGTTACGCGCCAATGTACAGCTGCCAGGTCTTGTGATCCGGTATACTACTAACGGTGACGAGCCTACACTGAAGAGCGCGGTGTATACCGCTCCTGTTAAAGCCGGTGGTAAGACTGTTAAGCTGAAAGTGTTTGATGCACGCGGTCGCGGCAGCAGAACCACTACAGTAAAAGTTCCGCAGCCGGAAGTACAGCTGAAGAATAACAGGAACTAAATATTTTTTTATGTGGTTATTTAGGTATTTAAATTCTGGGATTTTAGAATTAAATAACTAAATAACCACATAAGAAAATAACAAAATAAAAAAATCCCGACTGTGCATATAATTCCACGTATATTATGTTGTTGCCTGCTTGCCACGCCGGTATGGGCGCAGCAGCAAAAGAAAAACGAATCCTATCATCTGCATATCCGCAAAGCAGCATCACCGGTAAAGATTGACGGCATCATTGATGAAGAGGCCTGGGCTCAGGCAGAAGCGGCTACCGATTTCCGCATGGTATTGCCGATGGATACAAGTGCTGCAAAACTACGCACGGATGTACGCATGACCTACGATGATCAATACATGTATGTGCTGGTGGAAAACTTTAAAGTAGGTAGTGGTCCTTACATGGTGGAATCATTACGTCGTGATTTTGCTTTTCTGAAGAACGATAACTTCATTTTCTTCATGGATCCTTTTGATGACCAGACCAACGGCTTCACCTTTGGGGCCAATGCTGCCGGCGCCCAGTGGGACGGACTGATGTACGAAGGTGGGAAGGTAGATCTCAGTTGGGATAACAAGTGGTATTCTGTGGTGAAGAATTATGCAGACAAATGGGTATTTGAAGCAGCTATTCCTTTTAAAACCATCCGCTATAAAAAAGGGATCACCAAATGGGGCATCAACTTCAGCCGTAATGACCTGAAGACGACAGAGAAGTCGGCATGGGCGCCGGTCCCACGGCAGTTTCCCACAGCCTCCCTGGCTTATACCGGCTCGCTTGACTGGGATGCACCGCCACCGGCAGCAGGCCCTAATATATCATTGATACCTTACTTGCTGGGTGGTGTCTCCAAAGACTACGATAAGGGCGTTTCTTCCAAGTTTCGCCGTGATGCGGGACTGGACGCCAAGATTGCCGTAACGTCTTCCCTCAATCTCGATCTCACCGTGAATCCTGATTTCTCACAAGTGGACGTAGATAAGCAGGTGACCAACCTGGATCGTTTTGAGTTGTTCTTCCCGGAGAAAAGACAGTTCTTCCTGGAGAACGGAGATCAGTTCTCCAACTTCGGTTACAGTACCATCCGCCCGTTTTTCTCACGGCGCATAGGTCTGGGTGTGCCCATCCATTTCGGCGCAAGACTGAGCGGAAAGCTCAACAGGAACTGGCGCCTGGGTATTATGAATATGCAGACAGGCAGACAGGAAGAAACAGGATTGCCTGCGCAGAACTTCACCGTAGCGGCATTACAGCGGAGGGTTTTTTCGCGCTCCAATATCGGCTTCATCTTTATCAACAAGGAATCGCTGAACTACGATCCTTCCAAAGTGGAAGACAAACCCGTTTACTCAAAATTCAACCGCAACTTCGGGCTGGAGTATAACCTGGCTTCTTCTAATAATTTCTGGACGGGTAAGGCACTTCTCCTGAAATCATATACGCCTGGCAGGAGCGGCCATGATATGGTACACGCGGCCAACCTGAACTACACGAGCAAGAAATGGAATATAGGATGGCAACATGAATATGTAGGCCGTAACTATAATGCAGAAGTAGGATATGTGCCGAGGCAGGGCTATATCAAGATGGCGCCACAGGCAACGCGCCTTTTCTTTCCGGGGTCAGGCGCTGTGTTGAGCCACGGACCACAGGTTACCACCACATGGTTTATGGACGAGCATTTCAACAGCACAGACAATGAAACCATGTTGAATTATGGCATTGTGTTCCGTAAACGCAATACGCTGAATATATGGGCTTCCAATACTTATATCCGGCTGTTGCAGCCCTTTGATCCCACCAATACGCGTAAAGATAGTCTGGCAGCGGGTACGCGGCATAACTGGAATACGATGGGCGCAGATTATGTATCGAAGCCGCAAAGTCTTTTTACCTATGCGTTCTCTGTACGCTATGGGGGGTATTATGCAGATGGTACCAGGTTTATGGCCAATACGGAGCTGGGGTATCGTTTCCAGCCTTATGTAAGCATAGCGCTCAGTGCTAACTATAACAATATCAATCTGCCCCAGCCCTGGGGCAATAATGCTTTCTGGCTGGTAGGCCCGAGAGTGGATGTCACAATGACCAATACCCTCTTTTTTACCGGCTTTATGCAGTACAACGGGCAACAGAAGAACATGAACCTGAACACCCGCTTCCAGTGGCGTTATCGCCCTGCTTCTGACCTGTTTATTGTTTACACAGATAATTATCTCCCTGAACCATTTTATGTAAAGAACCGGGCCCTTGTTGTAAAGCTGGTTTACTGGCTGAATTTGTAGACTGGTGGCTGGTTTGATGATGTGTTAACCGGGTGTCTGATGATGCCCGGGATGTTAAAATTTTGCCGTTTAGAAGTGATTAACCATTTCTAGAATTATTCCCGCTATTATTGTACTATGGGTTGTTGATTCTAATGGTTTTTAAGTTTTCATTTACTATCGTTGTGAATACTAAAGCTCCCTATGGTCTCTACCACGGGGATTTTTTCTTACCTTAATAGTATTGTTATCGTATGCACCCTGGAAAACTACTCTCATTGTTAATAGTGTCCCTTGGTATTTGCGGCACTTCATTTCCCCAGTCTATACTATTACTGGCAGGGCATGTACAGGACCATCATGGAGGAAGTATTTCTTTTTCTTCCTGGGAAGAGCCGGGTATTTCGCCCGCTGTTACCCGTGATGTTGTATTACAGAAAGATAGTTTTTATATAGAGATGCCTGCCGTTGCCGGCAGACGGATATTCTTTTATGCGGACGCCGGAGGAGAAAATAATTTTTACGGCATGCTGCACGGAGGTGATAATGTACAGCTGTTTTTCGGCGCAGATACATTGGTGTTCAGTGGCAAGGGAGCGGTGAGTTGCAGCGCGCAATACCTGGCGGAGAAGGCACAACGGAACATTCCCGCGCCTGCAGGCAATGATGCAGCATTGAGGGTAGCATGGTATAAAAAACAACTGGCTGCGGCAACGGCAATACTGAATGTATACCGCGACAGCCTTACCACCGCAGATTACACAATTATAAGAGCCAATGTACTAGGCGAAACAGCAGGCAAACTGATTGACTGTATGTGGCGGCTGCGTGCGGATAGCATACTCGCGGAAAGGCAGGCTGCCTTTTACAGGAATCATATATTACAAGACCTTCCTCATATAGAAATATCGGATACAACGGCTACGGCTATACGCTATTTACGGTATCTCCTGCGAAAAGCAGAAGCTGATTACTTTTCGCAGTATCATCGGCAGTGTAGTGACAGAGATATTTACGAATGGATTAAAGGGCATTATACGGGCGTGTTACGCGACAAGCTGCTGGCGCACCAGTTGTTGCAGGGGCTTGCAGCTGGAGGGCCGCAGGATGAACTGGCGGTATGTGCACGTGATTATCTTTCGCTGGTGCAGCATCCGGGCTGCAAACAGGCTATAGCAGCTACTTACGGCAATATACGCAGGGGCCTCAGCCGGGGAGCAGTGGCGCCTGTTTTCAGTTTGCCGGATAATACAGGGCATCAGGTGAGTCTTGGCCAGTTTGCCGGTAAAGTAGTGTTGCTGCATTTCTGCAATACCGATGATCCGTTGTTGTCATCACTGTCGGAGATCAACAAATGTTTTAAGAAAGATGAAGTCGTATTCCTGCATATTTCCTGCAATGATGCCGGTATCACTGATTATCCCGGTGTGCATTTGTATGCAGGTAGTCAGTTACAACAAGTGCGGGAGCAATATAATATCAACAGGTATCCTGCTTTAATCATTGTTGGCAGGGATGGAAAGATATATGCAGTACGTCCGCCTGATCCTGTAGCAGATTATGGCGCAGCCCTTGCCAACATTATCTATGCAGCATTATTGCAGTAGTATTTTTTTTATGAAGTTATCGCAAATATATATGGTAATCTGGCGTTATTAACTTAATATTACGGACGCCATTCGATCGCATAGATGTTATTAACCAGCAGCCGATTTAACGAAAACCCGTTTAAATCAGTTTACTAATATTTACAATTAAATATATATATGAGAAAACTGGTTTAATCTTACATATTGTTGTAAATTCAATTAATAACCGTTAAGCCCCTCTATGCCACATGCCAAAGCGTTATTTTGACCGACTACAGACCATTGATTACCTGATTAGGATCAAAGGGACCGGTAAGCCTGCACAGTTAGCCAAAAGGCTTCGTATTTCCGAAAGAACACTCTATGAATTCCTCAAAATGATGAAGGAGTTAGGTGCTCCAATTGAATACGACCGGTACAAAGAAAGCTATTACTATTCGGAGAAAGGCGGATTCAATATCCGGTTCTCAAAGAACCTGATTACCGTCGCGCCGGTAGTGTTGCTTTTATTCCTGATGAGCTTATGGTAACCTTGGACCGCGCCTGACCAGCCGGATGGCTGCTCCGCGCCTGCGCCGCTGTCTGCGGCAGAATTAACTGGGTTTATCATGACTGTACATAAACAGCTATCGTGAAAACCTTATTTTATTCACCTTTAAAAAGAGTGGACAGGAGTGCTATTGTTACTCCTGTCCATTTCTTATTCTTGTATTGTTAACTGCTGATTAACCAACGCCACTTTTATTTCCTGCAATTTTAAGGTTGGATTCAAAGAACGATCACTTCTCTGTTGTGATATTATCATAGCAGTGTTTCAAGGATATTTTTTTCTTAACGCGGTTTAGATTAGATTTTAGATTAGACGCGGGTTTCTATCCAGTTACCTGCTGTTTTCAGATAACTATGCCAGCCGGCAAGAATTTGTATTTCTGATCTTACCGCATAAATAACCATCTGACCCTATGACAATGAATTGTATCATGTTGGGACAGGCCCCTGAAGGTTTTGAGGCGTTAGAAAACTATATCGGGAAAATGCCCTTCGTCCGTTTTGATGGAAGCTTTGACTCAATGACAGCCGCTCATGATTACCTCAGTAACCATAAAGTAGATGTATTACTGATCGGTAACAAAGTGTCTGAAATGCAGCAGCCAAGGCTCGCTCTTCTTGAACCAACGGAAGCGCTGCCCGTCGTCGTCCTATGTAATGTGCCTGAAACGCCGCAACTAGTCAGTATGAAAGCGGTGGAACTCGTACGAAAGCCTTTCAGCTACAACCACTTTCATGATGTACTGCAACGTATTCATTATGCTATCCGTGACTCCCGCGACTTCACCCTGCTGGAGCCTCAGTACCACTACTTCGTCATCCGCAGTGATGATCGTCTTCTGAAAATTGATTACAACCAGTTACAATACGTGGAAGTAATGGACGATCATATCCTGCTGCACATGATCGATCAGCAGATTGCTACCACCGAAAAACTGGACTGGATTGTGTCCCGTTTACCAGCGGGAGATTTTCTGCGTGTACACAGATGGTACGTCGTGAACGTCAATCATGTTATTTACCAGCGTGATAACTATGTGGTGATAGGGAGAAACAAAATACCTGTCACCATACAGGCGGCTGCTGTGATTGCTGCGCGGCTGAAAGATGAACAGTAGTGTTTGCATTACCGCAAAGCCGCAATAATCTTACCTGCCACGCCGGATGCATCTTCATCGTAAGTATGTCCGCCGGGTAGTACCAGTTTTCTGTAATGTGGTATGGTGAGATCTTTGAGATTGAAATCTTTTTCTTCTTCTCCAAAAACAATCAGTAATGGTTTGTTCGTAATCCTGTTCATTTCTGCGGGCACGCTCATTCCCTTGTGGGCAGATTTGCCCAGCATATCAGAGATATGTACTTCCATATCCGTAAAACGCGATGGTGAAAGGCAGACCAGCTGCTGCACCTGGCTGGAGACTGCCGCCGGCAGCTGGTTATAAATGAAAGGTAATACATCTGCGCCCATTGAGTATCCAATCAGCACAATGCCATGATTGGTATTCCAGGCCGACTGATAATAGGTAATGAGGGAGGCTACATCTGCCGCTGCCTGTTGGGGTGTTTTTTTGTTCCAGAAGTATTTCAGCGCATTGAGGGCTACCACCGGGTAGTGCTGTTCATGAAAGGCATCGATCACATTGACGGAAAACTTCTTCATACCGCCATCTCCCGTAATATAAAATATCAACGGGGCTTCACTACCGGTTCCCGGCGCCCTGACCTGCACCGGCAGGTTATTAACTCCTTTCTGTGCATATATGTGCTGGATATTCAGACAAAATAGTAAGCTGACAATAATTCCTGCTATAAAAAATATCTTCTTCTGAAACATATATTGGTTTATCTCTCTACGCAGAAACAAAATGCGTTCCGTTATTGTTCGGCTGCAACTATGGCTGCATCACCTTATTCAGGGCCGCCGGTAACTGGATCAGGTCAAAATCATGCTCGTAGATGAGGTATTTATTAGTCCATTCCGTGGCGTATTTGTCTTTGAATTCGCGCAATCCCTGGTAATGACGGAAGAAACGCAGTTTTTCATAGGCATACTTCACCATTTTTTCTGCTGTATTTTCCGGATGGATGATGCCAGACATCGGTACCATACCAAGATTGAGATAGTACAGTCCTTTTTGCTGTGCGTCCTGTATCAATGCAATGATCAGTGCGTCCATCACCCCGCCGGGCGCATTGGTACGCTTGCGTATCAGGTCATAGGTACATTCGCCGGGGGCATAGTCAGGAATGATATTGAGGAATGCGGCAATGTTGCCCTCCGGGTCAGTAACAGTGATCACGTCCTGGTCTTTTATCACATCTTCCTCGAATAATCCCTGCGAGAAAGTCATCTCTTTCACTTCATATTGCTCCAGCCATTCATCGCTTACTGCTTTCATCGCAGTTATCATTTCCGGTGAATGAGGCGCTGTGTGGAAAGTTGTCACATAGCCTTTATTGGCAAGACTGTTCAGACCATTGCGCAGTGACTTTTTGTCTTTGCCACTCAGTGTGAAACTGCGCATATCCATGATCGCTTCCTGGCCTATCAGCATTTTCTTTTTACGGAGCTGGCTGAAGTAGTAGGTACTGTCTTCATCCACCCGATAAAATGCCGGCCGGAGGCCCATTTTGCGGCATTGCTGTTCAAACTCCATCAGCATGGCCAGTTTATTGTCTTCACTGCACACTGGTTCTTCTAGTACTATTGCAAAGCTGCCTGCAGCACGATAAGCAATGAAGCCTTCATACTGTTGTGATACAAAAAGCAATTTATCTTGTCCTACTTTGAAGTAATCCATAGGAGAGTCGCCATACTGGCTGAGATAGAACCGTGCTTTCTCCAGTGCGGAATTGGTCTGTTGTGCTACATGCAGGTAGGGTCGGATCACAGTATAAAAAAGAAACGCCCACGCACTGACACCCAATACCCTGATGGCCGACATAAACTCCTTACCAAAGCGGGTGATGGGCTGTAGACCGTCGTCCTCCAACAGCATAAAGCAGTGAAATGCATGACGCAGTGATTGTTGCCAGCTGAAGTCGATACCAAAGTGACGCACATTAAGAAAGTAAAATCCAATAGTGCCGAATATGAGTACCAGCAGGAATGTGGCCACAGCAGTCACCACACCTATATTCACCAGTTGCGGATTGCTTTTCACGCGATACTGCCTGGCTGTGGCAATGAGAATAATACTGGTCACCAGTGCCAATGAAGCCTCTTCATAGTCTAATGCCTTGCTGATATGACCTACTACCGACAGCAATGATACAGACAATGCCACGATCCACGCGCTGCGCAATCCTCTGAAGAGGAAGGTGGCCGTTACCAGCAGTATCAATCCCAGGAATACCACCAGCAGATTGGAGGCATGGATGGAAGTACCGGGGATGTATGCATGAAGCAGGTGCATGCGGTTGGCCAGTGGAGGAGTGAGCACTGAAAAGATGTTCACCATGCCCAGCAGGAATATCAGGATGGGAGGTAGCAAGCGCAATACCAGTTCACGGCCTTTGAGGGCAAAGGCAACCATACCGGCGCTCAATGGCAGCCAGAATTCGAACAGGCGGAACAGTAATGTTATTTCAAGCGCCTCCAGGGTGGAGTAGCCATAATTGCTCAGCAGGTATGCCAGTGAAAGCTCTATAGCGCCCAGCCCGCGCAGGAAAGGAGAGATGATCAGGAAGATGGTAGCTACAATATAACCTACACAGGCCGCTTCCAGTGACGGCGTTACACCAGTAGCCAGCATACCCAGATACAGGTGAGCCACACCCGCAATTTCAATAAGTACTGACGCCAGCACAGTATACATAAAAGCGGATACCGACAACCGGAAGTTGAATATTTCATCCACCTGCATGGCTTTGCCGGGAAAATATTTCAGCAGCAACTGGTATGCCTTGCCTTTGGACTGTATCGAACGAACTAGCAGCACCACCACGGCAAGCAGGACGCAGATGGCAACCAGCCCCCAGGCGGCGCCTTGCATGCTGGCTGTATGCAGCATAGCATACAGCACTACAGGTATGCCCACCAGAAATACAGATAGGATACCCACAAAGCCATAGATACCGGAGGACTGATGAATCTGTTGTTTGTGCAGTTGCTCGCGTCGCAGGCTCTGTGGCACATAGGCCAGAGAGCTGATGCCTCCTGCCGGGAGGAATACAGAGAGCAGGTTGCGTTTCAGGAACAACTCAGTGCATTTGAAAGTACCCAGTCTTGCGCCGATAGCGCGGAAACTAAACACATACATGAGTGCTTGCAACAGGATGTATATACCAGTCACGATAACGCCTGTGATGATCCACACCTGGTTAGCCCGTTGAATGGCCGGCACAAGTGAGCGAAGTTCATGACGTTGGGAACGAAAGAAATAGATAGCGAGTAGAATGAATAATACAGCCAGAAGCTCCTTCAGATGAAGTTTTCGAAGAAAGGCCGCAGACAGGATATTTTTTCCGATAGGCATGGTGTAGATTTACAGTAGTAACCTGCAAATTTACGTTGGGTATTCCAGCAATATCGTTGCCTGTAGAGAGTTTAAGGGAATTTTAATGAACTATTCAGGATTTAGCCTTTAGTTGTCAGCAGTAAAAAGCTAAAGGCTAAATCCTAAATGCCGTTCAATCAATGTTTATCTTTCTTATAGGGAACTACCAGTACTGGGATGCAGGCGTGGCGGATGATATATTCCGCAGTGCTTCCTACCAGCATGTGATTTAGTCCGGTACGGCCGTGTGTGCCAACAACCAGAATGGAGGTTTCGCCGTTGTTAGCCTGATCAAGTGTTTCGTTTTTAGGATCGCCGGTTGTTACCAGCACCTGGATATTTACGTCAGTGAAGTTACTTCTATAGCTCTGCAGGATCTCTTCCGCTTCCCGTATCTTGGTGGGTATGTCTTCCGTGAAGATGGGACCGGCTTCAGGAAGGCCCAGTCCCATGCCTAATTCCACGACGGTAAAAATTGTTACGCCTGCATTCATCTTTTTGGCCAGTTCTACACCTGCGCTGATCACGCCTTCGGAGAAGGGGCTCAGGTCTACTGCGATCATAATTTCTGACATATGCTGTTGTATTAGAAGTGAATAATTATTCAGTTATAAAGTGAGCTATCAGGTTTTGATGGCATCCCAGCACAGGCTAAACGTAGTGCTTATTTTGGTGCGTGTAAGTGTAACGCCGCTGTAATGACTTTGTTTAACCAGCTCATTGATAGCCCCGAGGATAAAGCTGAGAAGCAGCATTGTGTCCGTGTTTTTTATAAGCTCTTCTTTCTGCCCCCGTTTGATCAGCTCATAGAACGGAGCTGATAACTGCAGCGCTTTTTCACGGGTGGCGGCTGTAATGAAGGGAGAGTGGTAGCATTGCTCCTGGAACACATATTCTTCAAAATTTTGCAGCCGGTAACGCAGGATGTTCAGCCATACGGTTCTGAAAGAGGGTTTATAAGGTTGCCGTGGATCATAGCCTTTGAAAGATACCTGCACGGAGTTTTCCCGGCAGGCTGCAAACAGTGCATTGATCAGGTCATCCTTGCTCCGGAAATACACATACAGTGTACCGGTAGCGATTCCCGCTTCCCTGGAAATGTCTCCCATCGTCATGCCGGAAAGCCCCTTCTGCACTACCAGCCGGAGTACCGCTTTGAATATCTGGGCAGATTTTTTATCATCCTTCGGTTTCACTATACAAAGATAAGCGAATAATCATTCATTGTGGTTGTTTGGATTCTTATCATGCAGGTAACGAACGGGGAGAGGCTTTGCCAGGACGATATCGAGTTTGAGAGGCAATTAATAAGATGACAGAACAGTAATGAAGATGTAATTATTCCGATGGACGACAGCCAGGGCGGATATATACGCAAAAGATGACAGCAGGATAATGGCAAGACAATAAAGATTGCGAACCTGGGAAACTCAACACTATCTGACCTCAGTTTCCGCTTCTGTCTTCGCCCATTGGAATAATTACAAACATCACAAGCGTCGCATTTCCATTTTTCACCAATGTGAGAACAAGCACAATCCCTGTAGCCTGGACAAGCCGCTGGGGATAGCTGATATATTGTTAGATGTATGCATTATCTTCTGAACGCGATTGTTAGAATGAAAGCAATTTAGGAACATTAAAAAACGATTCGGTTAATCAGTCCTTAAAAAGAAAAGCATAACATATAGTGTGATGACCATAACTGTATGGCCGCCGCCGCAGTGCAACAGCAGTATACTGAAAGAGATATTACAAATCAGATGACGTGTCTGTGGAATAGCTTAGAAATCAATACTTTCTCCCTGAAATGAAGCAGCCAGGATGTTTCCTCCTGAAATCTCAGGGGCTTACAGCCCGCGTCAGTACTAGATTAGCGGAGTATACGTGGACTTGATACGGGGATATCCCGCGACTGTGCGGTAGCTGGATCAAATATTAGAGCGAGGAGGAATATATATAGCTTCCATACAAAAGTAGTTACAAGCTTAGCCCGGAGGGTAGGAGGAGCTAGTTATTTCAACCTGCTATTATATTACAGTGTGGATTTTATGGAGGAAGATGATAACCAGGTACAAACAAAAACCCTTGCTGGTGACAAGTCAGCAAGGGCGTATTTAAAAACATTCACATGCTATCTGCAGCAATACAGGGGCGGCTGTCAGATTGATTTTGAATTCTAGCCTAATAATAATTTATAATAAACTGATATTATTTTCTGGTGTTAATGCTTGATGCGCCAGTATTTCTAACGCATATCGAAGTTAATTCTTCCCCCTGGTATAATTAGTTAAGCATTGGTTAACGCACGTGCCGTGTTCGGTTGGCACTGGATTATTGTAGCTTTTTCCCTTTCCCTGATAGCTTTTTCTGAATATGTTGCAGATGCCGTTATGAATACATAATTTTTATGGCTGCTAATAATTTGCGCGTTATGTTACGAAGAACTAGTCTTATCCTTTTACTTACTTGTCTATTCCATTACTTACGGGCGCAGGATATGCCTGATATGTGGGGATCTGCCACAGCAAAGGATGCCCATCCTGGCCTGCAATGGTTCCGGGATGCTAAATTCGGTCTCTTTATTCACTGGGGGCTATATTCCAAACTTGGTGGCCGTTGGAAAGACAGCAGTTACTACGGCAGCGGCGAATGGATTATGAATCGCGCCAAAGCGCCGGCAGCGGTATATGCTGAGGTCGCCCGCACGTTTAACCCTATGGGCTTCAATGCCGCTGAATGGGCTGCCATCGCAAAGGAAGCCGGTATCCGTTACATGGTGGTCACCGCCAAACATCATGAAGGTTTCAGCATGTTCGACTCCAAAGTAACAGACTTCGATATCGTTGATGCTTCTCCCTATAAAAAGGATCCGATGAAAGAACTTGCCCGGGCTTGTAGTCAACAGGGCATCCACTTCGGATTCTACTATTCCCAGTTTCTCGACTGGCATGAGCCGGATGGCGGGGGCAACGACTGGGACTTCAATACAAAGAACAAAGACTATCAGCGGTATTATCGCACCAAGTCAGTTCCGCAATTGAAAGAACTCCTTACTAACTATGGTCCACTCGGGCTCGTCTGGTTTGATATGCCCGGAGGACTCACACCTGCGCAAACCAAACAAATGATAGACAGTCTGCGCCTACTGCAGCCCGGTTGCCTCTTCAGCAGCCGCGTAGGACACGACCTCGGTGATTATCGGGACTTCGGTGACTCGGAAGTGCCGCCGGTACCTATTCCCGGCGCATGGGAATCGATCTTCACACACAATGATTCCTGGGGCTATATTCAGCACGATCTTAATTTCAAATCCCCGCGGGAAATTATTCATTTACTTTCCAACGTTGCATCAAAAGGGGGGAACTTCATGCTCAACGTAGGGCCTGATGGAAACGGCGAATGGCCTTCCTATTCCATTCAGTACCTGAAAGCAGTAGGCAAGTGGCTGAAAGTATATGGCGAAAGTATCTATGGTACTACATACGGACTGATTCCCGCACAGCCTTGGGGCGTAACCACCAGTAAGCCAGGAAAGCTTTACCTGCATGTATTGCAGATACCTGCCAACCGGCAACTACGTGTGCCCGGTGTGTCTGCAAAAGTTAGCACAGTGAAGATGCTCGGCGGCAATACCTCCCTCACCTGGAAGCAATCCCCGGAAGGAATTATAATACAGTTGCCTGTAACGTTGCCAGATACACGAAATACAGTGCTCGTGCTGGAATATAGCGGCAAACAACAGGATCTGTCGCAGTTGCGTACACAGACTGTCAGCAACCAGTATCCACAGGCAGAAATACCATCTGTATGGGCTGTTTACAATGGCGCTGCGAAAAACAAAGTGTTTACTTATTCCCATTACTTCGGTGACTGGAAGCATGATAACTGCGCCACCGGAATGACAACGCCGGAAGATGCCTTGATATTCCCGCTGGAAGTACAGGATGCGGGTGACTATAAGATCATACTTGACTATTCCTGTGAACCGGCCAGCGCTACCCAGCAGGGGCTGGTTACCCTCAATGGGCAACGGTTGCCTTTCCTGACACTGAACACTGGCACGTTCAGCAGCAACAAACCTATGATGTTTATCCAGCATGCTGTTGGTATAATGCATATAGACAAGGCCGGTAAGCAGAACCTGACAATAAAACCGGCAGCAGGTAATAACAAGGAACTTTTCAGGTTAAGGAAGGTTATCCTGCAGCCTGTACAATGATTATAAATCGAATAGTGATAAATGAAAAAAGCAAATGCACTTGCCCTGGTGGCAAGCCTCTGTTCCACAATACTGGCGGCCCAGACGAAGCCGCCGGCGAAAGACTGGCTAATCGATAACAGCAGCTATAAAGCCGCCGTTACAGAAAAGGGAAACGATATCACGCTCAACAACGGATTGCTGAGCAGGAGTTTTCGTGTAACCCCCAACGTGATATGCACCGATTACCGCAACCTGACAAGCGGTGAACAATTGCTGCGCGCCGTAAAACCGGAAGCACGTCTGGTGATTAACGGGCATGACTACATGATTGGCGGCGCATACGGACAGCCGCAGAACGCTTATCTGTTGCCTGCCTGGCTGGACGGGCTCAAATCCGGCAAGCAGGATTTTATATATGCGGGCCATGAAGTAACAGCCCTGTCGCCTTATCTGAATTGGAAACCGCGCGGATGGTGTGCTAATCCGCAGCAGCCTCGCGGTAAAGCGCTCATTTTCACTTACCGTGCGCAGGCGCCTGAGCTGCAAGGCGTTACAGTGAAAGTCCACTATGAAATATACGATGGTATCCCATTGCTCACAAAATGGCTGGAAGTACAGAATAGCAGTAATGAAAGCATGCAGCTCAACCAGGTGGTGAATGAAATATTGGCAACACCGGAGGAAGAATCTGCAGTGGTAGGCGCTGTGGATCAGATGCGGACGCCGCACGGTATCTACATTGAAAGTAATTACACTTTCAACAACGCCATGAAAGCGAATCTTAGTGATCAGACCACTCACTGGAAAACAGATAGCACCTACACTTCGCAGGTGAACTATGATTTCCAGACGCCCTGCCTGCTGGAAGTGCACCCTAAAATACCAGTAGGTATCAGCCTTGCGGCTGGTGAGCATTATGCGTCTATACGTACCAACGAATTGCTGATTGATGGATACGACCGTGAACGCAATGGTCTTGCCCAACGTCGTATGTACCGCACTATTGCGCCCTGGACCACACAGAATCCCATCTTTATGCACCTGGTAACCAGTAATCCTGAAAAGGTGAAGCTGGCCATTGATCAGTGTGCGGCTACCGGTTATGAAGGTGTAATACTCAGCTTCGGCAGCGGCCTCAATATGGAAGATTCCAGCGCCGCCAATGTGGCTAAATATAAAGCACTGGCGGATTATGCACATAACAAACAAATATGGCTGGGAGGATATTCCCTGTTTTCGAGCAGACGTGTCAGTGATGAGGACGATGTTATTAATCCGGCTACCGGCAAGCCCGGCGGCGCTTTCTTCGGAAATGCGCCCTGTCTCGGCAGTAAGTGGGGGCTGCGCTACCTGGCCTCTATCCGGCGCTTTATAGAAGCAACGGGCTTCGATATCTTTGAGAATGATGGCCCCTATCCCGGTGATGTATGTGCATCTGTAACGCATCCGGGGCATACAGGCAAGGATGACTCACAGTGGAAACAGATGGAGTTGCAGAAGGGATTGTACCGTGATCTGAATGCAAAAGGCGTATATATCAATGCGCCAGACTGGTACTTCCTGGATGGTACCAATAAAATAGCATTGGGTTATCGCGAAGTGAACTTCTCATTGCCCAGGGAGGAGCAGCTGGTACTGAATCGCCAGAATATCTTTGACGGCACCTGGGAAAAAACGCCGGCGATGGGCTGGGGATTTGTGCCGCTCACACAATACCATGGCGGCGGAGCCAAAGCTACACTTGAACCACTGAAGGATCATCTGGATGCGTATGAGCAGCTGATGATGCAATACTACGGCGCCGGAGTACAGGCATGTTACCGTGGACCGCGTTTATACGATACCGTCAGCACGCAGCAGCTGGTGCGCCGTACTATCGACTGGTACAAAAAATACCGCAGCATCCTGAATGAAGATATTATTCACCTGCGCCGTCCTGATGGCCGCGACTGGGATGGTATTATGCACGTGAGCGCTACACTTCCGCAGAAGGCATTGGTGATGCTCTATAATCCAACACAGGCACCTGTAACACGCAATATAGCTCTACCGTTGTATTATGCTGGCCTTACGCAATCGGTGCGTATACGAGAGAAAGAAGGCGCGGCAAAGACGTATACACTTGACCGTAGTTATACCGTACATATTACTGTAACCATCCCAGCTGCCGGCTATACCTGGCTGGTGGCAGAGTAATCAACCTGAATCCAGGAATCTAAAAAACTAATCAGCATGAAAAAACTATTGTATTGCACGCTCACCTTATTGATGTTCCTGTCGCAGGCACAGGCGCAGGAGAAAAAGATCTTTAATGAAACCGACCAACAGAAGGAGAAAAGGCTGGGCTGGTGGATCAACGACCGCTTCGGTATGTTCATTCACTGGGGGCTGTACGCACTGCCTGCCCGCCACGAATGGGTAAAGCACAACGAACGGATTACAGACAGCGCTTATCAGAAGTACTTCGACAACTTCAACCCCGATCTCTATGATCCCCGCGAATGGGCGCGCATGGCCAAGGCGGCGGGCATGAAGTATGCAGTGATCACAACCAAGCACCACGAAGGATTCTGTCTCTTTGATTCAGAGTACACAGATTACAAAGCCACCAAAACCGGTGCAAAGAAGGACCTGATCAAGGAATGGGTAGATGCTTTCCGCGCTGAAGGATTGAAAGTTGGGTTTTATTATTCACTGATCGACTGGCATCATCCTGATTTCACAATCGACCGGGTACATCCGCAGCGCCCTAATGACCCAAAAGATTATGAGAAGCTGAACAAAGGCCGTGATATGGCGAAATACCGTACTTATCTGCATAACCAGGTAAGGGAGCTGATGACGAAATATGGAAAGATAGACATTCTCTGGGCTGACTTCTCTTATCCTGGTGATCATGGCAAGAATCATGATGACTGGAATTCAATGGACCTGATAAAAATGATCCGTAAGCTGCAGCCTGGCATTCTTATCAATGACCGTATGGATCTTGGTGAATATGAGGATGGCGGCGACTTTGTAACGCCGGAACAGTATAAAGTGGCAGAATGGCCTACCCGCAACGGAAAGAAAGTACATTGGGAAACCTGCCAGACCTTCTCGGGTTCATGGGGGTATTACCGTGATGAAACCAGCTGGAAGGATAACAAACAGCTGCTGGTGCTGCTGATCGAAACCGTGAGCAAGGGCGGTAACCTGTTATTGAATGTGGGCCCTACTTCCAGGGGATTGTTCGACAGCCGCGCACAGGACAGACTTAATGGGATGGGTGAGTGGATGAAGGTGAACGGCCGCTCCATCTATGGATGTACCCAGGCGCCTGAAGGTATTCAGCGTCCGGAAAATACGCTGCTGACATACAACCCGGAAACAAAGCGCCTGTATGTGCACTTGCTGGATTATCCGTTGCAGCGCTTCGAGCTGCCCGGTCTGAAAGGCAAAGTGAAATATGCACAGTTCCTGCACGATGGCTCTGAGATAAAGATGCATGGCACCGACAAAGGAGACCTCGCGCTGGATATGCCTGTACGCAAGCCTGATGCAGAGATCCCCGTTATAGAGCTGGTATTGCAATAAACATAGGAAGCGTTGCTTCTGCAAAGCTGCTCCCGTCAGGGGGCAGCTTTTTTTATACACAGGTATATAAAGTATTCAGGAAGATATATATTTTTATAGGCACCATTTCTTTTTGTTAAACATAGTTGATGACACGCATCTTTCAATTCTTCATTATACTTTTTACTGCGGGCATTACATGCAGCTTTATACCGCCGGTTCCGGCGGATAAGAAGCCTAATGTGGTGATTATTTTTATGGATGATATGGGATACGGGGACCTGTCGTGTTACGCAGGTACGCCTTGGCAGACGCCCAATATCAACAAGCTGGCTTCCCAGGGTATGCGTTTCACTTATTTTTATGTGGCGCAGGCGGTATGTTCAGCTTCCAGGGCGGCGCTCCTCACTGGCTGCTATCCCAACAGAGTGGGTATCAATGGCGCCTTGTGGCCTTCCGCTCCCATTGCGTTGGATACCAGTGAGCAAACCATTGCAAATGTACTGAAGCAACAGGGTTACCATACCGGTATGGTGGGTAAATGGCATCTGGGTTCAAAGCAGCCTTGGCTGCCCCTGCAACATGGGTTTGATGAATACCTTGGCTTGCCTTATTCCAACGATATGTGGCCGGTGCATTATGATGGTGTGCCCTATGCAGACACGTCTTCCAATCCCCGCAGGAAGTATCCGCCACTGCCACTGATAGAAGGTAATACGCCGTTGAAATATATCCGTACACTGGACGACCAGGCAACCCTCACCACACTGTATACTGAGCGGGCATGCCGCTTTATCAAAGCGAATAAGAAACAACCCTTTTTTCTCTACCTGGCACACAGCATGCCACATGTGCCCATTGCAGCTTCCGGCAAGTTTAAAGGAAAGAGCGGAGATGGATTGTTCGGAGATGTGATAGAAGAAATAGACTGGTCTGTAGGACAGGTATTGAAAGCGCTGGAAGAAAATGGATTGTCAGATAATACCCTGGTGATATTCACAAGTGATAATGGTCCCTGGTTATCGTATGGCAATCATGCCGGAAATACAGGCGGATTGCGGGAAGGCAAGGGTACGTCATGGGAAGGCGGTATCCGTGTTCCCTGCATTATGCGCTGGCCGCATAAAATACCCGCCGGTGCTGTATGTAACAAGATGGCCGCCACTATTGATCTGTTGCCAACGATAGCCGGATTGTGCGGTGCAAAGCTGCCTGCCCGCCGGATCGACGGACTGGATATTAAGAGCCTTATGTTGAATGAGCCAAATGCCAATCCCAGGGATGAACTCGCGGTGTACTATGGTGTGAATAGCCTGGAAGCTATCCGGAAAGGACCATGGAAACTTGTATTGCCGCATAAGTCTCGTACCTATAAGCTGAACCTGCCAGGTTACGATGGTTTCCCGGGCGCGCAGCCGGAGGTGAAAACAGAGCTGGCGCTGTATGATATGCGTCGTGATCCCGGTGAAACACTGGACGTGCAGCGGCAATTTCCAGAGGTGGTAAAAGACCTTATGAAGATTGCGGAAAGGTATCGTCAGGATCTCGGAGATGATCTTTCCGGAGTAGAAGGAAGCGGAAGAAGAAACGCTGGGAAAGTACGAATGTGATATATGTAATTTAATATAATTTGTTTTAAGGACAGACTTGAAGACACAACAATTGATTGATATTTAGATTATTACGGTTTTTGTTAATCCACCATATTTTTGTATTTCACCACGTTATAACTATGATTTAATGATAATATAAAACAATTTGTATATTAGTATTTATTGAAAAACCATATACGTATCCGATTGACTGCTGCTTGTATTTGTTTCAAATTTGTTTGGGGTATGGAAACCGTGTGAACTTTCCATTATAGTAATTTTTTTAACCATACCAGCTTTCCAGATTTGCATTTACAAGGAAAGATTTTCATACGAAATATGCATAACCCAAAAAGAATAATATGAAAAAAGTGCGGCCTATTAATGCTGGTTATTTAGGAGAGTCGAATGTTTTTGAAGTTGCAGCATTGCACAGCGAATCAACGAATGTGTTACAACAATTAGCTAAAGATATCTGTAACCTTGTTTTTATGGATATAGAGATACCCGGATTGACTGCGATAGAGGCTGCCAGCATAGTAAAAGCTGCTTATCCTGATATAAATGTGATTTTGCTGACTTTGAATGAGAAAGGAGAGTCCCTGAAGCAGGTGCCCGTTTTAGAAGATGGGTTTGAGGTGGAACATATCCCACCTGTATCCTTGTCGGAATTTATTTCGCAGGTATATGAAACTGCATTGCAATCCAACATGGTTGCGGTGAATAAAGTATTGGCGTTTTTCCGGAAAGAGCGTCCGGTCAGTAATGATCTCTATGGGTTGTCTCCACGTGAGCGGGAGATCCTGAAATGCCTTGTCAGTGGCGATACCTACAAACAGATCGCAGAACATTGTCACATCAGTGTAGGTACAGTAAGGTCACATATCATGAACATTTACCGCAAACTGGATGTCAACTCGAGATCAAATGCAATTGTAAAAGCCATGAAAGAGCAACTCGTATAATAACCCGTCACCATCCCCGGACGTTATGTGAAACTATGCTTCTGCCATGCAGCCTGACCTTGCCCGGAAAAAAACACCGATAAAAGGCAAAATAATAGTGAAGGTTATGCAACCGTTTGCATAACTTTCACTATTATTTTTTTGCAGGCCCATCCTGCGGGAAATACGAACGTTATGAAAGCTGGAAAAATTCCACAGGACCAACAGACAAAGTAGCAGACTACAGCGCGGACAGATCAACCTATGTGATACCTGAACCATTCCGCTGGGAGGCATTAAAACGCCTCATCCAGGATGGAAGCAGATAAATTACGGTAACGGTTATACGTAATTATCCAGGCTCATCAAAGCAGCAAACGGAAAGGTTATAATATGAAAAGAAGTGGATTTCTGATAATAGTGTTCAGCATAGTCCTGTACTGTCTCCCGGCAACCAGTCAGCAGTCGGTGCGTATCACCCAACCATGGGAATTTCTCAGAAGTGATCTGGGGGGCATCTGGGAAGCCGTAAGACCCGCCGCAGCCGGTAGTCCGGAGTCAGTGCCCATCTGGCAACAGGTTACATTGCCTCACTGCTTCAACGCCTGTGACGCGGTAGATCCTGATGAAAACTATTACCAGGGTCCCGGATGGTACAGAACCATGCTGGATTTCAGAAACCCGTATGCTAATGGCCATACATTGCTCCATTTCGAGGGTGCCGGGCAAAAGACAGCCGTGTATATATACACGACAAAGGTTGCTTCTCACACAGGCGGCTATGATGAATGGACGGCAGACCTCACAACTGCGATAGCAGACTTTCTCAAAAGTCCTGAGGCAAAGCGCTTTAAAGGGAAGGTGCCGGTATCTATCCGTTGCGATAATTCCCGTGACCTGGAAATGATTCCATCCTCCATGTCGGACTTTAATGTATATGGGGGTTTGTACCGCTATGTGAACATCGTATATGCGCCAGCGTTATCATTTGAAACATTTCATGTGCAGGCGCAGACAGACGCTGCCGGCAAAGGAGGAGAACTGACCATCAGCGCATCCTTTAGTAATTACGGCAATACCACAGCTGCCAAACTGGAACTGTGTATCCTTGATCCTCAGCATAAGACTGTCAGAGAGATCAAACTGCCTGTCAGCATCGCTAAAGGGAAACAACAACTGGCATGCGTCTCCCTAAAAAAACCATTTCTGTGGTCTCCTGGCCAACCTCAGTTATATACTGTTCAGGCAAAACTGATAACAGATACAGATACCGCAGCGTATAGTACCCATACCGGTTTCAGGCACTTTGAGTTTATAAAGCGGGGCCCATTTCTGCTCAACGGAAAACGGTTACTGCTGCGTGGCACGCATCGTCATGAAGATCACGCAGGCGTGGCTGCGGCTACGACAGAAGACATGATACGCCGGGAAATGATTATGATAAAACAAATGGGCGCCAATTTCATTCGTCTGGGGCACTATCAGCAGTCGCGCACTGTGCTGGATATGTGCGACAGCCTGGGCATACTGGTATGGGAAGAAATTCCCTGGTGCAGAGGCGGGCTTGGCGGGGATATATACAAAGAACAGGCGCGCCGTATGCTCAGGAACATGCTCAGCCAGCATTATAACCATCCGGCAGTAATCCTCTGGGGGCTTGGCAATGAGAACGACTGGCCCGGCGACTTCCCGGAATTCAGCAAGGAAAAGATCCGCAGTTTCATGTCGGAGCTTAATACAATGGCGCATCAACTGGATAGTACACGTAAGACAACCATACGGCGTTGTGATTTTTGCAAAGACATCGTGGATGTGTATTCTCCTTCAATCTGGGCGGGCTGGTATCGTGGGCGGTATACAGAGTACAAGCAGGAAAGTCTGAGCGAAATTGCTAAAGTGCCGCACTTCTTTCACGCAGAATGGGGTGCAGATAGCCACCAGGGCAGATTTGCAGAAGAGCCTGAAAAATTTATTCAACAGGTGGTCACAGGTAAAGGCACAGATGAACGAACCGGGGACTTTGCGCTTACCGGCGGTAATGCACGCGCCTCCAAAGATGGTGACTGGTCTGAGTCTTACGCTGTGAACCTGGTAGACTGGCACCTGAAGGAACAGGAGACCATGCCGCAGCTTACCGGTACTGCGTACTGGGTGTTCAAGGACTTTTCCACACCGCTGCGCCCTGAGAACCCTGTACCTTATGTAAACCAGAAAGGCATTGTAGCCCGCGATCTTACACCCAAGGAGATATTTTATGTATTCCGTTCTTACTGGGCTGAAGAGCTGATGGCGCACATTTATGGCCATAATACGCCTGTCAGGTGGGGGAGGGAAGGAGAAGAAAAGGAGATCCGCGTGTATTCCAATGGCCCTGAGGCGGAGTTGTGGGTGAATGGTAAGAGCTTAGGCATCAGAAAGCGTAACAGTCAGGACTTCCCGGCTGCCGGGCTTCGATGGAAGACATCATTAAATAACGGCGTCAATCAAATCAAAGTAATAGCGCGCAATGGCAAACAAACCGTTACGGATACACTTAACTGGCAGTATCAGACGGCACAATGGTCGAAGCCGGTGAAGCTGCTTGTGGAAAGCGGAGCGTTGACAGGAAATATTTTCAGGATAAGGGTAAAAGCGGTGGATATCAACGGCGTATTATGTCTGGATGCGGCCAATCTGATAACATTCTCGCAGGCTGGTAACAGCATACTGCGTGATGACCTGGGCACTGTGGGCGGCTCCCGGAAAGTGCAGTTGGCCAACGGCATGGCCAGTATCGATGTAGAAGCGGGGGAAGGAACATCTGTAATTGCTGCTACCAGCGTGGGGCTGGAGTCCGGACTTGCAATTATAAAATATCATATTGATAATAAAACACACTGATGATAAAGTATTTCACCGGAGTTGGGCTGTTGCTCGTAACTCTTCATGTACGCGGATTACAGCCAGCGGATTCTTTACTGAAGCTATGGTATAAACAACCTGCAACGCAATGGGTAGAAGCCCTGCCCATAGGTAACGGCCGTATCGGGGCTATGGTATTTGGCGGCGTGCAACGCGAAGAGCTACAACTCAATGAGGGATTTCTTTGGTCCGGTACGCCACGTAACGGAGATAATCCGCTTGCTAAAACAACGCTGCCTGAAGTCCGCAGGCTGCTGGCAGAAGGGAAGTATATGGAAGCTAATGCGCAGGCGAAGAAGATGATGGGTACTTACAGTGCGCGTTATCTGACACTTGGCAGCCTGTTCATCAGCAATGATATTCCGCAGGAAGCTGTTGACTATAAACGGGAATTAGACCTTAACAATGCTATTGTCAGGGTTACTTATACGGCTAACGGTGTCGGTTACACGCGGGAAGCGTTTATAAGCTATCCTGCCCAGCTGCTGATTGTGCGATATGCCGCCAGCAAACCAGGGGCGCTGCATTTTCACACCGTGTTTGCTAACCCGATGCCTCATACCAATAAGGTGATCAACGACCATTACCTGGTAATGAAGGGAAGGTGCCCGGAATATGTGGCTGCGCGACCTTATGAGTCTAAACAGATCGTTTATGGTGATAAAGGCATTAATTATGAAGTGCATCTACAGGCACGTACTACAGGTGGGAAAATTAAAGCGGATACTGCAGGGATAAGCGTTGCGGGAGCTTCTTCCGTTGTGTTGCTGGTCTCTGTCGGTACCAGTTACCGGAATCCTGGGGACTGGGCTGCGGATCCTAATGCTGCAGCTGCGGCGCCTTTGAAGCGGTTGCAATCTACAGCATACGATGCATTGCGTCAGGTCCATATCGCTGACTATCAGCAGTTATTTCATCGTGTGGGGCTTGATCTTGGAACAGACGGCGGCGAAAAATTGCCTACTGACCAACGTCTGAAGGAGTATACATCGAATGGCGGCAACCGTGATCCGCAGCTGACTACGCTGCTGTATCAGTATGGCCGCTATCTCATGATTGCGGGATCGCGTAAGGGAGGACCAGCCATGAGCCTGCAAGGATTATGGAACAAAGAGATGCAGCCACCATGGGGATCCAACTATACGATCAATATCAATACAGAAATGAATTATTGGCCATCGGAACCTGCTAACCTGTCGGAATGTGGACAACCGCTGTTTGAGTTCGTTAAGCGGATGGCCAGACGCGGACGTGTAACCGCGACTGTTAATTATGGTGCAAGGGGCTGGGTGGCTCATCATAATACAGACATATGGGCTATGACCAATCCGGCAGGAGGTTTTGATTTCAGCGATCCCAACGGCAAGGCGCAATGGGCAATATGGCCTATGGGCGGCGCATGGCTTTCCCGTCATCTCTGGGAACACTATCTGTATACCGGTAATAAGAAGATGCTTGCGCAGGCTTATCCTGATCTGAAAGGTGCAGCTGAATTTATGCTCGACTGGCTGATTAAGAATGAAGACGGACAATGGGTTACGAGTCCGTCCACATCTCCCGAAAATACATTCTTTGTTGATGGTAAAAAGGAAGGCACCGTAAGTATCGCTTCTACTATGGATTTGTCTATCATTCATGATCTCTTTACCAATACGCTTCGTGCCGCAACTGTATTGAATACAGATGCAGATCTGCGTATGCGTATACAGGAGAAGATGAAGGATATGTATCCGTTTCATGCAGGGCAGCACGGACAGTTGCAGGAATGGTACAAGGACTGGGATGATCCGAAAGATACACACCGGCATGCATCCCATGTGTATGGACTGTTTCCTGGCAACTTCATCAATCCGCGCAGGGACTCTGTGCTATCGGCAGCGGCTAAACGCAGTTTGTTGTTGCGTGGTGATGGTGGTACCGGCTGGTCCAAATCATGGAAGATCAACTGGTGGGCCAGGCTGGAAGATGGCAACCATGCCTATACGATGCTGAATAAGCAGTTGTTCCTGGCTGGCAGCCAGGAAGTAAGCGTGGCAGACAACAGCGGCGGTTCGTATCCCAATCTTTTTGATGCACATCCGCCTTTCCAGATAGATGGCAATTTCGGCGTTACCTCTGGTATTACAGAGATGTTGCTGCAAAGCCATGACGGCGTATTGCATCTGCTTCCCGCCCTGCCTGATATATGGGCTTCAGGATCTGTGAGAGGATTAAAGGCAAGAGGTGGTTTTGAAGTGGACCTGAGCTGGCAGAACGGGCAACTTACACATGCTGAGATACGTTCTGCAATAGGAGGTAACTGCCGTATCCGCACGGGCAGAGAAGTGACGGTAAATGGGGCTATCGCGAAAAAAGCTGCTGGGGGTAATCCGAATCTCTTCTATCAGTTGCCGATTCCTGTAAAAACAGTTGTGAAAGATCCATCGAAGCTGCCGGCATTATTACTGAAAACAACTTATGAGTATGATGTGCCTACAGCCGCAGGAAAAAGTTATGAAATCCGATGAATAAGATCTGTTTTATTTTAAGTATAGCCGTCAGTTTTATATCGTCATTTGGGGCTACTGCGCAGGTGAAAGGTGATGATGATGGTATCCTGGCGCAACGTGCTGTTACGCGCGACAAAAGTGCTATAGATACTGCTGTGGATGGCTGGTGGACGGTGTCCATGAAAGCCCATGAAAGCCGCATCGCGTGGTGGCGGGAGGCTCGTTTTGGCTGTTTCATTCACTGGGGCGTATACTCCACAGCCGGTGGTGAATGGAATGGTAAGAAAGTAGAGGGCTACTCTGAGCACCTGATGCGCAAAGAAAGAATAAGCCGGCAGGAATATGCTGATAAACTGATTGGTCATTTCAACCCAACGGAGTTTGATGCAGAAGCCTGGGTGCGAATGATTAAAGCTGCGGGCATGCGTTATCTGGTTATTACTGCCAAGCATCACGATGGTGTAGCGATGTATCCTACGGTTATCAGCGATTATAGTATAAAGAACAGTCCTTTCCGCAAAGATCCAATGGCGGCCTTATCTGCAGCTTGCAAAAAGTATGGCATCCGTTTCGGGTTTTACTATTCACATGCTTTCGACTGGGAACATCCTGATGCGCCAGGTAACGATTGGGATTATGATAACCCCGGCGGAGACAAAGGGCTGCATGGAGGCGCTAATTGGTATGATGTGCATCCGGAGCTGCTTCCGAAAGCCGTGAAATATGTGAATGAAAAAGCGATTCCGCAGATACAGGAGTTACTGCGTAAATATCATCCGGATATTTTGTGGTTCGATACGCCGCATAAATTGCCGTTGAGTGAGAATATCCGCATTTTGCAGGCTATCAGGGCTGTGGATAACGGGGTGGTGGTTAACGGCCGGCTTGCGCGGAGCAGTGCCATATCTTTTGGCGATTATAAGAACACAGCAGACAGGCCGGCAGAGTTCTATCCTGTAACAGGGGACTGGGAGGCGATTCCAACCACCAATGAATCGTATGGATATTCCCGTTATGATAACAGCCACAAACCGGTGGCTTTCTTTATCCGGTTGATGGCCAAAGCCGCGGCCAGAGGCGGTAACCTGTTGATGAATATCGGACCGGAAGGTGATGGTACGATAGATCCCCGCGATACAATTATCCTGCATGGTATCGGCGCCTGGATGAAACAAAATGGAGAAAGTATTTATGGCACTACCGCAGGTCCGCTGCCTTTGCAACCCTGGGGGGAATGTACCCGTAAAGGCAATAAGCTATTCCTGCATGTATTCCACTGGAGGCCGCAGCTATATGTGGGTGGTCTGGAAAGTACTG
>NZ_DATLKJ010000153.1:0-45498 GCF_035538455.1 Chitinophaga sp.
TGCCAATAGTGCCTACAACCTGCTCATGGGCCGGTTCGTGCACCGCCGGAGCAGCACGGACGAATGGTGGCAATACCTGGAGCGTGGCAGCGGGGACGATCCCTTTTCCTTATCGCTGAAGGACAGCCGGGGATACAGCCGTGAAAGGATGGAGGAGGATCTGAAAAAAGTATACTGGATCCCGGAAACGGAGCTGCCGGAGCTGAGCCGCCGCCTGCTGGGCGGTGATCTCTGCCAGGGTACCGGTACGTATGCCAGCTCGCTGCTGGCCGCCAATCCATTGGCCGGGCAGGTAGATCCCTATTCTGGTTCCAGCCGCAGGGCGGAACCAGCGCTGCTGGTTACTAGGGTCAAGGCCCTGCAGCAAAACCAGCTGCAGCGGCAAAAGCCGGGCTGGACCAAAATATACCGGATTAGGTCATGACAGAGGAGCTGTGGACGGCTGCGCAGCAAATGCTGCGTTTAGCCATAAGCGTTATCGTGACCGATCTCCATAAAAAGCCGGTCTGCAACTGGCAGCAGTATACCCAAAAGCTGCCAGGCAACGACGAGCTGAAAAAGATGTTTGGCCATCCGGATGCGGCTATGATCGCTGCGGTCTGTGGCGCCGGTTATAGGGAGGGGCAATTCCTGGAGATCATCGATATTGATCAGAAACATAGCCTGGATATGGACCTATATATAGTGCTGCGTACATTGATCGATCGGGATTGCCCGGGTTTGCACGAGCGACTGGTTGTCGGAAGGACTCCTAATAAAGGTTATCATCTCTGGTATTATTGCAGGGAAGTATTGGGCAACACTCGCTTGGCCTCGCGGCCGGCTACGGCTGCGGAACGAAAGAATGGGGAATTCAGGAAAGTGTTGATAGAGACCAGGGGGACGGGCGGTATTGCCATTGCGCCGCCCAGCCCGGGTTACCGGTTTATCCAGGGTGGCATTGACTTGATCCCGGAGATCAGCCCGCAGGAGCGATACCTGTTGCACCGGGCGGCAAGATCGCTGGACCAGGCGCCGGACTTGGTCCCCCGCAATCCCCTGCGGCAGCCTGGCTTTAAGCGTAGGCCTGCTGGCAGCCCACTGGATGATTATAACGACAGGGGTGACGTTATTACCCTGCTGCAGCAACATGGCTGGACGGTAGTACGGAAAACGGCGCTGCGTACCTACCTGCGCCGCCCTGGCCAGACGAGTAATTTCAGTTCGGGAGATTATAATCACGCCCTGAACCTGTTCGGGGTCTTCAGCACTTCTACGGTATTTGTGCCCGGTCGCGGATACCGGCCGGCGGCGGTCTTTGCGCTGTTGCAGTGCCGGGGGGATTTTAAGGAGGCTGCCCGCAAGCTACGCGCAATGGGCTACGGCGCCCCTCCGGGATTGTCCCTGAAACCGTTATAACGTTGACGACTACCCGCTGATCAGTTGCCCAAACGATTCCCGGTCCATCGATATTTCTTTTTTTGTTTATATCCATTCACCCATACATGTTGATCGAAATAAAAAACGTGCAGCACCATGCGCAGCTCAGCCGCGCCAGCTGGCAGTTTACGGCCACGCTCCATATCGATGGACAAGTGGTCGGTACCACTGGCAATGACGGGGACGGAAGCCCTACCTGGTATCGTGGAAAAGATTCGTCTTGCAAACCGCTGATCGCAGCGGCAGAAAGGTATTGTGCCCTGCTGCCGGACCGGGTGCTTAAAGTCCCGGGAGGCCGGGTGATCCGTTTTAAACAATCTATGGGGCAAGTGATAGAGGAACTGTTCGACACACACCGCAGCGAAATGAGGCGGCAAGGCTGGGAGCATTTTTTGCAGCAGGAAATAAACAGGCGGCAGGCCGGTAGTTTTGTACTTTATAACCCACATAACGGAGATGTCCGCAGTATTACTACCCGGGAGCCGATCGGGATCCTGTTGCAGAATACCTATTTGCGTAATGCGCTTTGCGAAGACCTTAAAACCAATGCCAAATCATACCTGGAAGCCGGCTACCAGCTTGCCAATACGAATATACCAGAAACTGTATTGGCAACCTGCAATATTCAACCAGGACAACTGTTCAGGAGTAAACAGACCAAAGGTCCATTACAGGCAAAGAAATACAAACGTAAAATTTAATCATTGTTCACATTTTTAAAGAGTTGATTTTTCTGTTGCCTGGAATCCTATATTCGCGTTGTTTATATATTTAATAGTAACATTTTTTATCAACCCTGAATGAAATATTACCAGCAGCAAAGTGCAACTACAAAGATAGGTCTTCCATTATCCCAGTACCTAAAATCGTTGGTTTCGGGAACCATGATTCATTCGGGTCTAGTGTTGACAATAAGGAAGATGGCATTTGAACTCGACTGTACCTTAGCGGGTAATCTAGGGGGACTAAAATTTGAAGAATGTTTTTTTCAGGGGCAACTTGTTATTGATTCTTTTAAATATCCGATCACGTTTAAGGATTGTTCTTTTGAAAAGGGGATTCGAATATTGAGTAAAGCTGAATTTGATGGTGAAATTGACTTCATCAGCTGTACTGTTACAGGCGATATTGTCGTTGATGATGTGACATTGAAGGAAGTGTGTAATTGGTCATTCAAGGGCTACCCAAGACTATTGATTACGAACGGATCATTTAAACGGCTCAATATAGGTTACTGGGGGGGCTGTGAACTCAAAGTGCTCAACCTGGAAGCTACAGGTACGAAAGGAGAGATACGCGTTATCGGTGTACAGACCCGCATCGAACAATTGTTTGTACGTGGGACGTCCCCGGATTTAAATATTCAACTTGAATATTTTAAATGCAACCGGCTTGATTTTTACAAATATCGAAATGGTAAGGGTCTTAGTATATCCAGGATAAAGCCGATTGAATTTAACAAAAGCTGTTTGTCCTTTGTAGAATCCTCGTTGGGTAAGGCCGAATTTTTTGATGTCAATTTTCAGCGGTTCGATCAGATTTACATAACGGAAGTGAACCTGGTGGAGTGTTCTTTTATAAGTGTGACCTGGCCAAAAGATATCCAGTCTATCCATCCTCCGACAGCAGGGGATGATGAAATGGAAAAAAGAGAACTTGTTCTGCAACTGGAAAAAAAGAGATCTATTATAAGTGTGACCTGGCCCAAAGATACCCAGTCTATCCATCCTCCAACAGCAGGGAATGATGAAATGGAAAAAAGTGAACTTGTTCTGCAACTGGAAAAAAGGAGATCTACAGCAGAATTAAGCAGGCGCAAGTTAAAGAATCATCCCTTGGTACTGGAATATTATACGAGGAAAAGGGAGGTGCTCCGGCAACTCAAATTTGCAATGGGTAAACAAGGAGATGTGATCAATGAACAGAGTTTCCATGCGCAGGAAATGATTGCATATAATAGGTCTTTGGCGCTTAGAAAGTTTTTTTGGACAAAACTGATTATAAAATTCAGCCAGTACTTCGGACGATTCGGACAAAGTTACCAATGGCCATTGTTTTGGTTGCTTATAGGCCACTGGGTATTATTCCTCCTGCTGGTAGGATGTAACCAGATTGATGGACTATCCCTTTCCATATGCCATCCAAATAGTGAGGGATTTAAATATTCCTTCGAGAAATATTTTCAGTTGATTAATCCTATCCGGAAAATAGACGATACTTTTAAGGGGTATTTTACCATTGTGGATATACTCATGCGGATTTGGTCGTCCTATATGCTTTATAATATTATCCGGGCAACCCGACGATTTATAAAGTGATCCCAGGAGTATTGGAATCATCAAGAGTGTGGATAGCATTGACCGTCTTTTCAATTACCCCCTTTGCTTGTAGTAAGCGCAGGTAAAATCCGTGGTAAGTGCTATGTCCATTGTGTAGTCGGCATATACTAAAATGCGTATCCAGGAAATTCTTCAGGTTCGTAACCCGTTGGCTTTGGTCCAGGTTGATCTCAGTAGGAAGTGTGACCGATTTAAAATATGCCTCTAATTCGTCGATATTCCATTTTTCCATTGTCGTGTTTTTTTATTTCAATTTGCTGCGGATGTTTTTGAGCTCACTCAAAATTTGTTCCAGATCTGTAGCTGGTTCGGGGATCTGTTCCGTTACCAGCGCATAATATCGCCAGAGCTCCAGTATTTCAGATGCCGGGATACTATAGGGTTGGTATGTTTTGTTGAGTGATATCAATGTTAATTCCCTGTTTACAGAAATATGGTTTTCCACTTTTTTGAATATCATGCCATCCGCCTTCGTGATGACCACACAGAAGGTTCCACTCTTTACCGCAGTCCAGTCCTCCACGTATTCAACGATCACATAGGCATCCGGGGGGATCGGCAGCATTGAGTCTCCGCTAAGTTGGAACATCCGGAATTTCTTATGCCGCGGCAGATTGGGCATATGAAAGGTAGGCAGGGAAGCAATATAATCCGGGTCTGCTAATCCGGTTACATAACCAGCTTTGGCTTTTTTTTGTGAGACAAATTCTATCTGCTCGTTATTATCGGGGCTTACCGTCTTTGCCATCACGCGCAATTTTGTACCGGTGATGAAGGGATCGTTACCGGATTGTAGTTCCCGCAGCTCAAATTCTTTCAGCTTGCTCAGGTCTACACGGATCATGGTGTCCACACTGATCGAGAAGTAATCTGCGATTTTCACCTGGTCTTCTAAAGGCGGATTTTTGGTGGCACCGCTTTCCATTGCCGCCAGCTTGGAACGCCCGATAGCCAGCGTATCGGCAAGATCCTGCTGAGATTTTTTCTTTCGCTCGCGCAGAAATTTTAGGTTCGATCCCCAAAAAATTTTTTGTACAGTCATAAAAATATGTCATTATTACGATCATTGATGTGTCATTATTAATGACAAAACAAAGGTAGTAAATTTTTATACACACACTGTTACTGAATAACTGTCGCAATGGATCGCCATATCGTGCATTTGGATCTGGATACATTCTTCGTATCGGTCGAGCGGTTGCGTAATCGCAACCTGGTTGGCAAACCCGTTCTTATCGGTGGCAGCGGAGACCGGGCAGTGGTGGCCAGTTGCAGCTACGAAGCGCGCCGTTTCGGTATTCACAGCGCCATGCCGATGGCGCAGGCCCGAAAGCTCTGCCCCGAGGCCATTATCATTCGCGGGGATGTGGATCAATACGAACGCAAAAGCCGGGAGGTCACCCAGATCATTTCCGAAAAAGCACCGATTGTGGAAAAAGCAAGTATCGACGAGCATTACCTGGATCTATCCGGGATGGATCGGTTTTTTGGCTGTCAGCAGTTCACCGATGAACTCCGCGGACGGATCATCAAAGAGACCGGTCTTCCCATCTCCTATGGGCTTTCCATTAATAAAACCGTGAGTAAAATTGCAACGGGGATCGCAAAGCCCAACGGCGCCCGCACCGTGCCCGATGGAACGGAAAAACCATTTCTGGCGCCCTTGTCCGTGCGCAAGATCCCGGGCGTTGGCGATAAGACCTATCGCGAGTTGTGCAACCTGGGGGTGCAGCTTATCCACACCTTGCAACAGATGGATAGCACCTTGTTGTACAATGCCTTCGGGGAGCACGGAACGACGATCTGGCAAAGAGCCAACGCCGTCGATGAAGCGCCGGTGGTTCCCTACAGGGAGGAAAAGAGTATCAACCGGGAACAGACTTTCGGACAGGATACCACTGACCAGCAATTACTCCGGCGTACCCTTATCGGTATGGTAACGGAACTGGCTTTCGAACTACGCAGTCATAACCGGCTTGCATCCTGTGTTACCGTTAAAATCAGGTATTCCGATTGGAATACCTACACGCAACAGATGCATATACCCCATAGCAATATGGATCATGTCCTGACAGAAAAAGCATTGGACCTGTTTCATAAGCTCAATCAACGACGGCAACTCATCCGCCTGGTCGGCGTCAAATTATCGGATTTCGCAACCGGCAGTTACCAGGTCAACCTGTTCAGCGATACGGCAGAAAATATTTCGCTGTACCAGGCATTGGACTCCATACGCAGCAAGTTCGGCCCCAAAGCCATTACCAAAGCAATCTCCCTCTAAAGCCCTTAACCGGAAAGCATACCGACTCACTGCTCCATTTTTTACTGTTCCTATCAAAACCATGAAGCAATGAAATTGAAAACACTGAAGTATGCTTGTAAATTTGCATTCCTATTATTCGCTCCGCTATGGTACCATACCGTTGAGCGAACTGGTGACTCGTTTGAAGGAACAGGGCCACCATACTGCTGTGCTGACAGATATCAATAATACTAGCGGAACATTGGATTTTATTAAGGACTGCCAGCAACAGGGCTTTAACGGCCTTACCGGCGTCGAGTTCCGGGATGGGGATACGGTCCTATATATCGGGATTGCACGTAATAATCTGGGCTTCCGGGAAATGAACGAACTGCTGACCAACTGCAATCTCGAAGGTAATCCACTCCCGCAGGTAGCCCCGGCCTGGGACCATGTATATGTGATGTATCCATTCGGCTCGCGGGACATCGATTTATTGCGGGATAATGAATGGATCGGGGTAAAGCCGGCGCAGCTCACCAAACTATACTTGGCACCGAAATCCTGGCTATCCCGTATGATCATGTGGTGGCCGGTTACCTTCCTGGAGAAAAAGGATTTCCGGTTACATTGCCAGCTAAGGGCTATCGATAATAATACGCTGCTCAGTAAACTCACCCAATCGCAGGCGGCGCAGCGCATGGAGGTATTGCCTTCCCCGGGCGAACTGGTTACCGCATTCAGTGCATTCCCGGAACTGGTGACCAATACGATGAACCTGTTGAAAGATTGCCACTTCGACTTTGATTTTTCGATACCCAAGAACAAGCAAATCTTTACGGATAGCATATACTCCGATAAACAGTTATTGGAGATGCTTGCCATACAGGGATGCCGCAACCGTTATGGCGCCGGCAATAAAGCCGCCATGGATCGGGTGTTACATGAACTGGACATTATTAACCGTATGTCGTTTGCCTGCTACTTCCTGGAAGCCCATGACATGGTACGCCATACCATGAGCCAGGGCATTGCCCATGTGGGCAGAGGTTCCGGCGCAAATAGCGTTGTGGCTTACTGCTTACACATCACAGATGTTTGCCCGATTGAACTCGACCTTTATTTTGAACGTTTTTTGAATCCGAAACGAAAAACTCCCCCGGACTTCGATATCGATTATAGCTGGAAGGATCGGGATATGGTGTTTGAATATCTCATAAAACGTCATGGGCAGCGTCATACAGCATTACTGGGTATGATGTCCACGTTAAAGGACCGTTCCATCATCCGGGAGATTGGGAAAATCTATGGACTTCCGAAATCGGAGATCGATGCATTAGTTGCCGGACGTTCTGCCGGAAAAGCTAACAACCAGATTGCCCGCGACGTAATAGAGGTTTACAATAGCTTACCGGAAGACTTCCCGAACAGCCGCAGCATTCATGCAGGGGGCGTATTGATCACCCAGGAGCCAATCACTTCCTTTGTGGCGCTGGACCTGCCGCCTAAAGGATTTGCGACAACGCAGCTGGATATGTATACTGCAGAGGATGCGGGATTATATAAACTCGACGTGCTTTCGCAAAGAGGGCTCGGGCATATCAAAGAAGCCACGAAAATTATTCGCAATAACAAGGGGATCACAGTCGATGTGAATGATATTACGACGATAAAGCAGGACCCGAAGGTGAAAGATAAATTGCGGGCAGCGGATACAATTGGTTGTTTTTATATCGAATCACCTGCGATGCAAGGTGTGTTGACGAAGCTACGCTGTTTGGATTACCTGACCCTGGTGGCCGCCAGTTCCATCATAAGGCCCGGTGTCGGCAGCTCCGGGATGATGCGGGAGTATATTTCCCGATTTCACAATCCCTCCAAATTTACCTACCTGCACCCGGTGCTGGAAGAACAGCTGAAAGAGACATATGGCGTAATGATCTACCAGGAAGACGTCCTGAAGATCGGTCATCATTACGGTGGCCTGGATATGGCAGATGCGGATGTCTTGCGCCGGCTGATGAGCGGGAAGACACGCGGTTCCCATCATTTGCCCGCGATCCAGGAAAAGTTTTTTACGCATGCCCGTAATATGGGATATCCCGAAGCTACGACACAAGAGGTCTGGCGTATGATCGCATCCTTCGCAGGCTATTCGTTCAGCAAGGCCCATTCTGCCAGTTACGCGATCGAGAGCCTTCAATCGCTTTACTTAAAAGCTTATTACCCGCTGGAATTCATGGTCGCCGTTGTCAACAATGAGGGAGGCTTCTATAGTCGCTGGGTATATGTTGAGATGGCCCGCAAAGACGGCGCTGCCATACACCTTCCCTGTGTCAATAATAGCGAATACCGGTCGACGCTCCACGGGACAGATCTCTACCTGGGCCTGAATATGATCGCAGGTCTTGAAACATCCGCATCGGAGCAGATAGTTACGGAGCGACGGAAACATGGATGCTATCGGGATATGGAAGATTTTATTTTACGCACCCATATTCAATTGAAACAGCTGCTCGACCTGGTACGCCTAGGCGGTTTACGCTTCACCGGCCAGGATAAAAAGACGCTGCGCTGGCAGGCATACCTGCTCTTTAAAAAGCATGATGAAAAAATGATCGCAATGGGCTCCCTTTTCGATGAACCGGCCAAAACCATTGCACTACCTTCCTTCCCGGTATATGAGGCAGAAGATTTTTATGATGAAATCGAGCTCTTAGGGTTTTGTGTAAGCCAGAACGCATTCGATATGACCGATGAACCGGCGGATCTATCGAATCATGAAATACTCGCCGCAGACCTGCTCAACCATATCGGCCGACAGGTAACTGTGACCGGTATCTATGTAACTACAAAGCCCGTGCGGACAAAGAAAGGGGAGGTGATGGCCTTTGCGACGTTCCTGGATCGCAGACGTGATTTCATACACACAGTACATTTTCCGGCCAGCCTGGCGGCATACCCGATAAGAGGTGGCGGCGTATATCGCATATGGGGGCAGGTGGATGAAGAATTCGGATTCGCCACCTTGAATGTACACCGGCTGAAACGACTGCCCATAAAGGGTAATCCGAAATTTATGGACACCGTACCTATAATGCCGATCGAACCTGTAGACGAGTGACGATTGCCGCCGCGGATACCAGCAACTACAGCTAAGGCAGGCTGCGTATTATTTAGTATATTAGGATAGCTATTCAGCAACCATAAGTTTGCTATCATCGTGAAACGATCCTATAATCCATTCCAGGAATTTGTACCGCAAATGCTTTCCTACTTTATAAGTGCCGGGAAGAAATGGTTTTTGGTGCAACACTTTCCATGGCCCGGGATCGAGCCGGGAAAAGGGTTTATGATCAGTCCATACGAGTCGGAAGTAGCCGGAAAGGAGCATGCAGTGGCCATCGATGCAACGGAAGGTAAACTACTGGATCTCTCCAATGCAGATGCGCTCCGGAAATTAACGGAGCTGCTTTCCAATAAGGAGATCCGGTGTTTTCTCAATACCATCGATGCTGAAAGCGATGAAAATATGCGTAAAGCATACCTGAAAAAAATACAGGCTAATATTCGTGGGAAAGGATTGATCCAGGTGAACCGCGAAGAAGGCTTGCAGGTAACATTCCGTTTGTATCCGCAAGGCTTTTTCGCCATCCTTCAGTCAGGACAGAACCAGGCAATAATACCGGCTATAAACCTAATACAATAACTGCGCTATGTGTTACGATATCTCACTGCACGTCGACGTCAAGGAGACGTTGAAGGCATTTCCGGGACTTGTTGTTAAAACCGATAAACTGTTCGATCCCGCATCCATGATCCACATGGAGGGGTATGTATTCCCGGAGTATCCGATCATCTTACACAACCCCGGTGAAGGGTTGGTGCTGGATACTTTCGAGTGGGGTGTCCTACCTACTTATATTAAGAATGATCCGAAGAAGTTTGCAGAAATGCGTTCCAATATGGTGAATTGCCGATCGGAACGGATATTCGAAGATAAACGTTCGGTATGGTATCGTCTACGCAACAATAGATGCCTGATACCGGTAACGGCAACCTTCGATCATCGTAAGATCGATAAGTGGAAGCGCAAGATCCCGTACCTGGTCCGGCCAAAGGGCAGGCTCCCGTTTTATATTCCAGGTTTATACCAGGTTGCCGATATGGTAGACGGGGACGGCGTGATCTATTCCAGCGCCAGCTTTACTTTATGTACCCGGTCTGCCAACCAGGTCATGCGATTGATCCACAACGATGGCAACAACAAATGGCGGATGCCGCTTTTTGTTACTAAAGAAATGGCGGATGCATGGGTATCGCCGGATCTGACGGAAAGCGCCATACAGGAAATCATTAATTATGAAATGCCGGATGATGATCTTGAGTATTACACCGTTTATACCATCCGAGGCGGAAAGCTCAGGCCGGACGGGAAAGATAAAGATGAATTATGGCAGTGGCCAGGGCTGCCGCCACTCGGCAATGATGATCCCGGAACCGCCAAGCAAATCCTGGAATAGCGAAGTTGCGCATTCATTATTTTTGATTACGGTTTATCATAACAGGTAATGAAGGAATCATATAAGTACCGTACCGCAGCAATACAATTTGTAACCTTGAAATTTAGCAGCATGGATATATCAGATAATAGATCTTTCACAGGAACCGTAATAGCCATAAAAAGTTCAGCGCTGGAAAGCGGGATTGAAATTACAGATCGACACGTTGCAGCATCCCTGGGTATTTCAGACCAGCGCCTGCAACAGTATCTCGTATCCGATGATGCCCCGGAAAAAGTGGTTGAAGGGTTATACACGGTATATAAAGAATATTTGAAAAACCGGATCATTGCCAGGATCTCGGTAGTAACCGATGTAATACCTCCTGATCCTCCCATCAGTTAGGCGTATTAGTTACAAACCCGCGGAATGAGTCAGATTCCGGACATCCTGTACCAGCAGGAACCAACGAATGACAATATAAGCATCGGCAAGCAGCACCAGGATCATCATATACAGGTAAGCACGTTGCCGGAATTTGGTCCGGATAGCCAATGCAGCAAAAACAAATGATATTAACAGCAAGCTGATGATGACAAAGGCTGCTTGCCTGCTAATCACATAGTAGGTATCGCTGAAATGAATATCGATGCCCAGCTTACCGATAGAAAGTAGCGTGATCAGTAACGATAAGAGCAATACCAGGATCGTAATGCCTGCGGTGCTGAATATCTTCCAGAGTAACAGATTATCTTTATCCTGTTTCATTTTTTAGTAGGGGCGTTAAGTCTTGTAATGTAGTCAATTACTAAATTAAATATTGCCACTAGCATAAATAACTCATCCTGAAATTTCCATGATCGTTAATATTGGTTAATCCATTTATTTTAAGCGGGTACTCACCGCTTCGTCCATCTATAGCGATAGATTTGTTGCATGATTAAAATCCCGGGTAATCACTGCGAGGTAGCTGAGTCCTTTTAAATCTATACCAATCAGGACTGCAACTTCAATGCGGGAACTATTACTATCCTTAATAATGGTCAATCCCAATTCTATAGCCCTATCATGAAACATTGTTCTTTTATCTCTTTGATGTTCCTATTACCATTTTATGGCCTGGCGCAGTATGCCAATAAGGTTCCAGTAGTAGCGCCTGTTTCTCCCAATAATGCAATGTTGTTCAAGGTATTGGAGCGGCCCATAGGCACATTTACCGGGACGGTACCGGTAAGTTTTCCGTTATATACCTTGCGCACAGGCCCGCTCTCCCTGGACTTCAGCCTGGAGTATAATAATACCGGCGGGGTAAGAGTGGAAGAAGCCGCCGGTAACATAGGACTTGGATTCAGCGTACCAGGCGCTGCGAATAAAATAACCAGGATCATGCGGGGATTGCCCGACGACGGAGGATACGGGCGGCTAAACAATTCCAGGAAGCCCGGCAATTTTGACTGCTCGGATATGAATGTGGTAAGCGCATATTCGAATTACAACCAGATTGACCTGCAGCCCGATATTTTCATGTACAATATCAATGGTGAAACCGGTTCCTTCTTCTTCGCGGAAGATAAAACCGTTATCATGATGCAGAACGCTCCCTTTGAGATTAATCCCATCTTCAATACCGATAAGACAATTAAGGGATGGCGAATTTTTGCGCAGAATGGTATCCAGTATTTTTTGGGGCAGAATGCAGATTCTACGGTAACGGTAGTCGATCGGACATCTATAACCTATGAAAATGACACCCACACGCTCATACCGGGAGCCTCTTACATAAGCGGTTGGCCGCTGCAGGAAATATGGGATATGAATTTTCAGTACCGGATAAAACTCACGTACGAATATTCTCCGACCGTGATAAAAACCATATCCGGTGCCTTTTTGCCACTGCAGAAGATTTCTGCTAACTGCAATGGCTTCAACCTTTCGGTGGATCAGGCATTTGTGACGAACAACAATTACGAGTATGTTTTGAGCAAAGCCGAAGCGGGTACCGGCCCTAATCCGGAGATCGTATATTTCAATAATCTTAAAAAAATCGACGCGGAAGGTGGTACCTACCTGGATAATATCGATATCATAGGCCCACTTGCCAAGTGGATACGAACCTACCGGTTTACTTATGACTACTTCAATCCTGGTGGCGGGCCGTATACTCAGCGTTTAAAACTAACGGGATTTAAACAGTTCAGTGCTGCTGCAATTTCCGACAGTTTGGAATACAAATTTGAATATTCGCCCGTTTCACTCCCTGCCCGGTTATCCAGCGAAGTGGATTACTGGGGCTTTGCCAATGGCAAGATTGGCAACAAATATTTCATTCCGAATATTTCATATACATTCCAGGGTTCTACTGTTAATGTAACCGCGTTCAGTGACCGGAGTGTTTCTGCATACAACGCAGAAGCAGGTGTGCTGAACAAGATCATTTACCCGACAGGCGGCTACAGGAAATTTATTTATGAGGGCAACCAGGCCCTTACACGTATAGACGATCAGGTGTACCCGGATAATGCCGCTGCTCCGCAGATCAACCTGCCATCAGGCAACTGGATAAAGAAAAACCGGGCAGTGGGCGGTATCCGCATCAAAGAGATACAGGATTTTGACCCTGTGACCGGCAAAACCAGTTCCACAAAATATCAGTACAAACTTTTCGATATCGATTCCAATGTAACCAGCGGCATGCTGGTATCGCCCGTAAGGATCATTAATATTGAAAATGTGGGCGTCGATTGCAGCTACATGAAACTCTATCCCTCCAGCTGCTATCCTCTGGCTACGGCGGGCGGATCCTTCGTTTGTTACGCGCAGGTCCGGACGATAGAAAATGGAAACGGGTGGGTCGACAGAAAGTATAGCTTTATGCAGGATCAACTACCTACATCACTTGAATATCCAATTGTACCTCCAGCTGACTTAAGCTACCAGAGAGGGCAATTGCTGGAAGAAAAATACTATAACGAGAATGGCACGCTGCTCAGGAAAAAGAGCTGGAATTATGGGTTTACGACCATTGCGGGATCTGAAAGAGCATGGGTCGTAAAAGCATATTACAAGACCCCGGGCTCGGGTATGTACCGGGAATATCCCAAACCGGAAACACCCTGGGAGCCGCCTGTAAAGGCATTATGCAAACCATTCAATACAACTGGGCAATTTATGTTACCGTTATCGGAGTCGGATTCTGTGTTTACATCCAGTGGCAATTTAGGTCAAAAAACTTCCTATACATACTATCCCCCGGATAGCGCGATGTCCTGGAACTCCTGGCGTCCCCTTGCCAAAACAACCACCAACCTGCATGATGGAACGATACGATCCAGGACTTACCGGTATTGTTTCTCCAGGACCTTTGTTTTTCAGCTATCGTCCCGGCAATATGACCTAATGGTGTACCTGCTCATTAATCGTTACCGGCAACCCATTGAAGAAGTCGATTCATTAAAGGATAATAATCTGCAGCAGTTGATCAGCGGCACCAAGTACCTGTTCGATCTCAGGTACCAGGATACGTTAGAGCTGCGAAGAATAAGGGAATACACGAGCCTTAAAGACTCTACGGAAACGAATTTAACCTATGACACTTCAGGCAATATCATTGAAAAATATCAGACGAAGGGGATCAAAGTAACCTATCTATGGGGCTACAATTATTATTTCCCGGTTGCGAAGGTGATCGGAGCCGATTATAGTACGGTTGCCGCGCTTGTGAATACTTCCATTGTCCAGAGTATAACGGTAACGGACCTTGCGATGCGGACGGAGCTGAATAAAATCCGTACAGCTTTAAAAGGCAAGGCCCTGGTAACTACTTATACCTATAACCGCTTTGGAATAACCTCTGAGACAGATCCCGCAGGCCAGACGATTACCTATGAATATGATGATTTCGGCAGGTTAAAAGTGCGCAAAGATATGGATGGTAAGATCTTACAGCTATACGATTACCGGTACCAGAAACATTACACCGAATAACCTTTCAATGTGAAGATCATGCAGCAGCACCGAAAATTCATTCAATCGCTTATACTAACGGCAACGACTATATCTATTTCCATAGCAGGTATGGGGCAAAACATTCCGGATACCAGCGGACGCTCCCCGGCTACCAGCGTTACGGCGCCCCCGCTCACCTGTACCTGTGTGCTCATTAATTTTATCAGGAGCTGGAGGCCGCTGGCACCGATGACTGATACCGCCCAGGTAACGGCATCCACCGATGTAGCGGCCGTACAGCAGCAGACTCGTTATTTCGATGGTCTTGGAAGGTTAGTGCAGACGGTTTCCCGTGGTATTTCCCCGGCAGGCCGGGATATGGTGCAACCTGTTGTCTACGATGCTTTCGGTCGTGAAGCGTACCGATACCTTCCTTATGTGCCGCAAAGCAGCAATATCAGCGACGGTAAATTAAAGCTGAACCCTTTCAATAACCAGCGGCAATTTTACATGTCGGCCACCTTGAACCCGGGTGTGAGCGGGGATTCGGTATTTTACACGGAGACAGAGTTCGAGCCTTCGCCGCTGAACCGGGTCCGCAAATCTTTTGCGCCCGGTAATACCTGGTCACGTGGTGGTGGCTATAAACCCATGGAAATGCAGTACCTGGTTAACAATGCACTGGATGCGGTCCGCATATGGGATATCCCTTCGGGCAGCATGATCCCAACCAGTGTACCGGGCAAAGTGTATCCGCCGGGAGATCTGCTCAAAAATGTCGCAAAGGATGAAAATGGTAATCGGATTATTGAATTTCGCGATAAACAGAACCGCGTAATTCTTAAACGTGTCGAGCTGGCGGATAATGCGACCGATGGGCATAATGGCTGGCTGAATACTTATTATGTGTACACCGACCGGGGAAACCTGCATTGTGTAATACCGCCAAAGGCGGTACAGGCAATAAGCTCCGCCGGATGGGCCATCGATAGCATGACGGCTGCAGAACTCTGCTATTTCTATCGCTATGATCAAAGGGACCGGATGATCATCAAAAAAATACCAGGCGCCGATTCCGTAGAAATGGTTTACGACGTGCGGAACCGGCTTGCGTTTATGCGGGATGGTAATCTTAAAGACGGGGGAAACTGGCTGGCTACTTTTTACGATGCGCTCGACAGGCCGACAGCCACAGCGCTCTACGCCTCCAAAACCACGCGGCAGCCGTTGGCCGATAGCCTGAAAAATGAGATCGGTATATCCATTCCCGGCCAGGCGCTTACCTACCTGACCTATACCTACTTTGACGCGTACAATTTTCCGGGAGTAGCTTCCCCGCTCTCCGGCGACTTTTCTAAACCACAGGCGGGAAGCAATCCTTATGCGGAGCCGGTAACAGGCGTCAGCAGCATGACGATGGGCATGGAAACCGGTAGCAGGGTACGGATATTGAACACGAACCAGTGGCTTACCACGACTACCTATTATAATAATAAAGGCCGTCCGGTACAGATCATCCGGGACAATGCTACCGGAGGAAAAGAAACGATCACCTCCCTGTATGATTTCAGCGGGAAAGTATTGAGTACCTATCTCCGGCATACCAATCCGCACAGCTCCCTTACCCCACAAACCACGATACTGACCAGTTTTACCTATGATCCAGCAGGACGATTAACGGGCATAAAGAAAAAATTAAATGATACGACCGTTGAAAGGACCGTTTCCGCCCTTGCTTATAATGAGTTGGGGCAACTAAAGACAAAGCGTTTAGGCGTTACCGGTAGCAGCAGCCAGTTGGAGACCATGACCTACGAATACAATGTCAGGGGATGGCTGAAAAATATCAATAAGGGCTTTGTCAATACCACAGGCAGCGCCTCCAATTGGTTTGGGCAGGACCTTTCCTATGAATACGGATTCAAGACCAACCAGTTTAACGGGAATATTGCCGGTGTCCGTTGGAAAGACAGGAACGACGGATTCGCCAGGGCGTACGGCTATAGCTACGATAACCCCAATAGATTGACTACGGCAGACTTTACGCAGCAGAATGCCAGCGGTACCGGTTGGACAAGGGATATCGTAGATTTTACGATGAGCGGGGTTGCTTATGATCCCAATGGTAATATCCTTTCCATGAAACAGAAAGGCCTTAAAGGAACGACCGTCCGGACCATCGATAGCCTGGTATATGTATATATCCCGAATAGTAACAAGCTCTTTTATGTAACGGATAGCGCCAATGACCCGCAAAGTACGCTCGGAGATTTTATCGATATTCCCAATGGCACGAACCAGGACTATGTATTCGATAGGAATGGCAATACCACGATAGATATTAACCGGCAGATGATCACCAAATATAATATTCTTAATCGCCCGGATTCCATTACGCTACTGGGCAAAGGAATCCTGGAATTCAGTTACGATGCAACGGGAAATAAACTAGGCAAGAAGATAACGGATTACACAGGTACCGGAAGGATCATCAACTATGATTATATCGGTGGCTTTCTTTATAAAAATGATACCCTGGTAGAGATTCCACAGGATGAAGGCCGTATCAGGGTAGTATATAAAACTGGCGCTGCACCCTCATTCTACTATGATTATTTTGTAAAAGACTATCTGGGCAATGTCCGGTCTATGCTTACCGAACAGACGGACTTCAGTGTATATGCTGCCACTATGGAAGCGGATGCCTCTGGTAAAGAAAATGCGCTATTTGCTAATATTGATGCTACCCGTTCTCCGAAACCTGTTGGGTATCCGGGAGCAGAGAACAATAGATCGGTGGCAAAGCTGAATGCCAGATCAGGCGAACATAAAATAGGTCCATCACTGGTGCTCCGCGTGATGGCGGGAGACACCATACAGATATCGACTCATGCCTTTTATAAATCTGTACAACCTGCAGAGAAAAATAATTCCAAATCAGCGGATCGTATTGTATTATCCCTTGCGCAGACACTCCGTACACCTGCAACAGCGGGGGATATACATCAGGGCATCGATAACACAAATACATACCCGCAACCAATTACCTCCAGTGATATCGATCACCTGAAAAGCACGGATAAGAATAGGGATTTTCAAAATCTTAGGCCTAAAGCTTATTTGAATTTTGCACTGTTCGATGATCGGTTTAAATTAGTGGATGAGCATAGCGGGGTGAAACAGGTCGGTGAAAATCCTGATAAGTTACAGACCCTGGGTACCGATCGAATGATTATTTCCAAAACGGGTTTTCTATATGTATTTACCAGTAATGAAAGCCAGCAGGATGTTTTCTTTGATAACCTCGTTGTAACCAAAGGCTCGGGGCCGCTCCTGGAATCTTATCATTATTACCCATTTGGACTGACAATGGCGGGATTAAGTTTCAGTGCGCTCCAGGGGAATAATTATCCAGAGAATAAATTGCGCTACAACAATAAGGAACTACAGAACCGGGAGTTCGCAAATGGAAGCGGCTTGGAGATGTATGATTATGGAGCCAGGATGTATGATCCACAGATTGGGAGGTGGTCCATCTGCGACCAATTAGCAGAAAAATATGATGCCTGGAGTCCCTATCATTTCGTGTTCAACAATCCGATAAGAAACATCGATCCAAACGGGAAGGAGATAATAAACAGCAACCCCAAGGGTTCAGATAATTATGAAAGGACACAAAATGCATTATTGATCTTGCAAAGAACCAATCCTGAAGCATATAGGATATTAAATGAGACAAGTGTCAAAGTATATGTATCAATTGGAAAATTAAATTTATCGGAAAGGTATGATAAATCATATATAGGCAATTTTACTAACGGTATAACTGAACCAGACATGAGAGTTCCCACTTCATTTAGAGTGACTAATGTTTTGAATACAGACGGCAATCCGGTTTCTGCAGAAATCGAAGGAAATTATTTAGGACAGGAAAGACTGGAAAGAGATGCATTGGGTATCGATCCTAAATCTAAGAGAATTTACACATCTGAAGAAGCTGATAAGCTCATTTCTATACAAGATATGAGCGTACGAATTGATGAGTCGATTACTGATCTAAAGAAATTTACTACTGTTCTGGGTCACGAATTCGGCCATGCCCAATATGCTGTTCAAAACAAATCTGAAGCATGGAAATGGGGTGAGTTGGATAATGCTACAAACTCACTTAACCCAGGACATAAACCCGGTAATCCTAGTGGTAAATTGGCGCATGACGAAGAGAATAAAACCGGAGCAAATTATTCTAATGCCTGGAAACAAATTACTTCTGAGATTATACAATACTTAAATGCAAGCAGACTATGAGCAATAAGATTTTATTCAATATTATTTTGTTTTTAGGATTGTCTTACCATGTACGCGCTCAATATCTGGATCAAGCAGGGCGTTCTTTGATTGAAAAAAATATTATTAGTTATCACATTAGGAATGCTGTTGAAGCTGATATTCCGATCGGAAATAATGGTATTTTATCTGACTATGGTAAGCCTGTTTTTCAGCGTTTAATGCCAGAAAATGGAAAATTAAATTGCTCAATTGAGCCGTATAAGGGAAAAATAGAATATCCGGATTCAGACTATCAATTATATGAAGTTAAATTACTTGGTTTTAGGTACGATCTTACAGATGGTACATCTTACTCAGTTCGATTGTTAGGTTTTCTTTTTGATGAAAATTATTTAATTGCCTTTAATCCCAAAACGTCCGCTCTGAAATATATCAGTGGTAACTTTTTTAAATCTGGCATTGCTGAACGTTTTTCATTAAATAAGAATGACATCTCGACCTTTAATAATTATTTGATGTTAAGGTGCCATTATATGCTTCCAGAAAGTATCCATTACGACAAACAAGATACTTCCGGAATATATTTTATTGTGCACAGTAACGTAGTAAACAAGGACATAACAGTGTTTATTAGCCATTCAGATTATGAATCGGTAAAAATTATCGATTATAGAAGAGGAATGGTTAATTAATTAGTGGATCTTCTGGGAAGGCTACATTTTCGGGGAAGAATACACAAGCCCTGGAGATTAATTCATTCTTATTAAAAAAGGAAAAGGCAAGCTAAAACCAAAAGGAAGATGAAAAAAATTCTTGCTTTTGCCATGGCGGTTCCCACTGTTACTTTATTCGTAACTCTGTACAGGATTGTCAGTTCCCAATATCAGTCGAACTTATATACGGTATACCAATTGGATCTGTTGAGGATGTAAGCTAAACTTGGTCAGGCTACATTTTTAGCATTAGATGGAGCTTTTGTCGATCCCCAAAGATGATGGGATAGCCAAGATGATGTAAGGCTCTAGTTCTACATCGGTTGGGTCCATTTTTTCTCGATACTACGGGTAGCCAGGTATTCCAATTTAAGCAATGCTATATCATTAGGGAAGGGGCCTTTATTCATAGTTACTTTTCAGATCTGGCGATACTAGCTCCCAACGTCTTTAGTATATGAAATCCCCGCAAAAGAGCTACTTTTGTAGTAGTTCTTTTCTTTTTCGTGTTGCTGTGTGGGCAGAAAGGTGACCAGAAAGTGTGAAAAGTCTATAACGAATTGATTATCAATATTTATACGTCGGCGTGTCGAATCCAGTCATCCCGACTTGATACGGAAATGGGAACAAATGGACAGAAATAGTCACATTTGTTCCCATTTTGATTTAAAGGGAATATTATTTTCAGCCAATACATAGTTACCAAAGCAATTTCAGTCCATTGTATTTATAGAAGTTTTCATCTTTACCAATCACCGTTAGCTGCTCACGTAATGCCTGAGCAATAATAATTCTATCGAAAGGATCACGATGATGAAGTTCAAGACTAACTAATACTGCCGTATGTTCAAAAGTAATCGGTAATATTTCAAATCCATTATCTATTACTTGTTGCCGCAAATTTGTACAGGCCATATCGAGGCTTAACTTTTTTAAGTTAACTTTTATGGCTATCTCCTAAAGGGATGCTATACTAATGTATTTTATTGTCTCTGGATCTGCAATGGCATTTTTTGCTTTCTGAGAAATTTGTTCATCACCATTGATAAACCAAAGAAAGGAGTGGGTATCCAATAAATACTCCATTACATGTATTCTTTAAAATCATCGAGAGGAGCATCAAAATCAGGAGACATCTTAATTTTACCCTTTGCGCTGCCAAATTGGGGAATAATCTTTTTCTTCTTTACACTTGACTTTTGCACCAAAAAGTCAATAAAATCAGATACTTCCTGTTTTAGATCCTTTGGTAGGGTCTCCAGTTTGGTATATATGCTTAAGCTATTCATAATCGGTTATTTGTCTATAGCTAAATTACAGAAAATACTCCTTTTTATATTGATTTCAATACATTTTCCTGTGTCATTTTCATGAAATCGACCATTATATTTATATGTTTAGTATATGTATAGACTGTTGAATTTCCAATAAATGACTTATAAAAAAGTTCGAAATGTGTCCAACCACCCCAACATAGAAAATCAAAGAGGCATATCAGTTCGAGACTGCCTCTTTGATTTGGTCAGGTAGTTGAATATGCGATTCTCAGCGCCTTCAGAATATTTTTGCTACACCTTCTTTTATTTCCCCAGTAGAGAAACTGACCGGTTTTGGACGGGGAGATTCTTCTTAAGACTTAATTTCAAGTTTATAACCTTTGCCGCGTATAACAACAATTTTGATATTCGGATCAAATTCCAGTTTTTTCCTGAGTTTTGATATGAACACATCAAGGCTGCGGCCTACTATAACACCTTCATCTTCCCATATCTCTTTTTGGAGCTGGCTTCGTTCTATAACCTCGTTGGGAGACAACGCAAAAATGCGTAGTACACGGGTTTCAGTTTTGGTCAAGTCTATTGTCTTTTCATTTATTATGAGCTTCTGATTTTTCGCATCGAACAACACAGCACCCAAAGTAAACATACCGGTATCCTGAACGTCGGGTAAAACTTTTCGCCGCTTAACAGATCTTAAAAAAATAAAACCGGCAAATGCTAAAACCGGCAGGCTGCCCAAGAGGGATACCTTCTTTACAATATTTATGTCCGCCGGTTTAAACTTAATGTCCACCATATAGCATGCTGTGGGTTGCTTTCTCCCTCTACATGCTACAATATCATCTTTTTTACTTGCGGAAATAGCAAATCCATAGGCTACACTGGCGTTGCCACAGTTAAGTACGTTAACAACATAATCACGTGCGAACGGATCTTTGGCTAATAAACGTTGCGTAGTATTTACAAGTGAGTCGGGTTGAAAAGTAAAAGCATTCTCAAAGCTGATCCGGTATTCATTCTCTCCAATCGTTTTTACTGGAAGTACCCTTGAAGTACTGTCGCCCGACTGTAAAAGCAGTTCATGTCCGATTCTGCGGAGTAAAACTTCCCTTCTGGCGATGTCAAAATCATCGCTTCCTTTCATGCCGAAAGTCACACAGATTATGGAGATAAACGAGAGTAGTATCAATCCGAACAGGTACTTGCGTTTCCCGGAGAGGAGATTTCGGCTATCCGACATACCATTTACAATTTATTTACAAAGGTTACATTATTATTTACAATCCAGATTTCCAGGCTGAAAGGTAGGGAGTTAATTTCGTTGAAATCAATTTTGTAAGATATGAAAAATAAAAAAAATGCCTTAAACGGATCTGATTTATCAGGAGATAAATCTATGTCAATTAAACCTGCAAAAAATATGAAAAGAGTTATTTATGCGCTGATCTTACCGCTGGTTGTAGTAAGCGGATTAGTATTTGCTAATCGCGAAATCAAAAATGAAACTTCTAAAAAATCAATCCCTAAGCCACTCTCTGCTGCTGAAATGAAAGCCGAAAGGAAAAGATGGGAGGCTACCCCTGCCGGTATAAAGTTCAAAAAATGGGAAGCGTCTCCCGAAGGTAAAAAAGTGCTTGTCAGTGCTGCTAAAATAGGTAACCAGATAAGTGCTTCTTCCAATATGGAGGCTGTTGTAACCTCTCTTTCTCTTCCGCCAGGCTCACGATTAGGTTTCGGAGTAATGGTCAGGATTAATGGTGACGACTATATTCTTAGTTTTGGACTGGAAAATTCTGGCAATGAGTTTCAGCAATTGCATAGCCTGAAAGTTAACGACAAGATAATTATAAAAAGCCATGGTGTATCGTACGCGCCCAAGTATTCATATCCAATAGTATCGGGCGACTATGTAGAACGGGATAGTAAAATAATTTATAAACGTGCCCTCCGCAAAGGCGGTTGCTGAGTAAATAAATTATGAAATACGCACAGGTATATGCTTTGTTCCTGGTGTTTGTTTTTTCACTCCTCCTGTGGACAAAACCAAACAAACGTACCACAAGATAATTTCAGTAAAGGGCACAATGGCTACTCTGAGTCTCAACTTAAAGAGGCGGCTACCTCCATGGTACCCATGAGTATGGTTCGGAATGTAAGGCAAGGAAGGAATGGCACCATTTTGATTACTGCATCACGGGGGGGCGATACGATGGAAAATCGTTGAATAATCTCACAAATAGTAAAATAGGTTCGTACAGATTCCGGGATGTTGTGGAAGATCGACACGGAAACCTTTGGTTCGCTTCCACTGATTCAGGCGTCTATTATTACAATGGGAAATCGTTCCAACATTTTACAACCAGAGAGGGTCTTGCTATTAATGGGCCAGCTATTTAGGAGAAAACCTCGAATCTGAAATATGTAGAAAATGTGCAGTTTAAGCGGGTTTTAATAATGGTAGCCGTCATTTTCGCGACTACCATTATTAATGACTGATAGACAACATTATGTCAGCAGAGGGCTAAAAAATAGTTGTTCTCAATTCCGGCCATCTGCTTAATACCGCAAATGCTGGTATTGAGTAGATGGCCGGAATTGTATAAAATATGTCATTTGGGCTATCCGGGATTCGTTCTATTTTTGTTATATGACAAGGATGAAAAAGAAGCTAATCGTTGTTGTGCCTATGCCAGGTATCTTCCTGCTTGATGTAGCTGCCCCTTGTGATGTGTTTGCTGCGGCCGACAAGATATTGGATGGTAACGGTGGGTACGAGATACTGCTGGCATCACCGGTCAATACGAAGAAGATACCTACCAAGAGTAGTGTGGAGCTACACTGCCCGGTTACCGTTACGGGCATTACGCAACCGATCGATACACTGATCATAGCTGGCTTCTCGATGCCATTACTGGAAAAGGGCGGGCGGTTTTTTCAATGGCTGAAAGACATTTACCCCAAGGTGAACCGCATCTGTTCTATATGTGTAGGTGCTTATGCCCTGGCAGAAGCAGGTATTCTGGACGGAAAGCAAGCCACCACACATTGGGAATACAGCCGGCAGTTTCAGCAACGTTATCCCAGCGTAAAGGTGGATACGGATCCCTTCTTTACCCGCGATGCCAATGTATATACTTCGGGGGGCGTATCCTCCGGGATCGATCTGGCGCTTGCATTGGTGGAAGAAGACCATGGCCGGGAAGTGGCGTTGCAAATTGCGCGCAGACTGATATTACAACTGAAACGGCCGGGGTATCAGGCGCAATTCAGCAGGTTACTTGAAATTCAGCGCATGGAAAATTCCATTGGTGGAAAATTATATACCTGGATGATCCGGCACCTGGAAGAAGATCTGCATATAGAACACCTGGCCCGGCACAGCAATATGAGCGTGCGTAATTTTACCAGGGTGTTCCTGAAAGAGACAGGTGTTACACCCGCCAAATTTGTAGAAAAAGTGCGGGTGGAAGTGGCACGCCGGTATCTGGAAGACAGTGACCTGAGTATAGATCAGATTGCAGAAAAATGCGGACTGGGCGGATTGATCTCCATGCGGCGCACATTCATCCGCCACATGAATGTATCACCCAGCGACTACCGTCGTTCATTCAGGACTTCACTACAGACTATAGAAGACTAACGTAAAATATATTATTATGAAAGTAGCTATTAACGGATTCGGACGCATCGGCAGGATGACCTTAAGAGCGTTACAGAACAAAAAAAACGTAGAAGTAGTTGCCATCAATGACCTGACAGACAGTAAACTGCTGGCACATCTTTTCAAATATGACACCTCGCACGGAAAGTTTGCTGGCACGGTAGAATTGAAGGATCAATATATGGTAGTGAATGGTCAGAAGATCTTATTGCTGAGTGAGCGCGCACCGGAAAAATTACCGTGGAAGGACTTGCAGATAGACGTAGTGATCGAATCAACAGGCCGTTTTACCCAGAAGGAAGGGGCGCAATTGCACCTCGCCGCAGGTGCGAAAAAAGTATTGATCACTGCACCCGCTACCGGTAATGTGAAAACGATCGTAATGGGCGTGAATAACAATCAGATCACAGAAGCAGATGAAATCCTTTCTACAGCATCATGCACCACCAACTGTATTGCACCGGTATTATATCTGCTCGATAAGGAATACGGTATTGAATCGGGTTTCATGAGTACTGTGCATGCTTTTACCATGGACCAGATGCTGCAGGATGGGCCACATAAAGATTTCAGAAGGGCACGGGCTGCCACCCAATCCATTATCCCTACCACTACCGGCGCTGCAAAAGCAATCGGTGATGTGTTGCCCGGGTTGAAAGGAAAGATGGATGGTTTTTCATACCGTGTGCCTGTGATCGATGGTTCCATAGCTGATATGTCGTTGAACCTGGTGAAACGCGCATCCGCTGCGGAGATCAATGAATTTCTGAAACATCATGCTGACACCACATTAAATGGCGTATTGGAGTATACAGAGGAACCACTGGTGTCCGCTGATATACTGGGGAATACTCACTCTTCCATCGTTGACGGTGCGTTAACCCGTTCCATCGATAAACTGGTGAAAATTGTTTCATGGTACGATAACGAAGTAGGTATTTCGAATAGGATCGCTGAATTAACAGTTGAACTGGCCACTAAGGCAAATAGCCTGGTAGAGGCCTGATAAATACAACTCATCCCGAGAAGTTATGCTGCCGGGTCTTGGGGAGTTAAAGAACACGCTACGGAAAAAGCGTTTGACAGTATAAGAATTGATTAAGAAATTGCTCAGGGTAATTAACTTAAAAGGACAGAATGGTTCGATACCATCCTGTCCTTTTTCAGGTTGCTATGATTTTTACGTAACAGTTATTCCATTATCATCACAGGGTTTTCTACTTCATCGGCTGCTTCTTTCTCCGTCGTTTCGCTTTCTTTCCTTTCCAACGAAATAAAACTAATGCCGAATGTCAGTGCAAGCAGTGCAATACTCATCCATACCACCGCCTGAACGCCATACCGCGCTATCACAATACCACCCAATGTGGCGCCTAATGATATCCCAATATTATAGGAGGAGGTCAAAAGACTGTTTACAAACTCCAGTGCATTATGAGGGATGTTCCTGGTAGTACGGATATTAGGCACCAGGAAACCTCCGGTATGTACCAGTCCCCACAGCGAAAGAATAATAACCATCGGAATAAAAATACTGCCGAAGAAATAAGCCAGCAGCTGAATGCCGATCAATAAAACAAAGAACGACCTCGCGGAAAGCTTAATGTTCTTACTTAAAGCAATGCCTGCTATCCAGTTACCCAATATACCCATGCCGCCAAATAGCAGCAGCATCATGCTGATCTGGGCGCCGTTCATATGACTTACCTTTTCGAGATAAGCAGCCAGGTAACCGTAGCTGGAGAACATGGCAGCGAGTGTCAGAATCGTTGAAAGAAGATTGAGCCACAATTGCGGGTTCTTCAGTACGTGCGACTGACCTTGTGATTCCTGCCCTTTTTCAGCGGGCAAAGAAGGAACGAAAAATAACAATCCCAGGAAGGCAATCAGGCTGATCACACTCGACAGGAAAAATGACGCCTGCCAGTTGTTAAAATATTCTGCCGCGTAAGTAGTAATCGGAACTCCCAGTACAGTGGCAATGCTAAGACCCGTCATTACTGTAGAAACTGCCTTGGCCCCGCCCTCCTTAAAAGCTATTGCCAATGAAATGTTCCAGAATAACGGATGCAGAAACGCAGGTAGCACCCTCGCAATCATCAACACCGTAAAATTGGGGGAGAAAGCAGAAAGAAGATTCGACAGAACAAAGGCGCCTAATACAAGGCACATTAAAAGTTTACGGTTTATTTTGGCAGTAAATGCCGTTATGAAGGGCGAAGAAACTGCTACTGTCAACGCAAATGCGCTCAATAACCACCCCGCCGTATCAATGGAAACATTGAATTCTTTTGCCAGCACGGGCAAAATACCAATAACGCCAAACTCGGTTGTAATAATGCCAAAAGCTCCGAAGGCCAGTGAGTAAATCCACTTTTTCATCTGGTAAATAAATTTGAATATTTAAATGTTTCAATTGATAAAGGACTAAGAAAATATATAGTCAGGTTTCCAAAAAATTAATCCATTAAAGTGCCAAGGGATTTGACATACTCGCTAAGTACCTTCTCATTCAGGATGTACTTGATCTCTCTGCCTTCTTTTACTGAAATCAGCAAATCTGCATCTACCAATTGTTTCAGGTGATGTGAAACGGCGGGTTGAGTGAGATTAAGCATTTCATTTACTTCAGAACAATAGAGACAGTCTTTACGTTTTTTAAATTTCTGCAGAATGGTAATCCTGTTCGCATCACTCAAAGCCCGGGATATTTTCTCAATTCTCTTGTTATCCATACGGCTGATTATAACACAAAGTTAGATCAACATATCGAAATATACAAATGTTTTTATTTGTGGCTTCCCTGGTGTATTCTCAATATCAGCATGCTGAAAGGTTTGATTTCCTTAATTTTGTTGTATGAAAAGCCATCCTGAATGTGGGGCCGCTGCCTTTCGTAATGCCAACCTGAAAGGTTTTAAAGTCCAGGAGATTACCGGGCCGGCCTACGCTTCCCTGCTTTACGGAAGAAGAGATTTTTATAAAATAGTACTGGCTACCGGCGACATGGACATCTGCTACGGCGACCAGTCCATCCATATAAATGACACTTTCCTGTTTTTCGGGAACCCGCATATACCATATTCCTGCGAACACCGCTCCCCGGAGCAGAAAGGGTATGCCTGCCTGTTCACAGAGGATTTTATCGGGAGCCGGGAACGGAAAGACAGCCTGCTGAATTCGCCCGTGTTCCGTTTTAACGGCGTGCCGGCAATCCCGGTGAATAAAGAACAGACGGCATTTATTGAAGGGCTTTACCAGAGAATGTTGTCTGTTTACAACGGTGATTATGAGCGAAAGGATGAAATGTTGAGAAGCTGTGTAGACCTCATTATTCATGAAGCATTGAGTGCTCAGCCCCTGCATGAGCCAAAGCAAAGGAACGCCGCCACGAGGATCACCAATTTATTCATGGAGTTACTGGAAAAACAGTTCCCGGTGGAAACGGTCGCCAGTCCGCTGGAATTGAGAACTGCGCAGGACTTCGCCGACAACCTGGCGGTTCATGTCAATTATCTTAACCGCTCCGTCAAGGAAGTTACCGGCAAACCCATATCTGTACACATCGCAGAACGTATAGCCGCTGAGGCTAAAGCGCTATTGCAGCATACCAACTGGAACGTGACGGATATCGCTTATGGTCTGGGTTTTGAGTATCCCAGCTACTTCAACAATTACTTCAAAAGAATAACCGGCATCACTCCCAATTCCTTCAGGAAGAAGAATGGGAAAGTATGAAAATCATAATTTTTCGTTTGATTCCCGTTAAAAATACCAGCCGTTTAACAGGAGCTTTGTATCGATAACTGAATCAGTCAGTCGTCAGGACTGATTTTTACTTTAAACTATACATTACAAAGTTCATGGAAAAAGGAGTATTATCTGCGCCGGATATTGTGAGAACTACGGCTTCAACCCCTGTCATCTCTGTCAGCCCGGTGGTGTTGTCTGCACCATACCGTGGCGAAGATCTTAAGATACGTATTTCCGCGCCGGTTATCGGGAACGATCTGCCCGTTATTGTTTTCGCGCATGGCTATGGCTCTTCACTGGACGGATATGCACCGCTCGTAAATTTCTGGGCAGCCCACGGCTTCGTGGTAATCCAACCCACTTTTCTGGATGCAAGAACGCTGGGACTTAGCCCGGATGATTCGCGTACCCCGTTGATCTGGCGGTTTCGTGTGGAAGATATGAAGAACACCCTCGACCAGCTGGACCTGATCGAAGATGCCATTCCAGGGCTGAAAGGCCGTCTGGACCGGAGCCGTATTACGGCAGTGGGGCATTCATTCGGTGCTCAGACCGTCGGAATGTTACTGGGGGCAGGCATGATCAACCCAGATGGTAAAGTAGGCGAAGACATGTCTGATCCAAGGATAAAAACAGGCATATTGCTATGTGCTGCAGGCCGCGGTGGGAACGACCTCAGCCCGTTTGCTGCCGAACACTTTCCATATCTGAACCCTGCCTATGCTGAAATGACTACGCCAACGCTCATTATTGCAGGAGATCAGGACAATTCACCGCTGACTGTCCGCGGGCCGGATTGGTTCACGGATGCGTATACACTGAGTCCGGGAACCAGGTGGCTGGTGACGCTGTTTGGTGGAGAACATCTGCTGGGTGGGATTTCTGGCTATCTCGTAACTGAAACTACAGACGAGAACCCCGAGCGGGTTGCTGCTGTACAGCGGCTTACCTGGGCCTACCTCCGCAGCTCACTCTTCCCCGGGGATACCGCCTGGGAAGAGGCTTGCACCTGGTTGATGGATAGTCCGGATTCGCCGGGTAAAGTGGAAGGTAAGTAAGTGTATAGTGCAGCTGTGGCTGTCACACGAAAAAGGGTATAAACAAGGAAGCCGCGCCTAGCGCGGCTTCTAAGTCAATCAGCGATTGGAAAAAGTTGAATTATTTTTTCTTAGCCGCTTTTCCGTTAACCGCTTCAGAGAAATCTTTACCAGCTTTGAACTTAGGAGATTTCTTGGCTTTAATCTTAATGATTTCGCCTGTCTGTGGGTTACGGCCGTTACGTGCAGCACGCTCAGTAATAGAGAAAGTGCCGAAACCTACCAGCGTTACGCTATCACCACCTTTAACTGCTTTTACAACAGATGAAGTGAATGTGTCGATGGCTTCGTTAGCCTGTGCTTTAGTGATACCTGCGCCCTGGGCAATGGCATCAATCAGTTCTGCTTTGTTCATTTTTTAAAATTTACAGTGAATTATAATGGGAGTTTTGTCAAATATATGAAGGCTTTGCATAAAATACACATGGTTGCTGCATTATTTTTTCACCTGTCACCCCATTGAAACAAGTACTTTAACAATTTTTTACGACGCAATGTTCGGAAAATCTTGAAATCCGTTACCCCAAACGGTTGGCCGAATATTAGGTGAAACGGCCACCATACTGGATTTTGTCGCACCCTGAGATGCGCCCCCTCAGCGATGTTTACAATTACATAATATAGGCGTTATGGTGAAAAATTAATTTCATGCGGAGTTTTCGGGGACTATGATTTATGAGCCCAGGAGCCCCTGTATGTCAGCATTTCACTTATTTTATCAATTACGCAAAAATAGGAGAGTACTATTGTTAGCCTGCCTGATCCTTTCCGGCTCAGCGGTTCTGGTCCAATCTTCCCGTACAGGAACGCCGGAGAGCGTGCTGGAGCATTTTCTTCACCCTAAGCCAGGATATGTTTTAACAACCGCACATCGCGGAGGCAGGGACACGGAGGTATGGTGGAAGAAGGGGGTACGATACAGATCAATACACTATGGAGTGAGCTGTGTGAGGGGCATACAGACGAAAAGGCAATGAGTGATCCGGATGCGCATTGGGGATGGGTAATTAACCAGGGTGAAAATGTCATACAGACTGACCGCCCAAAGGAGTTACTGGCGTACCTGTGAGGCAAAAGACTACATGCGTAGGCAGTATCCCGTGTAAGGTGCAAAGTAAGCTAACAGGATATTTACCCCCGTTAGCTTACTCCAGGCTAAAGAATCATGCTACAGCATAAGCATTTCAGGATCGTAACAGCATGCCGGGTTGCACAAACCTGTTCCGGGTGGAAATTACCAGGGAGGCTTGGAGCTGATAAATTCTGTCAATCAAGGCCGGGGCAATATCCGGAAATTTGAGCAACAGGTTGTTGGCTCTTTCATCAACACCTTTTACAACTCTTGCACTGAAAACAACATCCCAGCTGAGACTGTTGCCGTTACCATCTATAACGATGATGTGGGAGCTGCCGTGAGGTATCCCGTCAAGCCCTATTGTATATTCAGTGTCAATGATCCATACACTGCCATCAGGGAATTCCCATTCATGGCTATCTTTTTTTGCGCTTGCAGAAAGAGCTGTCAGGCAGGAAAGTAGTGTAATACAAAGGAAGAACTTAAACATAAAACTTGTTTTAAATGGTTAACTAAGAGAAAAGTCAGACAGTCAAACTTCGCCATATACACTTTAAAATAAAAGTTTCCTTCATTAACGGTATTAAAAATCCAGCTAACGGAAACCTTCCTGCCGTCGGTTATTCAGCGATAAAAAAAGAGGTAATCAGGGCAATACAGAAGCATCCGGGGCTATGCCCCGGATGACTTAGACTGATCTCTTACATGAATTATTTTCCCGACGTTACACGTTTGAAATATTCTCCGGTGAACCGGTACCGGATATTCTTATCAGTAACGGTACCATCCTGTTTTACAACGGGGATGCTGATAGTTTTTGTAGCTGGATCAAACTTGGTCAGTATGATAGGGCGCTCCTCTCTCTTATACACCGAAAAGAAATCGTAGGTGAAACCGAGTTGGCTTTTTAACCCTTTCTTTGTCCTTATCAATCTTACATTATCTTTCAGCCGATTGTTTTTTATCTCAAAAACTTTGATACCCTCATGCGAATCTCTATTGGAATAGGTTGCCAGGTAAACACCTAAATAGTAAGTTTTTCCCTTGTTTTTCATGGTGTAGAGAGATACATAGTCTTCTCCTGCATACTTCCAGCCTTTCTTTTTCAAAGTAACGGAACGTAACTTATTACCCGACTTATATTGGAACACATTTCTGAGAAAATGCATAGTGCCTCCTGCTTCTGTATCCCAACTGTATATCTTCAGTCGATTATTGTCAGTGGTTACTGTCTGGAAGTATAATGGACTCAACTCTCCAAGATTAGTTGTGAGCATAGCGGGGATATGGGCCGTATAGTAAAGTAACTTTTTTTCGAACAGCGTGTTGAGAAAATCAAGAGAATCTGGCTTGCCTTGACTATAGTTACCATTAGCATGTATCCGTTTCGCAGTTTCCTGCAGATCATCTTTAACGGCATTAAGTTGTTGCCCGAAGGCTATGCTGCTATAGCATATCAGTACCAAGAGGGATAAGGATTTCATGATGTTTGTGATTGGGGGTGAAGGAGTTTTTTTGAGTGGATATTTTAATTCAAATGTCCGTCAATTTTTATTGATTTTGCATAAAGTAGGAAAATGTTTTTTAGGAAAATAATCTGGTGCAGAATATTGCTGCTGTCGGAATACATTTCGGGTGAAAGATATTACAGAAGTTTCGAAAGTTGAATCAACCCTTAGCCAATATCAGAAGGCCAACCATAGATGAGCACCGTGCTAAAAACTCAGATTTTTGGATCAAAAAATAAATAGAGAAACCCGTAAGTTAACCAGGCAGGTCATACGCATTAGCCCACCGCATTGTACCGACACCCAAGTCTTCTTAACAATTCAAATATCGAACCATGAGAAAAGCAAAATTTGCCTTGCTGTTAGGCATTGCCACATGTGTGTATTCTGTTATCTCTGTGGCCTCCGCAAAAACCAATGACAGTGAAAAGAACATTGGCCTCGCCAGGGCTGATAAGATCGAAACAAACAAAGTAGATCTTAATACCCAGGCCGCTGTTACGCCAACGATAGCCCTCGCATTGGCTTGTCCGGAGACGCCTGCTGCAATAGGAGCTACAGTTGTGGCCACCGGATATCTTTATCACCTTCTGGTCGGCCGACAGGAAGCAGAAAAATCTGGTGCCAGCAAAACCGCTATAAAAGGCGCAAAACTGTCTTCCCTTGACTAGTTGCCAATGGTTTAACAAAAAGGAAGGAAGCGCGGTATATGCAGCTTCCTTCCTGCAGCACAAACCTTTCGAATATCGCGTGTTATGAAAAAGCTTTATCTGTTTGCCATGCTTTCCTGTTTCCTGCTTTATTGGATGAGCACCATATTATTCACTATGCCGGAGAATTATTTTGAAATCGAGTTCGGAGAACAGCGCGCTTTTTTTGACCGGCTGTTCTATCAGCGCTGGTCATTCTTTGCACCACCACCTCAGTTCAACGACCGGTTATACTACGTTATCAGGGATAAGAAATCACGACAGCAGCACACATTTGAAGTGATCAGGCAAATAACCACACAGAAACAATTGAAAGCTCCCTTCAATCAGGAAGAGAATCTGCTGGATTATGCCGTCAATAATTCAGTATTGGGATTGAAAGACATTCAACGCGAAAATGTCAGATTAGTGAAGTATATCTTCCCCGATTCTTCCGACAGCTTTATCAGCAGAAAAACACTGACCCTGACTTGGCAAAATAATAATACCAGCGAGGCTATCAGAACATTGAAGCGATATGGCGTAATGGTAGCTTTAAAAAATAACCTCAATCCGGCAGACCAGGAATTTAAGATGGTACTCTCCCAGAAGAACCTCCCGAAGTTTAAAGACAGAAATAATAAAAATGCTAAAACTGAAGAAGTGCTGGTCTTTGAATCGCCCTTCTATTCCGCCTCATTAAATAATTAAACCGGTCATGAATACCCTGCTCCGTCATCTTACACAAACAAATTCCAGGTCCGTCTACCTGTCTTTCCTTCGTGTGGCGATTTGCCTGTGGCTGTTGAAAGAATTGGCTATCAACTGGACCAGCCTGGACCTGCTATACGGCACTAAAAGCTTCCTGGTTGCTCAGAACGATGTGCTGATGACAAGCCTCGGCATCAATATCCATTACCTCCATGAGCATTACTTCTTTCTTATCATCGTATATACTACACTGATATTCCTTTACCTGTTGGGTATCGGCAGAAATGCTACCGCTGCCCTTGTATTCCTTTCGGTAGAGCTGTTTCACCGGCTGAATAATGTCAACCTCAATGGTGGCGATAACCTGCTCAAATTTATATTGCTCTATCTCAGCTTTGCCGACACATTTCAATACTTGGTACTCTTCAAAAACAATAGAGAGAAAAAGGATCCGGCCATCTCTAATATGCTGACCAACTTGGCCGCTTATTCCATCATGTTTCATCTCTGCCTCGCCTATTTTATTTCCGGTATTTCCAAAGCACATGCAGACGTATGGTATAATGGTGTGGCCACCTATTACACGTTCTCACTGGATCGCTTTAAAGGCACATCTTATAATGATGCTATTGTATCCAATGGGTGGATAGTGCTGGTAACAACCTATGTAACCATCCTCTTTGAGCTGTACTTCCCCGTCCTTATCTGGATCAGGAAATTAAGAATACCATTGATAATAGTAGGCACATGCCTGCATATGGGGATTTATATTTTTATGATGATCTACGGTTTCCAGATCATATTTATCCTTACCTACGGTCTGTTTTTTACCAACGGAGAGTATAAACGGGCATTCACATTTATAAAGCAGAGAGTACCTGTTGTCGCGAACCTGGAGGCCAGGTACAAACGCAATCCGGCATAGTCAAAGGTTGCTCATCTTCTGCAATTCAACCTCCAGCCTGTCAAAATCCTTATCAGGCCCGTGCATAGTAAATACCCATTTGCCTCCCGGTCGCATATCAAAATGCAATACCCGGCTACCGGGCAACCAGTGGTCGGCTGCCGGTAACCGGTATAAAAATAGCATTGCCGAAAGAGTTGATCGACTGTTTCATCATTCCCCGGGTTAGAGAATAATCAAGGCAACACTATTATAAGTTGAAATATTATAAAGCGGGGTTGGCAGAATAGTCAGCCCATAACTGATCTACAGATTTTCCGGTAAGTTGGTTCCACGTATTGTTTGAATAGGTTTTATTCCGTAGGATGGTGTTCAGATCTTCTACGATAGAACTGCGCACATGACGTTCGAGCCACACGAGAAAGCGCGCAGTAACGCCATAGGCATTAGTATAGTGTTGTGAAGATGACCAGTTGGGCAGTCCCCATCCGGCAGGACCATTATTAACACCATATTTATAGCGGGCATAATCGGCAATGCCCTCAGTGAGCCAGCCGGGAGTATTGCCAGTGTAGGCCTGCACAATATGCATCACTTCATGTGTCACCACATCTATATCTTCAGGGCGGTCACGGAACCAGCCAGACTTATACACAACCTGGTTACCGGAAGTGGCTGCCACTCCATCATAATTCGGATCGATAACAAAAGTTACATTCTTGGTTGCTCCTGGAAAAAAACGATTTAGCAATTTTGGATAAACAGTAAAGAATGTGTTTATAAATCTTTGACGTTCTGCATCGTCAAATGTGCCATCCTTGTTGATAAAGGTAAGCGTATAGCCGTTACTGGTATAGATAACAGTCCCGACAGGAGTAGTGGCGGCAGCATTGATGCCCTTTTGTTTTTCTACGGATGCATTGGCATGGTTGTCCTGCAGATCAGGAGATACAAGTGCTGATTTACTGCATGAAGAGAATAACAGCGTAGTTGCAGCAGCGAAGATGATGCAATACTTCAGTGGATGTTTCATGTAGAATTTGGGTTTCAATAGGGGCTGATAAATCAGGCGATCGATGTCAAGTTAGATGAATTATTTTTATTTTCCTAAATTTTATACGTGAAATTGATAAATTTTTTAGATCAATATATTTAACAAACACAGGAAAACCACACTTTTTCGCCACCGGCTGTAATACCTATCTATATCGATTTTGCAATACAACTGTTAGCAATCGGTTTCAATCATCATTCTACTGCATCTTTACTTACTACATTGTCTAAATCAGCAGTGATCTTTTTAAAACGATAAAATTCATCAGGCTTCATCTCTTTCATATAATCAATACCCCAATCATATAACACATCAAATACCACACACAGCTTTCTCCCCAGATCAGTCAGCGAGTATTCTACCCGCGGCGGTACCTCAGGATATACCTTCCGGGATATAATTCCATCCCGCTCCAGCTCTCTCAACTGGCTGGTAAGCATTTTCTCAGTAATAGGCTCACAGGTGTTCTTAAACTCCCCATATCTTTTCGCCTCTCCATCAGACATCAGGCTTAATATATACAGCTTCCACTTGCCGCTGACAGCTTTCACCGCGGACGTCAACGGACAATGTAGTCTTGGGTTCCTCATATTTTTTTAAGAATATTTGTTTCTCCAGATCAATGATTATCAACAAAACCTACCAAAAAGTACGTATCGAACGAAAACGTAACTACTTGATAGACGCCCTGTAAAAATATACGTTTGCGGCAAATAAAATCACGAATACCAGATGAAAAAACTAACATTCCTTGCCGCCATGCTGCTCTGTATCATTACAACAAAGGCCGCATCCCCGGTAACAGGTATTGAACATGACAGCCCGCTGACCATTCAGCTTATCCGAAGCGCTACCGTAAAGATCGCCGGCCGGCAGGCAAAGATCCTCATCGATCCCATACTGGCCGATAAAGGCACTGAACCTCCCATCATGTTCGCCGATGGGCGAAAGATCCCTACCATCGCGCTGCCCTTCAGCAAAGAAGAAGCCCTGAAAGATGTGGACGCTATCTTACTTACTCATTATCACCCGGATCATTTTGATGGAGAAGCGGAAAGGATACTGCCGCGGAACATACTGATCTTCTGCCAGCCTGGCGACGATATTAAATTAAAGGAGAAAGGATTTGTAAATACACAGGTAGTCGACAGTTCTTTCAGCTGGAAGGGGTACACTATTTCCAGGTTCCTGGCCCGCCATTACCCCGGCGCTACTGGCTCGCTGCCATTCGGTGAATCATCCTCCTGGTTACTGCAGGAAGAAAAGAACACGGTATTCATTACAGGAGATGCCATCCTCGACGATCGTATGAAAACCACACTGAATGCTACACACCCGCCGCTGATCATTGCCAACACCGGTGAATGTCAGTTTACAAAAGAGAACCCCGTTCTGGCCCCTGGTATCACCATGACGCTAACCGCCACCGAACTGAAACAAATCACACAACTGCTGCCCGGATCAACCATCATAGCTGTGCATATGGATGCAATCAATCACTGTAGCCTTTCAAAGGAGGCGCTGAGAACATATGTCCGTAACGAAAAGTTAACAACCAGAATTATCGTCCCAAACGAAGGAGAGACGCTGCTTTACCCAAAACTGGTCAGAAAAGGAGCGGCTGCGGAGTGATTCCATTTTTCAGGGAATGCATAATATGGTAAATTTATTCCACCATTAACGGCATTTTACGCTTATGTATCCTGATAATATATCTCCCGTAGTTGTGGAAAAATGGCTTACAGGTTGGTCAATGTCACGTGGTCTGCCACTGCCCGTCAGATATGATACTGGCTTCTCTGTAGATGTAGGCTGGCCAGAACAGCAACGCCGTTATGTTTTTCCTGCACTCACGGGAGATATTATCCGGTTGGCCGATGCCATTCATGATCACTGGGTTTTCCTGAAAGTATGTGCGCCGCCTGATGCGCTGAAGGATATTTTGCCATCACGGTGGGAAATACAACCCCAGGGATATATGATGACGATGGCTGACCCTATGCCTGCCGGAGCAATAAGATTACCGCATGGATATTATATAGAAACAGACATGCAGCAAACCCACAATCTGGTGAAAATACTAACCGGCGAAGGGAACTTAGCAGCAAGCGGCCGGATCATATTTGTGGACGATCTGGCAATTTATGACCGCATATCCACTGAAGCGGCGCACCGTAGGAAAGGGCTGGGCACCATCGTGATGAAAACCCTTGAAAGCGTGGCCACCGCTAACGGATATACGAAAAGTATCCTGGTAGCCACAGAAGAAGGGCAGATGCTGTACACTTCCTTAGGCTGGAAATTATACAGCCTGTACACCTCCGCAGTAATACCTGGTCCCGTAACCGATCCCCAATGATTATTCGTGGTATCCGCTATAACGGTAATGGCTACTCTGTTTTAAGACTTTTCACCGGATTGGTCAACGCCGCCCTGATAGCCTGCGAGCTGACTGTCAACAGTGCAATAATAATTGTCAGCGCACCAGCGCCGGCAAAGACCCATATACTGGGGCTGATCCTGTAATAAAAATCCTGCAGCCACCTGCTGCTGATCCAGTAGGCAAACGGAGTGGCAATGATAAAAGCAACGATAACCAGCTGTATGAAATCCCGTGAGAGCAGCATCGTAATACTGGCAATAGAAGCACCCAGAACTTTCCGGATACCGATTTCCTTGAAGCGGCTCTCAGCCATGAATGCCGCCAGCCCAAATAGTCCGAGGCAGGAGATAAAGATGGCCAATCCCGCAAAAAGACCCGCCAGCTTACCAGTGAACCGTTCATTCCCGAATTTGTTGGCATAGGTATCACTCGCAAATTTATATTCCAGGGGATAAGCAGGATTATACTTTTTGAACACCTTTTCCATTCCCGCAATATTCGCTGCTACCGGCTCATTGAGCTTTACCAGTATCGTACCCATCCAGCTCTTAGGCCCTTTAATAATGATAGGCTTCACCGGCATATATGGCGACTCCTGTATAAAATCCTCTACCACGCCTACTATGTGCCAGTAGTCAGGATCATCGTAGATCCGCTGGCCAATAGGATCTTTGAACCCCATCAGTTTAAGAGCGCTTTCATTGATCAGACAGGCGGATGAATCTGTCGGATAGGCTTTAATATCAATATCTCTTCCCTGGAGCAGGCGCATACCGGAAGTCTTTACCAGATCACCTTCAGAAGTATAACGGTTGATCTGTACTTTCGTTCCCGGAGGCTTCCCCGGCCAGCTCAGACTGAGCCCATAAGCCCAGTTTTCAGAAAGGGGCGCCATCACTTTGGCTACAGAACTGGCATAACCTGATGAGATCAACTCCTGTTTGATCAGGCTGAAATGTTCACTCATCTCGTCGTTCATAAAGATGTGCACCAGGTTCTGCATATCAATGCCTGTTTTTCTTTCCTGCCCGTATTTTATCTGGCGGCTGATAATGATAGTGCAGATGATCAGTATGGTGGCAAAAGTGAATTGCAGTATCACCAGCGCTTTACGGGGTGTTATCCACCTATGCGGGCGCCGGCTCAGCCCTTTCAGCACTGCTACAGGCTTAAAGGCAGAGAGAAAGAATGCCGGATAACTACCTGCCAGCAATCCCGTGAACAGGATAAACGAAATGCCCGTGAGCCAGTAATAAATATTGCCGTATTCCAGGCGTAACACCTTACCCGTAAACTGATTGAAGGAAGGTAGACTTACCGCTACAATCCCCCATGCCAGCAACCCTGCAATGGTAGCCAACAGCAACGATTCCGTCAGAAACTGGAATATAAGTGAACCTTTTACCGCACCGATGGATTTCCGTACACCTACTTCCCTGGCTTTCCTGGCACTACGTGCTGTTGAAAGGTTCATGAAGTTGATGCAGGCAATCAGCAGAATGAAAATCGCCACAATGATAAATGTCCGCACTATCGTGATACGCCCGCCCGTGGGCTTGCCATCTTCAAACTGGTCGTATAGCCGTAGCCGGGTAACGGGATACAGAAACGCTTCTGTGCCTGTCTGGGTAGTGTGTTCCCGGATGATGCGCTTTATTTTATTGTTCAGCAGCGTGGCAGAAGCGTTTGGCCGCAGCAGCACAAACGTAGAGATGGAAAAATTACTCCAGTCTTTATCTATCTTTTCCTTTTCATAGGAAACCAGGTACTCCACATAATTGAACTGTGTATTATCAGGCAGGTCTTTTAAAATACCGGTAACCGTGTAACTTACCGCGTTTCCCATCGTAATAACTTTGCCGGTGGCCGCAGTTGTATTGAATAGTTTTTTAGCCAGCTTCTCTGTAATAACAATACCATTAGGATCTTTCAACACAGTACTTACATTGCCTTCAAGCAGGGGAAAGGAAAATAGGGAGAGGAAACCAGGGTCCACCACAGCGCCGGAGGAGAGCAACCGCGTCTCCCGGTTATGGCCGGTCAGCAGATTGCGTGTCCAGCGCACGCGCGAGGCCTCTTCTACTTCGGGATAATCCGTTTTTAAAGATGGCGCCATGACCTCCGGCGTCATGGTCATAGATCTTATTTTCCCCTGGATGCTATCGTTGGACCATACCTGGTACAACCGGTCGGCTTTGCCGTGGAAGCGGTCAAAGCCCAGTTCATGCTGCGCCCATAGCAGGATGAGAATAGCGCTGGCCATACCAATGGCCAATCCGCTGATATTGATAAACGAGAATCCTTTGTTACGCCGGAGATTCCGTAAAGCGAGCCTGAGGTAATTGTAGAACATAATGACGGTTGGCGCTAAAAAAATGCCAATACCACAATACTGCTGACAACAGCCATATTACAGGTCATTACAGTTTACAATTGTCCGCTTTCAGCACACTGGTGTACGATTATGAACAATTGCTCACGGCATTAGCTCAAAGACTAAAAGTGAATTATATTCATATCTCCATAAACATAGCCTTAATTTCCCGGTGATACTTTTCGTCACTGACTTCCAGGAATGAGGAAATCAGGTCTATTGAAACAGGTGCGGAGCCAGGATATTTATACCGGTCAAGAAAGAGCCGTAATGCTTCGTTTACTTTTGCTTCACCGATCAGGTTACTGAGCCTGACCATCGTTACAGCCCCTTTCGAATAAGAGATGTGTGTTTGTTCACCCGTAACTCTGTACAGGGGCCGGTTTGCTGAGTACCCTTTTTCCGTATCATAGATCTGCTGATGAACGGCTATTCTTTCCAGCATCTTTTCCTTGCCATGCATTTTTTTGTACAACATCATTTCCGTATACATGGCCAGCGTTTCCGTGAGCATAGCTGCGCCTTCCCGGTCATCCGGAGCGATCTGGTTGTTACCCCACCACATATGTGATAGCTCATGTCCGGCCAGTTCATTGATCACATCCTGTTGCTTATCTGCATGCACATTGGCATGGAAGATCATATGCTCCGGCATGAATACGGCAGCTGGATATGCGGTAGCAGCGAAGCCCCGGGTAAAGGAAGGTACTTCTGCAAATGTGATGGAATGAAAAGGATACGGGCCAAAGTGCTGTGTGCAATAGTCCAGCGTTTGTTGTGCATTGGCCAGGAGCTGTTCCGCATTCTCAGCATGTTGCGGATGATAATATAGGTAGATGTCAGTGCCATTATAGGTAGCGCGTTTCACTTCGTACCTGGCTGAAGCTACGGCAAAACGGAAGGGAACCGGCTCTCCCGGTGTATAACGAAAATAGTTGCGGCCGTTTTCCTGCCAGTGCTTTACCAGCTCCCCGGTGCCTATCGCCATTTGGTCCGGTGTCGTTGAGATGGTCATATCCAGGTGAATAAAATGGTTTTCTTGCCTCGGAGCTTCCAGCTTGTGAGTCTCCGTAGGCGCACCCAACGCAAACTGCTGCCGTACCAGACTATCAGTGATTTCCCTTTGCGGCTGATAACCGATTTGTGGATAGTACCGGCTGATCCGCATAAACGAGCCATTGGCAATGATGGCATTGAACGGTTGATGTCCGTTGACAGGCTGCCATTCATACGAGATCTCAAAACTGATATGCGCACTGTCGCCCGCTTGTAATGGATGCTTTAGCTGCAATGTTGATATATGCTGGTGGATGTCCAGCGATTCCTGCGACGAAGAATAACGGGCTTTGACAAGACGCAGGTCCTCGTCAAAGTTGAGGAGGATGTTATCGATTGATGCCTGCGTTTTGTTTTGAATGATATAGATACCTGTTATCGTATACCCGTTTCTGTTAGGATACAGGTGGATGTTCGTTTGAACAGCTGTAATAACAGGTTGAGGAATAGATGCATATTTCCGGTATTTCTTTTCATAACTGGCTGCCGCCTCCTGCTGGCCATGGCCGTCCTTCGGAATATAGCCCTGCATGAACTGTTTCCCGGCGAAGTAGCCGGTCGGCAGGAGCAGCATGAAATACATAACAGACCGGAATTTCAACTGCTTGTTTTTAATAGTATGATAAGCAAACCATAGCCCGCCAATAACACATCCGCCAAATAAAAGCCGTAGCAGAAATGAAGCCAGGTAGGGTCCGTAGCCATTGAAATCACTGTAGGTACCGGTAAAGTCTGAAAAGAAGCGGAGCAGTGGTATACTTATCCACTTACCGGAAAGTGGCGAAGCAATCATCAATGTCAGCAGTAAAGATAGCCCCAGGGCAATGTAACGCTGTGATACCAGCTGGTTAATCAGTAGCAGAAAACCAGCCAGCAGGATTAACGGCATCGTATTGAAAACCCATACACCAGCGTAAGCTACCGGGTCTATGGCGGTATATCCATATCCTGCCTGGAATGCAAGCCCCAGCAGTATCGTGGCGGTAGTAAAGCATACAATCAGCAGCGCATTACTGAGCAAGTGTCCCCATATCTTAGACCGTATGCCAACAGTGGTATATTCTATAGCTGAGAATCGCGCTGCATTGCTTCTCCAAAATAGCTCATTCACGAAATATACGGTCAGTAATAAACCTATCAGATGAAAATTCCTGGAGATCGTAACTGCCATTAATCCCGAACTGGCGTACTGTTGCGGCAAACGGATTCCCTTTTCAATGGCAGCATACATTTCCATGCCAATGTCAAAAAGCAGGATGATGATTGTTGCTATAAACGGAATACTTTTCAATGTATAGATAAGATCCATTTTTGCAAACGACCATGCGGCTTGTAAAGCCGACAGCGCATTATGAACCGTGTTGGTTATCAGATAGGGCTGCTGATGCAATGCAGGATTTTCATCAGCCAGCCACTTTGCTGTGCGGAAACGACGACTGGCCGCCGTAAAGGAAAACCGCTTGATGGTCAGCGTGATGCAGAGGATGGAGAGGGCCAGCACTATCAGCCTGTTAATCAGGAAATACCCGGAGAGTGGTACCACTACCGTGTTGCGCTGCACCACAGATAAGCTGCTGCTCTCGAGGAAATAAGCGGATAGCCCGAAGGGGTCCGTTAGTGCAGAAATCTGTTGTGCCATCATCGACTGTGGCATGCTCTGCGCCATGAACGGCGAATTGGAGAAAAGCAACACTACCATGTACAATACATACAGTAACAGACCGCCTACTACCATCAATAGCTTGTTGCGCATACGCCATGCAATAAGATAAAGAAAACTGCAGACCAGCAGGCTGTTAATACAGCCCAGTACGACAAAGGGATACAGGTAACGCTGCATATGCACGCCCGGTAATAAGGCAACATCACTTCTGAGTTGCTGCCCCACCGCAAAACCAACGACGATCAACAGAAAGCTGGTAACGGTAAGCGTGAACAACGACAGAAAACGCCCGGTGGCAAAGCCGTCTTTATGAAGAGAGGTGGTGAACAGTATCTGGTCAAACCGTGTGTCCCATTCTTTGAACAGCAGGTTGGCGGCGAAGATAGTAGCGATAAAGATAACAGACAAACTGAGCAACCCCAGCACAAACCCAATGGTAAAGGGTGCGTTCAGGTAAATGCCTTCACCTGCGCTAAAATTAAATTGATGGCCTGCAAACAGGCCCATGCCCAGCAATAAAATAATCGCCAGCGGAGCAATGCGGCTTTTTACGCAGGCTCTTATATCAAACAGGAAAACAGGTTTCATGAGTGGAGTTATTGACGGTATAAAGTATGGAAGTAAACATGCTCCAATATAGGTGCAGAAGCGTAGAAGCCGTCAGGCTGGGTGTCGGCATACACGGAAATATGCATCTCTTTTTCAACCAGCTGGTTACTGATAATCCGGTAGTGCTGATAATCCGGCAATTCGGAAACCTGAATCTTCCGTGTCCATATTTTTCCTTCGAGTGCTTTGATCATTGCGGAAGGATTACCAGCAGCCAATACAGCGCCTTTATGGATAACCGCCATCTGAGCACAGAGATTGCGGACGTCTTCCACGAGATGAGTAGACAATATGACAATAATATTTTCACTGATCTCGCTCAGCAAAGTATTGAAACGGTTCCGCTCTTCCGGATCAAGACCGGCAGTAGGCTCATCTGCAATGATGATCTGTGGATTGCCCAGCAGCGCCTGAGCCACGCCAAACCGTTGTTTCATGCCACCGGAGAAAGTATGTACTTCCCTGTTGCGAACAGGCAGTAGGTTAACTTTCTCCAGCAACCCCATGATTTGTTGCCTGCGGGCAGCTGCATCAGTAATGCCCTTAAGCACTGCCAGATGTTGTAACAGGTCATAGGCGGATACTTTAGAATACACACCAAAATCCTGTGGCAGGTATCCCAGATGCTTTCTTATACCCATGGGATTTTTAACCACATCTGTTCCGTTGAAGAAGATATCGCCGGTGCCAGGCTTTTGCAAACCCACAACCGTCTTCATGAGCGATGATTTGCCGGCGCCGTTAGGCCCCAGCAGACCAAACATCCCGTTGGTGATTTCCAACGAAATATTGTCCACAGCTTTAATGCCACTTTTATAGGTAAGCGATAGCTGGTTGATAGATAGCTGGTTCATGTTATAGCTGTGTTTAGACAATACAATGTCATGCAACGTCCGTACGTTGCTGTTACAAAGGTGGTTGTATATATGATAATCAGGATTCTTCCCTGTACTCTATAATGTCGCCGGGCTGGCACTCCAGGATCTTGCAGATGGCTTCAAGGGTATCGAAACGTATACCTTTGGCCTTGCCGGTTTTAAGAATAGAGAGGTTCGCCGGCGTGATCCCCAGTTTTTCTGCCAATTCTTTGCTTTGCATTTTGCGTTTGGCAAGCATTACATCGATGTTTACAATAATTGGCATGTCTATATGAATAAATCCTGTTCTTTTTGTAAATGTAGTCCCTGCGAGAAAATCACCGCTAGAAAATAAGTAAAGATACCAAGGAAAAAATGTATCATCACCAATGCCCACACCTCTTTCTCCACGGGTACAAAGCGGCTGGCTAAAGCCGTTGCCACGCCCGGTGCAAATAAATTGAGCAGATAGAACCTGCGCAGGTGAAGAAGATTCTGCTGCGTGAATAATTTAGGCTGAAAAAACACCCTGAATACGCTGGCCGCCAGCCAGAAGAACAAACCATAGAGGTTTAAGACAAGCAGAAATGAGAAAATGATATAAGGCAGGTTGTTCTCAATAATCATAAACGGCACTTCCGTGAATGGGTAGAAAATGCGCAGAAATGTACCCCCTTTAAACTGGCTTATATGTGTGTTGGTGAATAAACAGATCAAGGCATACAATGCCGTGATGAAATAACCAAACGCTAAGATTCCGCTGATGTAAAACAATATTTTTGCGACAGTCTTTACACGGTTCATTTTTTCCCTGAGTTTAGAATAATACTGCAATTATAGTAATTAATTATCGTAAAACAATAATTAATTAAGAAAATTGCCCTCCTGGAAAGAATGAATATAATAGAATATGGAGTGGTATTTTTATTTCCCGATGATTTCCTTCCGGTGTGCAAGCCCCCAATAATGCAGCTCGTCCATCACTTTTCCAAGCGACTGCCCATGCGCTGTGATGGTATATTCCACAGCGGGCGGAAAGGTATTATAGACATGTTTAACCACCAGCCTGTTTTCTTCCAGGCTTTTCAGTTCTTTGGACAGCGTCCTGTCTGTAATCCCGTTTACTTCCCGGGAAATCTCCTTAAATCTCTTCGGACCGGAAGCCAGTGAGAACAGGATCAACAGCTTCCATTTTCCTTCCAGCACTTCCAATGCATCCCGGATGGAAAGCATATTGCTGGGGCATCTTCCGTTTGTAAGCATCTTGGTGTCGCATTTAAGTTGAATACGATACTATCCCGCCGGATAGCGCTATCTGGCGGGATAGTATCGCATGCCAGGAAACAAATGTAAATACATTTACTGCATCATTAA
>NZ_DATLKJ010000154.1:0-128692 GCF_035538455.1 Chitinophaga sp.
GAAAGTATCTCCGGCGGAGGATTAGTCCGGCATACTAAACTTATCAGGATAAATTATTCTTCCTGCTAATTCCCCGGATAGTTTCGAACTTAATGAGGCTGTCTCAAAAGTAATTTTTACCCAATTTTATCCGGGTACCTGGTGGAGAGAGTTTTCGTTTACGATATTCTCAGTGCCTTCAGATTACTTTTGAGACAGCCTCTTTGTATTTTCAGAGGTAGAGAAAATGATTTTCCGATCTATTGCACCAATGCACCGTTTAATCTCCTCAGCTCTGTTTCTGCGAGTTTGGTATTATACCTGGCCTGAATAAGCCGGTAGTTGGAGTCTTCGAGGCTTTGCTGCGCCTGTTTTACTTCAATGGTAGTAGATACACCCTGTTTGAAGCGCTCCAGTGCTACCATCGCATTTTCGTGGGCCAGCTGGTTATTTTCTTCTTCCAGCTGCACGGCTTTTTTATAGTACTCATAGTCTTTGAATGCATTGCTCAGTGATAGATCCACCTGCGACCGTACGTTATCCAGTGTGATGTTCTGAAAGTCGTAGTCGATCTTTGCATTCTGTACCTGCCGTTTTACATTGAAGCCGTTGAAAATAGGGATGGTAGCTGTGAAGCCATAATTAAGCACCGCATTGCGGTTGAATCGCGGACTGAAATTATTGGAGGCCGCGTTAGAAGTGTTACGGTTATAGTTATATGCGGAATTGAATGACAATACGGGGAAATAGTCTGCCCTGCGCTCTTTCACTGTAAGGGCGGATACGGCTACATTCTGTTGCTGCAGCCGGATGCTGGTATTGTTGTTGGCGATGCTTTGTTGCAAAGCAACAAACGATATGTCTGTTGTTAATGGTATGGAGTCCTGCACATCGTATTCGGTAGCGTTTGCAGGAACAGCCATCAGCTGATTGAGGAGCGCCTTGCTTTGTTCTATCAGTGTGAGCTGCCGCAGGTATAGCGCCTTCTGTGCATTCAGATCTACCTTAGATTGCAGCAGGTCTGTTTTAGGACCGAGGCCCGTAGTAAATTTGGCGTCAGATAACTTCACTCTTTCTTCAGAAATAGAAAGCTGTTCGCTGATTGCTTTTAGCTGCTGCTTTTGCTGTACAATGTTGTAATAGCCACTGATGATAGTGGCGACTGAATTTTGTACCTGGTTCTTGATTGCCAGTTCGCCAAGATCACGGATGGCCTGTAGCTTGTCGCGTGTGGCAAACATCTTCATGCCGTCAAACAGCGTCCAGCTGAGTGTGGCGCTGGCGTTGATGTTGTTGCCTTTGATACCACTGGTATCGCGCTTTGATCCGTTAGCAAATTCCTGCTTGGTAGCGGTACGGCTCCAGTTGGTGCCGGCAGTGGCATTGAGCCGCGGTACAAATGCGAAATTCGCGTAAGCGTAATCGTTAGCAGACAGCTCTGCGCTGTTGCGTGCAAGACGGATATCAAAATTATTCTTCAGCGCCAGATCAACGGCTTGTTCCACAGTAAGCACTTTCGATTGTGCCTGTGCAGCCCATGTACATCCCAGTAATGCCAGGAAAAAGAAACAATGCTTTATTATATCTTTCTTCATAAAAAATATTCGCTCTGAAAAATCAGGCATGAGCAGAAGCAACATCTTCTTCTTTGCCTTCAAGTCTTTCTTCTTCATCACTTTCTTCGGTGTTCTTACCTCTGCGGGAGAAGAAAGTATACATCGCCGGTATTACGAATAAAGTAAGCACCAGCGAGAAGATAATACCACCTACGATTACGATACCCAGCGGGATACGGCTGGTGGCGGCGGCTCCCAGTGATAAGGCAATCGGCAGTGCGCCCAGTGCCATCGCAAGACTGGTCATCAGAATAGGTCGCAGGCGCATGGAAGATGCATGTATCACGGCCTCAGTTTTGTTAAGGCCGGTATCACGCTGATGGTTTGCAAATTCCACGATGAGGATACCATTCTTTGTTACCAGACCTATCAGCATAATTACCCCGATCTGAGAAAAGATATTCCAGGTCTGGTTGAACAGCCACAGCGACAACAATGCACCGGCAAATGCCAGTGGTACTGTAAGCATGATGATCAACGGATCTATCCAGCTTTCAAACTGTGCAGCCAGTACGAGGTAAATCAGCAGTAATGCCAGTCCCAGCGCAAACATTGTATTGGAGCCGCTTTCAGCATAGTCGCGTGAGGCGCCGGACAATGCGGTGGCGTAGCTGTCGTCGATGACTTTCTCCTGTTGCAGCTTGTTGTATATACGGTACATTTCGTTGATACCGTCGCCGATGGTTCTGCCGGGTGCAAGACTGGCAGAGATAGTGGCGCTCTTGTACCTGTTGAAGTGATAAATGATTGGCGGACTGGTTTCTTCTTCTATGCTCACAACGTTATCCAGCTGGATGGCCTCACCGCGGGAATTACGCACATAGAGGTTTTGCAGGTCCATCGGTGCATCGCGGTTTGCGCGGAATACCTGCCCCATTACCTGGTATTGTTTACCATTGCGGATGAAGTAGCCATAGCGGAGGTTACTTAATGCCAGCTGTAATGTTTGTGAGATATCCTGCACAGAAACGCCCAGCTGAGTGGCTTTATCGCGATTGATGTGAATGCGTAGTTCCGGTTTGTTAAACTTCAGGTCTATGTCGGTTCCCTGGAATACAGGACTGGCGCCTACTTCATCCATGAATCCTGGTAGTACGGCAGTGAGAGAATCGAAGTTGATATGTTCCAGCACGAATGATACGGGAAGACCGCTGCGGCGACCCACCTGTATGGTTTGTGATTCTATGGCAAAGACCTTACCCTGCGGATACTTACTCATGCTGCGGTTGACCATGTTTACGATCTCTTTCTGTGAACGGTGACGTTCATTGGGTTCTGTGAGTACCACATTGGCAAAAGCGGTGTTCACCGCGCCGGAACCGCTGAAACCGGGAGAAGTCACGCTCAGGATAATCTTCTTTTCAGGTATAGAGTCCGCCAGGAACTGCGTGAGCTTATCCACATAGTTGTCCATGTAATCGAAGGAGGTGCCCTCCGGCGTGGTTATAGACAACCGGAACTGGCTTCTGTCTTCAAGTGGGGCCAGTTCAGACTGCAATGTCCTGAACAGGAAGTAGATAAGTACGAGGCATCCGGCGATGATTAATCCGGCTATCCAACGTACATGCATAAACGATTTAAGGGACCGTTCGTATCCTTCTTCCATCCAGCGGAAGAAGGGTTCTGTTTTAGTATAGAACCAGGAGTGGGTATGTGTTTTGCGTCCGATCTTTACATTGAGTACGGGCGTTAATGTCAGGGACACGAATGCGGAGATTAATACCGCCCCGGCGACTACGATACCGAACTCACGGAACAGCTGTCCTACAAAGCCCTGGAGGAAGATGATAGGGAGGAACACGAAGGCCAGTGTAATGGAAGTAGCGATTACGGCGAAGAAGATTTCTTCAGAGCCTTCGCGGGCAGCACGCATACGTGGCATACCGGCTTCTATTTTCTTATAGATATTTTCTGTTACCACAATACCATCGTCCACCACGAGGCCGGTAGCCAGTACAATGGCCAGCAACGTGAGTATATTGATCGTGAAACCGCATGCATACATAATGAAGAATGCGCCTATCAATGATACGGGGATGTCTATCAGCGGACGGAAAGCCATGAGCCAGTCGCGGAAGAAGAGGTATACAATAAGGATCACCAGGGTGAGCGCTACGATGAGGGTTTCCTCCACTTCTTCAATTGACTTTTTAATGAAGCGGGTATTGTCCATCGCTATGTTTACGGTATAATCCTCCGGGATGTCTTTCTTCAGCTGTTCGTACCTTTTATAGAATTCATCGGCGATGGCTACATAGTTGGAGCCTGGCTGAGGTATGAGCGCCAGTGCTATCATAGGGATACCGGATTCTTTCAGTACGGTTTCTTCATTCTCTGGTCCCAGCACAGCCTGTCCGATGTCGCGGATGTGTATTTCGCTGCCGTTTACATTTTTGATGATGAGGTTGTTGAAATCATCTTCTGAAATGAGGCGACCAAAGGTCCGCACGGTGAAGTCGGTGGCGTTACCGGCGATCTTACCTGAAGGCAGTTCCACGTTTTCTCTTTGCAGGGCAGCCTGTACATCAGAAGGTGTAAGGCTGTAGGAAGACAGTTTGGCCGGGTCCATCCAGATACGCATGGCATAGCGTTTTTCGCCCCATATCTGAATAGCGCTTACGCCAGGGATGGTTTGTAGTTTTTCGAGTAGTACGTTGGTGCCGTATTCGGTAACTTCCAGCTGATTGCGGGTGTTACTCTGTACGGTCATGGATATGATGGCGTCGGAGTTGGCGTCCTGCTTGGATACCACTGGGGGGGCATCAATATCTGGCGGAAGACTACGCAGTGCCTGTGATACTTTATCGCGCACATCGTTGGTAGCGCCTTCAAGGTCTTCGCCCAGCTCAAATTCCACGGTGATATTACTGCTACCCTGGCTGCTGCTGGAAGAGATATTTTTGATACCGGCAATACCGTTGATGGATTTCTCCAGTGGTTCGGTGATCTGTGTTTCAATAATGTCTGAGTTGGCGCCGGCATACGACGTACGTACGTTTACGATGGGCGGGTCTATGGCCGGGAAGTCTCTCACTCCCAGGAAGGTGAATCCCACGAGGCCGAATATCACGATGATGATATTCATCACGATAGCCAGCACCGGGCGTTTGAGAGATAAGGAAGGTAGACTCATGGTAAGTTATCAGATTTTCGGGCTATACGTTCCCTTATGTAGTATCTATTGTACCTTATTATATTTAAGCGGCATTCCAGGTTTAAGCTGAAGTATACCGGTGGTGATCACTGTATCGCCTGGCTTGAGGCCATTGGTGATCTGTACGTTGCTTTCGGTGCGTATGCCGGTTTCCACCACTACGAATTTGGCTCTGCCGCTGTCGGCCACGATCACTTTTTTATCACGGGTGCCGGGTATTACAGCCTGGGAAGGAATCATGATGGCGTCCGGGAGGTTTTTCAGCGCTATCTGCACTTTGGCGAAAGAGCCGGGAAACAGTGTACCGCTATTATTAGGCACCATGGCACGGAGTCTTACTGTGCGGGTGGTAAGGTCTATTTTAGGATCTATGGCATAGATGCTTCCTTTATATTCTTTGGTGTCGCCGGCTACGAAGAAACTTACCTGGTCGCCGGTTTTGATCACGTTGCGGTATTTTTCTGCTACGGCAAAGTCCATTTTCAGCGGGTCAATCTGCTGTAAAGTAGTGATCACGGAGGCAGAAGACACGATGGCGCCCTCGCTCACATTGCGGAGTCCAAGCCTGCCACTGAAGGGGGCACGCAGCTCGGTTTTCTGTAATTGTGTGAGTGTGTATTCAATATCGGCGCCGTATGCACTTACCTGGTTACGGGTAACGTCCACATCCTGGCGGCTGATACCATTTATTTTAAGGAGGTTTTCCTGGCGTTCGAGCGTAGTCCGTGCGAGCTGCTGTTGTAATTTCAGTTTTTCAAGCTGAGCACGCAGGTCTTCATCATATATCTTTACAAGGAGGTCGCCTTTTCTTACGTTGGTGCCTTCTTTAAAGTACAGATGTATGATTCGTCCGTTTATTTCCGGTTTTATTTCCACTTCTTCATTACTTTGCAGTGTTCCGCTGGCTTCTATGGACTGCTCAAGGGCGGATGTTTTCACCACCCAAGCATCTGTGAGCAGTTGTTTGGATGGGTTTTTAGGTCCTGCAGCGGGCCCGGCTGTATCTTTGTTGCCGTTTGCGGTCAGTTTTTTATAAACGAAAAAAATCACGATGCCAGCTGCAACCAATAATATAATGTTGCGGATGGTCTTTTTGCTGTTGGACATGTTTTTAGCGTTTGACTTTTAGCGTTTAGCTTTTATATAATTGAGAACCGGAAGATTGTTTTAGCTTTTTACTGATCTGGCAGCGTTATCACCAAAGGCTAACAGCATAAAACTGATGGCTGTTCCCATAAGCAGGACAAATTTAGTAAATGGACGCCGTGAATGGGTGTTACGACTGTTAAATAGCGTTAATGCATTAGATAAGTGGTGAAAAAGGAGGGTGAATGGAGATTTCTGATGAGCGACATCTAAAATCCTGGTATTTTAAGGTTAAATGGAGAATTATGCGTATGAATGGGTATAGGGAGACATAAAATCTTTTATTAACAATGAGATGAATATGTTTACTGTATTGACTTTGGTGGGATTGTACATTAGCGTGACCCGTTAAAATTCGGGCTATCTCTTGGCAATTCAATAAAAATTATATTTTTGCAGTCAAGTTTTAAACCAAAAACACTTAAAATTATGTCAGACATTGCATCAAGAGTTAAAAAGATCATTATCGACAAATTGGGCGTTGACGAAGCCGAGGTAACTCCTGAAGCCAGCTTCACCAACGACTTAGGCGCTGACTCTTTGGATACGGTAGAACTGATTATGGAATTCGAAAAAGAATTCAACATCTCCATTCCTGACGAACAAGCTGAAACTATTACTACTGTTGGCCAGGCAGTTGCTTACCTGGAAGAACATGTAAAATAATCCTACTAATCAGAATTGTTTTAATGCAACCAAGACGAGTTGTCGTTACAGGTTTAGGCGCTCTTACACCGCTCGGCAATTCCGTAGCCGACTTTTGGCACGGATTGGCGAACGGTGTATCCGGCGCGGATTTCATCCGTCAATTTGACGCTTCCAAGTTCAAAACCCGTTTTGCTTGTGAACTGAAGAATTTCGATCCTACGAATTACCTGGACAAGAAAGAGGCCCGCAAAATGGACCCCTTCACCCAAACAGCGGTGATTGCTGCCGATCAGGCGATATCAGATGCCAATATCAACAAAGACAAGATCAATGCAGATCGTGCCGGTGTGATATGGGGCACTGGCGTGGGTGGTATGATCAACTTCAGTCATGAATTACGGGACTTTCATACCGGAGACGGGACTCCCCGTTTCAGTCCATTCCTGATCACAAGGCTTATTCTTGATATCGCTGCCGGATATATCTCTATTCGTCACGGTTTCAGGGGGCCTAATTTTTCTGTTGTATCTGCCTGTGCTTCTGCTACCAATGCGATCATTGAGGCAATGTATAGTATCCGTTACGGGAAAACCGACCTGGTGGTAACAGGCGGTTCTGAAAATGTGATCAATGAGCCTTGTGTTGGCGGCTTTAACGCCATGAAGGCCCTTTCAGAGAGAAATGATGATCCTAAAACCGCTTCACGTCCTTTTGATCTGGACAGAGATGGTTTTGTAATGGGTGAAGGTGCCGGAGCACTGGTACTGGAATCCCTGGATCATGCGCTGGAAAGAGGTGCCAAAATTTATGCAGAGCTGGCTGGAGGAGGCGCTACAGCTGATGCACACCACATCACTGCCCCACATCCTGAAGGACTCGGTGCAATGAATGTAATGCGTCAGGCGCTGGCTGATTCCGGTTTAGACGCTACCGCTATTGACTATATCAATGTTCATGGAACTTCTACCCCCCTTGGTGATATCGCTGAGGTAAAAGCTATTCAGAAAGTATTCGGAGAGCACGCATATAATCTGAACATCAGCTCCACCAAATCCATGACGGGTCACCTTCTTGGTGCCGCCGGAGCCGTTGAGTCCATAGCTGTGATCATGTCTATCATTCACGGTATTGTACCACCTACGATTAACCATTTTACCGACGACCCTCAGCTGGACCCGAAATTAAATTTTACCTTTAACACCGCACAACATCGAGAAGTAAGAGCTGCATTAAGCAACACCTTTGGCTTTGGTGGTCATAATGCCTCTGTGATATTCAAAAAATTTGTTCCTTGATCCAGATTGTGTGAAATTACTGCCAGGTTTTTTATATCGACTAGTATCCAAGAAGAGGCACTTGTACAAAGAGCTTCATAGCTTGCTTGGCTTTCCGCCAGGCAACTTCGCTTTGTACGAAATAGCCCTGAGCCACCGTTCCAGCAAAGAAAAATTCCTTGAAAGCAACGAACGGCTGGAATATCTCGGTGATGCCATCCTGGGAGCAATTGTTGGTGATTATCTCTTTAAAAAATATCCTTACAAAACGGAGGGATATCTTACTGAGATGCGTTCCAAAATAGTTAACCGCCAGCAACTCAACGATATTGCCATTAAAATGGGCCTGCGTAAACTCACTATCTACGACAAATACAACAGCTTTCTCAAAATAAGCCAGATTTTCGGCAATACCCTGGAAGCCCTTGTGGGTGCGGTATATCTCGACAAAGGTTATAATAAAACCCAGCAGTTTGTTCACAAACGCATCCTCATGCCTTATATAGACATGGAGTTGCTTGAGAGCGTGGAGATGAACCACAAGAACAAATTGTATGGCTGGGCCAATAAGAATGGCAAAGTGCTGGAGTTTGAACTACTGGATGAACAAATGGACAATGGCCGCCGCATCTTCACAGTTGGCGCTGTGGTAGACGGGCAGCTCATTTGCAGCGGTAAAGCCTTCAATAAAAAAGATGCCAGCCAGATTGCAGCCCAGCTGGCTATTCAGCAACTCGGTCTCGGAGATAGTGTCTGAATCTTATTACCCTTCCCGTTTTACAGGATGCCGCAAAATTGTCTTCAGCTTCTCCGGCTGTGTTTTCCGATGATCCGATAAATATATTTCATGATGACGCCCATTCATCGCTAATCCATCTTTCTTCATCAGTTCTTCCATCTTTTTCAATGATACCGGTTCCTCGCTGAAAGGACCATTATGCAACAGCTGCACACTTGGGCCTTCTTCTATTTCTTTGAAATTGACTTCCCTGAATAAAGATGAGTGCTTCTTTTTCTCTGCTGTGACCACGGCGGCAGCAAAATGCCGATGGGTCACATAATCCGGCATTCTGATGGCCAGTTCATAACACCATTCACTCCGCGGAACCTTCAAGGGATCTACATGCTTATCCTCTACCCACCAGAATCCTTCAAGCTTGCTTACAATAAAGTCTTTCGATTGCTGCTTGCAGATACCTTTGATACTGTATGCTACTGTATACAATGTGCCGATAGTTTCTGAAAAAGCTGCCCCATCGGGGTCGCCTTTGCCGGTCAGCGTTATAAAACTGCCTTTCTCAATAGTGACCACCTGTGGCGTTGTTGTGGCTGTATAATAGTTTTTGTAAGCTTTAGTAAGATCCAGTTTAGTCATTTGCGTTAGTGTTTGATCATTATAGATAATTAATGCTATCAGTAATACCCTTCCCAGGTATTGAAAACATTTCATGTAGTTAAGGTTTTGCAATGCCAATACGGATATTGGTCAGGTTCTGTTCCGGATTTTCAAAATCATACAGGAGGTACTGTTCTGTGCTATAGCCGGTCATTTGCAGACCGAGTATTTGTATGGCTGATATGAGTTTCGCATAGGTCTCACCCAGGTGTTCCCAAGGCCCTTTATGCATGAGGCTTACACAATGAAAGGGTGCTATGGTTTCACATTGGTGGGGCGCTGCTACCGGTTTTACCGTGGCTACCGGCAGGCCAATATCCAGTGTGAAGACCGTATCGGGGTGACCGTCAAACCCATGATAGTGCCATTGCTGTGCGCCGCTTACTTCCAGTCCGGAGGTGGCAGCCTCCTGGTATATCTCTTTAATGGCATGACGTACCAGGGGCAACAGGCCAGCCAGGTTGGTCTGGTAGCGGCGGAAAAGGAAGTGAAGCGGTAATGCCGTATAGATGTCCGGGATATCTATAGAGAGGAAGAAGCTGAACCATGTATTGAGCTGTTCGTTCTGCAGCAGATTGAAATGGGTGAAGATCTCTTTGGTGAAAGCCACCATAGCGGTTCCTGCGGCTGTGATGATATTCCCGCCATTTACGGCAGGCTGGTTCTGGTACAATGCCATGCCTTTGTAGGCAGGAGCCATCATCTTCAATACTTCCGGGTGATTGCCGGTATGGGTAATATTATCGAGAAAGCCGTGCTGGCCAAGAAAGACAGTTGCATCACAGATAGCGGCCAGCATTTTGCCAGCAGCGAGGTGTTTGTGGATCAGTGGCAGCAATTCGGTATTACCGCCCTGCCCGATGGATGCGCCACCGGGAATAATGAGCAGGTCTATGTCCGCCTGCATGGCATCGGCGAGACTCTGTTGTGGCTGAACATGCATGTTTCCACCTGAGGTAACCGGTTGCCCGTCCAGTGAAAATGTGATCACGGATGCATCGGTAAATGTATGCAGGCCGTATGAAACCAGTGCTGGTTCCCAGTCGGAGTATTGGTTATATACAAATACGTAGCAGTTGCGGAGAGTAGTCATATGCGGTGTTTTTTGTTTTACAGTACAAAACAACAACCGGCATATGACAACCTTATGTCAGGAGCATTTAAAAAAATTACAGGTAGTGCTCTTTTAGTTCGATAACAAGCGCCTGCATGGCGGTTTTCAGCTCATCGGATTCCAGGATTTTCACAGCTGATCCGAACATTACCAGCCAGCGGGCGATGTAGCCAACAGACGATGTCAGGAAAGTGAGCTCCGTTTGGTCGCCCTTCACGGTTTCTTCCATCAGCCCGAAATAATACTTCTGTTCTCTCATAAACCTCATCATATTAGCATCCACACTGATTTTGACAATCTGTGGCTGCTCTCCGGAATGGGGCTTGCTCCGTTTTTGCTCCAGGTATTCCTGGAGGGAGATGCGGCTGTTCTTTTTATAATAACTGGAGGTGACGTTCAATTTGCGGATGCGGTCTATCCTGAAGTCGCGGTAACCCTGGCGCAGCCTGCACCAGGCTATGAGATGCCAGTAGCCGGACATATGGAAAATGCCGATCGGCTCTACTTCGCGCCGGGTGGCCACTTCCTCCTGAAAGGAGAAATATTCCATACTGATCACCTGGTGCATGCCCAGTGCCTGTTGGATATCCGTGAGAAAGCGGTTGGGGAAACCATTGTCGTCTTCGAGGTGGGTTGGGCGGACACGTAATACCGCAATATTCTCATCCAGGGACTCAAGATAGTCTTTCTCGCTGCCCCGCAAAACAGACCGGATCTTTTCCATGGCAAAAGAGAATTGTTTCCTGTTGGAGTGATCGCTGAGCTGCTCCATTAGTTTTTCCCCTGTAAGCAGGGCGGCAGCTTCTTCCTTTGAAAACATTACCGGTGGCAGGTGGTAGCCGTCTACGATATAATAACCAGTACCAGCTTCCGCCCCAATGGGCACACCGGCTTCCTGCAGGGCCTTGACATCCCGGTACACCGTTCTCAGGCTGATATTAAAACGGTCCGATATTTCGGACGCTTTTACAATCTTCTTACCTTGCAGTTGTATGAGAATGGCAGTAAGCCGGTCTATTCGATTCATGGTGGTAGCGAGTTCTGAACGCTAATTTCGGTTGCAGAAAACTATTTTTTAGTTTTTTTTTTGTGTTCGTTAAACTTTGGCTTTTGTAAAATGTCTTTAATACATAGAAAACTTCCGGAAAATTTTAAGATATTGAGTTAGAGACAATTGTGGTTACCCCGGAAGATATTATAACGATGCTACAGTACAGAATATAGGTTAAATGGTAAGCCCCTGCAATTTCTTGCGGGGGCCCTTTTATTTAGGGATTTTTTTATGTAGTTATTTAGTTATTTGAAATGCAGCGGAAATCATACTTTATTAATTACATTTATTGATCTCCGCTGCATTTCAAATAACTAAATAACTACATAAAAAAATCCTTTAATATTAATAGCTCATCTCCGTTAACTTTACTTTTCCACGGAAAGTCCAGAAAACAAATACGCTATAGCCTATTACCAGTGGAGTACCTATAGCGGCAATCAGCAACATGATTTTGAGTGACTTCACAGAAGATGCGGCCTGATATATACTCACATTGTAAGAAGGGTCAGTGGTGGAGATCACAATATTCGGATAGAGGCCCACGGCAAATAATATCAGCAGGCAAGACATAATGATACAGGAGTAAAGGAATGCAGTCATATACTTCCTGGCGTCGATGTTACGCTTGATGTTCAGCACTATCAACACTGCCATCATCGGTAATATGAACAACTCCGGATGGTTTTTGAACTGATGCGTCATATGCGGCACATAGATTAGTGTAGCCATTGACGTTAGTATGAAGCAGAGAATGAAGAACTTGCTGCAGTTGTTCACCAGCACGGTTAGCTTGGCATACAGCCTGTTTTCGGTTTTCATCACCAGGTAGATAGCCCCGTGAAGCATGAACAAAGACAAGGTGGTGAATGCGATCAGGATAGCATATGGATTGAAAAAGGTAAGCAGATTACCGGTGAATTCATGATCCTTATTCAGTGGCAATCCGTGGATAAGGTTGCCCAGCACTAATCCCAGCAACAGCGTGATAGATGTGCTGGATGCAAAATAGCTGATATCCCACATCCGGCGCCACCAGGGCCAGGGCTCTTTGCTGCGGAATTCTATGGAAATGGCCCTGAAGATCAGCGCCACGAGGAACAACATGAAGGGCACATAGAAGGTAGAAAGGATCACTCCATATACAACAGGGAAGCCTGCAAACAGCGCTCCTCCTGCAATTACCAGCCAAACTTCATTACCGTCCCAAACGGGACCGATTGCGTTCAGCGCGAGTCTTCTGCTTTCTTCTTTATTGAAGAAGAGATGCAATGATCCTGCGCCAAGATCAAAGCCGTCGAGCATACCGTAACCGGTGATCAGCCCGCCGATCACTAAAAACCACCATGTGGGAAGGTCCAGTCCGAGAATTGTTTCCATACAGCTATAATTTTTTAGGCAGGAAGATCAGCCAGGTTATTTTTATAGTAAGCGTCATCGTCATCTTTAACATCAGGGCCATGCTGGATCTTACGGTTCAATAAATAGAGGAACAGGGCAAACAGCACCACATATACAAAGGTGAACAGCACCAGTGAGAACATCACCTGATCTGCAGTGACCTTTTTTGACAGTGCGTCTGAGGTGCGGAGCAGCTTGTACACAACCCAGGGCTGGCGTCCTACTTCTGCTGCATACCAGCCCACCTGGTTAGCAATCTGCGGCAGCAGTACGGCCCATGCAAAGATGATCATCAGCCACCGCTGGTTGAACAGTTTTCTACGCCACAAGAGGAAAACTGCCAGCAATGTAAGCCCTATCAGTGTTACGCCAATGCTGATCATAATATGATAAGTCTGGAATACAAAATTCACAGCGCGTGGCCGGTCTTTTTCGGGCGTAGCCCGGAGACCTTCCACCGGTGCGTTGAAATCGCCGTGTGTCAGAAAGGAAAGTCCACCAGGAATTTTGATACCGCTTGTTTTTTGCAACTTGTTGTCTACCCATCCGATGATATACATATCGGCTACAGCGAGGCTGTCGTAGTGGCCTTCCATTGCAGCGAGTTTTGCCGGCTGGTATTTGCTTACATAATGCGCAGAGCGGTGGCCGGTAAAGAGTTGCAGCAAAGCTGCCACCACAGCTACAGACAGGCCCACTTTAAACATGGCCTGCGCGTGCCTTACCACACGGTTTTTAATAATGTACCATGCGCCTACGCTCATCACAAGAAATGCGCCTGCCAGAAAAGCTCCGATGATAACGTGTGCATAGCGGTCCATGCTGGAAGGGTTGAACACCATAGCCCAGAAATCTGTTACCACAGCGCGTGCGCCGAGGTCGTGGCCTTCGATGCGGTAGCCTGCCGGTGTTTGCTGCCAGGAGTTGGCAATAACGATCCATAATGCGGAAAACATGGAGCCAAGCGCTACCATGATGGTGGAGAAGTAATGGACGCCTTTATTAACTCTGTCCCATCCGAAGAGCAATACGCCCAGGAATGCGGATTCCATCCCAAAGGCGAAGATGCCCTCCGCTGCGAGGGCACTGCCGAAGATGTCGCCTACATAGTGTGAGTATGTGGCCCAATTGGTACCGAATTCAAACTCCATCACAATGCCCGTTGCCACTCCGATACCGAAGATGAGCGCAAATATTTTGATCCAGAATTTAGTGATCTCCTTATATAATATATCGCCTGTTTTCAGGTAAAGGCCTTCCATAATCACCAGGCATAGCCCGAGGCCGATGCTCAGTGGAGGATAGATGTAATGGAATGCGATAGTGAAGGCAAACTGTATCCTGGATAATATTTCTACGGAAGGCATAACACTTAATTATGGTTACAAAGGTAGCAGGCGATCTTATCCAAGCACCTGATGTTTATCATCTATTTATAAAAATATAATATTACTTGCTTTAACAAACAAATAATCCCGTGTTTAGCGGGGATTTTGCTACCTTGAGAAACAATAATTTTAGTGTAATGGTTTATAACGTCCCGCCTTTATAGGCAGGACGTTTTTTTTATTGCTGACAAATATCATTTTACTTCAATCACCACCTTACCGAAGTGGTTGCCACTCAGAACGTATTTAAACGCTTCCTGCGCGGCATCAAAAGGAAATATGGTATCTACCACGGGTTTGATATTATTGGTCTGTATTGCGGCAGTGAATTCCCGGAAACTCTGCAGACTGCCACCGGATAAACCCTGCACGCGCACATAGCTGTAAACCAGGCTGAGGAGGTCCAGCGGAAGTTGTGTACCAGACAGAAAGCCGATACTGGCCACATATCCATAGTAACGCACGGATTTCACAGAGTTGTTGATGGTCGCGCTTCCTGCCACATCGATCGTAGCATGTACACCTTCGCCATTGGTGAGCCGTCTTACTTCTTCCTGCCATTCAGGATATTCTTTATAATTGATTACTTCATGTGCGCCCAGCTGTTTCAGTTTTTCTACCTTCTGCGGGCTGCCGGTAGTGGCTATTACCCGTGCCCCCGCTGCCAGCGCAATCTGAAGGGCAAAGAGGGAAGCGCCGCCAGTGCCCTGTGTAAGTACTACATGGCCAGGTTTGATGGCTGCCTGATCTATCAGTGCCGTCCAGGAGATCAGACCGGCAATGGGTAACGTAGAGGCCTCAACGCTGGTGAGGTTATCCGGTGTGTGCACCAGCGCATATTCCGGTTGCACAACGTATTCAGATAGTAATCCCGGTGTTGTAACACCTGTTCTCCACACATTGGTTTCCGGACTGTTAGGTCCTTGCTGCCATTGCTGTACATAATGACTGGTTACCCTGTCGCCCACTTTCCATTTAGTAACAGCCGAACCTACTGCCGCAACCACGCCGGCTCCGTCGGCTACAGGCGTTGCCGGCAGTGCCAGATTAGGTTTATATATGCCATTCACCAGTGCTATATCAAGATAGTTGAGTGATACAGCCTCTATTTTTACCAGTACATCGTATGGCCCTGGTTGTGGCGTTGTTACTTCTGCCAGCTCCAGGTTATCAATTCCGAACTTCTTAAACTGAATTGCTTTCATGGGAAGAATTTTTTGATAGGGCAAAATTGAGCTCTAACTTTACATAAAACAAGTATGCACTTTTTGGTAATGTGGATACCAGATTGATACTATTATTGAGAATCAATAGTATAAAAAATGGAAAAACCTAAAAAAAATACATACCCCGATGCTATGTGCGCAGTTGATTATGCCTTTCAGCGCATTGGAGGCAAGCATAAAGGACGTGTTATTTATCAGCTCCGCGATGGTATAAAACGATATGGAGAATTACGCAGAGCTGTTACGGGTATTACCCCCAAAATGCTTACGCAGGTATTGCGTGAGCTGGAAGATGATGGACTGGTGGTACGCACCGTATACCTGGAAGTACCGCCGCGGGTAGAATACCATCTTACTGAAACGGGAATGGAGTTGCTGCCGTTTATCAGGTTGCTGGCAGATTGGGGGCGCGGACAGATGGAGAAAAATAATATTGCACTTAGCGCATAAAAATCAGCCATTAGTTAATTTGAAAAACGCCACTTCTTCAAACTAACTAATGGCTAAAATGCTATACACTAAATGTTATCCAACCATTGTCTCAAACTCTTTCTTTTTCTCTTTATACTCTTCCATCGTAAAGTTATACACTACTGAGTCGCGTTTGTTTTTATTGGATACAAAGTGGCAAGCATGTATATATGGTTCTGCAATGTTGAGTTTATCGAGCGGTGTTACTACCAGCAGTTGAAGATTCAGCTGGCCACAGTATTCCATGAGATAGTGGCTCTTTTCCGGGTCGAGTTTGCTGAAAGCCTCATCCACTGTGATAAATCGAAGGCTGCGGTGTTGCCTGTTGGATTCGTTGATGCCAAACTGATAAGCGATGGCCGCACCAAGAATGGTATAGGTGAATTGTGCTTTTTCTCCACCTGAAAGACTTGCAGTATCCTCGTAGTATTTGAAAGCTTTGTTATCGGCAATATAGTATTCCTTCGCACCAAAGTCCAGCCAGTTGCGTACATCTGTTACCTTACGACGCCATGCTTCATTCTGTTGCAACTCTGTAATCAGTATCTTGATATTCTCAAATAGTTGCTCGCCATAGGCTTCATCTTTTTCCATGTGATATTTCATGGTGTCTGGTACGGCACTGCTCAGCTTTTCTTTGAAGTTCCTGATTTCTACATCGCGCACATGGCGGCATTCCAGCTGGAGGTAGGTGTCCGGGTTTTTGTTGAAGGTGATGTTGCGCAATGGTTCATTGAGGTCGTCCATTACTTCGCGGATGACATCTTCCTGTCCGTATAGCCATGCGCGGTAGTTGGTGATGGCGTTGAGCATACTGGTGTCCATGTATTTGCGGAAACGTTCTTTGTGCTCTATCAGCCGCTGGTATTTGATGTTCTGGAACAGGGATGCAAATTCATCGAGATATTTGACATGCGGTTGCAGGTCGCTTACATCGCCGAGCCAGTCCGGATAAGCATCGTGAATGGCTTTGGAAGGCATTACAAATGCGGCCAGCTGTCTGGTAATTTCTGCTTCTTTCTCCGCGCTGAGGCGTACTGCTTCGTGGAGTGCGGTTTTCAGGCTTTCGTCTGCTTTCTTGCGGTGTGATGCCAGCTGGAAGGCTGTTTCCGCTATTTCGGTGATAGCCAGGTCTGAGAGGTATTCCAGTACACGATGCAGTGAGGCATCATCCAGGTTGGATACCTTGATCTGCTTGAAATAACGCTGCTTCTCAGCGGCCTTATCGTCCAGGCGGCCCTTGCCTTGTAAAATGTTCTCTTTTTCCTGTTCCTTGCTTTTGATCTGCGTGGTTACTTCTTCCAGCTGATCACAAATCACCTGGTATTTATCACTTGTCTTCAGCAGTTTGGCTTTTTCACGCGCATACTTTTCAATCACTTCTGCGTGCGGCTGCCAGCTGATTTCGCTGTAGTTGTGGAGAGAAAGGAATGCACTGAGAAATGCGCTGTTACTGCTTATTTCGCGGCGTTGTGTTTCCAGCTGAGTGATGCTGTGCTGCAACAGTTCAATGTTGCTATTGCACTCATCCTGTTCTTCTTTCAGCAGACGTAGTTTGTTTTTATTATTCCATCCCAGCACGTAGTTGTTTTGCTGCGAGCGATTGGGGCGGTCATCTTTTTCATGGCGGGATGCCTGGCGGGTCAGGCCATTTGAAGTGACTGCCTTGCGGGCACGGTTAAACGCTTTCAGGTCGTCGGTGCAGATGTAGTCAAACTGGTCTATCAGTTGTTTCTGCAACCATTCTTTGAATTCGGTGCCAGGCTTGATGTCAATCTTCTGCAGCAGGCTGTCCTTTTCAGTAGGCATGCGCAGCATGGTATACGTTTCATCTTCTATAACGTGATATACCAGCCTGGTGTGCAGGTTATTTTCATTGATGTAGCGATTGATCTCCGTGATATAATCTTCCGGTACCAGCAGACGCAGGGCGAAGTTGTGCAATACCTTTTCTATGGCTGCTTCCCAGTGATTTTCCTTGTCTTTCACTTTGATCAGCTCACCGGCAAACGGGAGGTCTTCCTCCGAGACATCCAGCATATCCGCCAGCTGTTGTCTGATGCGGATCAACTCATAGGGAATATTGTTTTTGCGATGCAGGAAGGAGTCTATTTCGGCTTCCAGTTGAGTGGCCTGGCTTCTTTCCGAAGTAAGACTGCCTTTGTGGTGGAAGATTTCTTCCTGTAAGCCTTCAAGTGCTTTATCCTGGCCATCTTTTAGCTTCTCTGCGGCTTTGGTGTTTTTATGGAATTGCTGTTCATCCGGATTGGTATCCAGTTGTAATCGTTCTGCAAGTTTGTTGTATTCCTCCATTTTACTGCGCTTGCCATCGAGGGACTGCTGCTCGTAATGAATGGTTTTTTCAATAGAACGAAGCTGTTCATCCACGCTGTTGTTGGCTTTCTGGGCAATCAGCTCTTCCTTATGCAGTTGCATGGATTGCAGGTTTTCATTCACTGCTGCGAGCGTGGTGTCTGTTATTTTCAGTTCCTGCTTCAGTTCCTGCAATTCTTTTTCAAGAATATCTTTTTCCTGTTTGTTGAAGTATGCAGGGAGGACATCCTGTAAAGCTTGCAAATCACGGTTCTTCTCCTGGACTTCCTGCCATGATACGCGGTTGTTCATGATGGGTTCCAGCATTTTCAGCTGCGTTTCATCCTTGCGGATGGCGCGGTGACTGGAGAGCAGGCTGTCGTAGTTCTCACGCAGTTTCAGGAATTCGCTTTCCGCATCCGTTTCTTCCAGCATCTGGCTACGGATAAAGGTGTTGAGGTCACCCAGTACTTTGATACCTACGGTCTGATTGAAAAGCGATAACGCCTTTTCACTTCTTAACCCGAAGATGTTGCTGAAGAGGGCTGAATATTCCTTGAAGCTGTCGGTGATCTCCGTTTTGGGAAATTCCATGCGCAGCCTTTTTTTCCAATCGCCTTTCATATCAAACTTTCCATTACCGAAATGGTCGTTGATATTTAGTTTATGTGGCGATACGATATACTGGCGTTTCAGTTCACCAGCATACCATCTTACCTGCACCAGCGTGATCTGATGCATGGTGGCGGCATTGTAGAAATAGGCCAGCAGTACGGAATACGGATTGTTTTCCTTGTGCCGGAGTTGCTCTGTTTTAGACTGGAGGGATTCTTCGGAAAATGTTTTTCCGTAATATCCCCAGAAGTATGATTCTTCTCCGCGGTCGCGGCGTTGTTCTGTTCCGGATGACTGGTTGTAGAAACGTTTTCCTGCGGGGACCAGTAATGTAAGCAGCGCATCAATCAGCGTGGTTTTGCCGCTTCCGTTGGCGCCGGTGAGCAGAGAGGTCTGACCACCGGTGTTTACCCGGTATATTTTGTTGTGAAAGGTACCCCAGTTGTATATTTCAAGATATTGAAGCCTGAATCCGCTTTCTTTATAATCACTGTTGAACAGCGTTGACATGTAGCTTTAATTTAGATTTTATCTCTTCCAGTTTTTCGTTATTCACCAGTGCTTTGATTACACGTTTTACTTCGTATTGGTGTAGTTCTTTATTGGCGGCATCTTCGCGGATGGCTTTCAATATTCCGATGTTCAGCAGGCTGATGATCGGTTTGTTGAGATCTTTGAGGAGTTTGGATTTGTTGTTGCGTTCGCGGAAAAAGAGGGTGAGTCTTTCTTTGACTTCCTTTTGTGTCATGAACAGGCGGGTGCCGTTGCCTTTAACGTCAAATTCGTCGAGGGCTTCGCGCAGTACGATGCAGAGTAGTGTGGCTTCGTAGGAGAGCCTTGTTTTGCGCATCAGGCGAGGAAGCTGTCTATCGGCATTTTCTTCTGCATCCGGCTGTATGATGCGTGCAAAGCCGTCGCTTTCATTGACGATGAGTTGCAGCCCTACCTGTTGCAGGTATTTGCTGAGTTCTGTCTGCCATCCCAGCAGATCTTTCCAGTATGCTTTATCTTCTTCATATACCGGTCCCTGCATGAGTTTGAGGAACACGTGTGCAAAAGGAGAAATATTGTTGTCGGCCATAATGTTTTTTAGTTCTGTGAGTTTGTGAACAGCACCATAGGCATGTTAATGATGCGGCTGCCCAGTGTTACAGGGTCCGGTGTTTCCAGTATGATGTGGTTGGACGACTGGCTGGCTATTGAGAAATAGGTGATCAGTTCGGTGAGACCTTTTTCGGTACCATAGATCTCAACCAGTTCCTTCAGGCTGATTTGTTTCTTGCTCTGAAGCTGTGTCTGGATGCGGCTTTCCAATAAAGTGCGATCTATATTGAATTGATTGAACAGTGCATTGAAATCGGATTCTGAAATATCGGTACCACCCAAACCGTCCGGAAAGGCTACTTCCGGCTCGCTTTTCTTTTCGTCTGCCATCTCCCAGCGGTCGAGGAGATCCAGTTCGGGATCACTTTCCATCTCGATAAAGAAGTCTTCACCCGGAGGAGTATCTAATGTCTGGAATGCCAGCATGCGTATATCGTTGAGCAGCTCCATGGCTTTCCTGCGGTCAGTGAGGTTTTGCTCGCTCAGTACGCGGCTGAGTTTATCGCTCAGTTTTTTGTTGGCATCGATAACTTTCTTACCGGATGTGTGAAGATATTGTTTCAGCTTTTTGAGGAAGCGGTCATTTTTATATTCGATGTTGCGTTCTTCCAGCAGGTCGTATAGTTTTTCGATAATGTCGCGCATTTCTTCCTGCTTGTTTTCATCCATGAGGAACTGCCAGAATGAATAGAAGCTTTTGCCCTGGTCTTTTTGGCGCAGTGCTTCAAAGGAGTCCAGGGTATAGGCCAGCAACGCGCCTTTGGCGATGTCCCGCTCACTTTGTTTGCGGTAGATCTCCTGGGTGATCTGTTCAAAGTTCTGTTCCACTTCCTTGAAATCGCTGAGCAGTTCACGGGAGAGGCGGTTTACATCGTAGAAGCGTTCTTTGATCTGGGTGTTGTCAAACACTTCTACTTTGCCGGTGAGTTTGATGGCTTTTATCTCTTCTTCTATCTCGAACTTCTTTCTTTCCAGCTCCTGTATCCTTTGCCTGGGATCTTTGTTGCTCTGATCTACCAGTTCTTTGAGTTTGGAGTAGATATCACGGAAACGGCTTTCAGTACCCACAAACTCGCGTTTCTGCAAGGTGGATACCCAGTGCATTACTTTCTCCATATCGCTGCTAAGCTCGTGGATGTCGTTGCCGTCGTCATCAGGATATTTGCGCAGGAAGCCTTTGTTGCTCCATTGTTCGATGTATTTCCTGGCTCTTTCGTCCTCTTGTTCCAGCAGGGCGGAAGCGTCTATTTCGTCGTCTGTGGCCTTGTAGCCGGTTATTTCCAGGTAATCGGCCAGGCGGGTTACCAGTTCCACATTGGGAATGGTAGTATGATTTTTCTCCTTGAATGTGTAGTGAAAAAATGACAACATCATTGGCGCGCTACGTGCCCGGAGTATCTTGAGTGTTACTGACTGGGCATATAGATTACATAGTTGCTCGTACGTCATGGGCGTAAAAATAAGGAATTGCGGGGTTCCCGCAAAGACGCAGTGATCTCTGTTACTTTGTGGGAGGAAACTTTGTGTAAAACAAATTCTACATGATGTACAGCCCGTCGGCTTTGGGTTTCACTGGTTGTGGCACCGGTTCATCGCCCAGCAGTTCTATAATATTGATTTCTATGGTGCGGGATATGCTGTCCAGTGGCATAGCCAGGGGGTGGTATTCAAATGGATTCATGATGGTAAGACCATTGAGATAAGTGACATGGTACACGAATCCGAACATCCAGCCGAAGAGGATGGCCCAGGGGCCAATGCTTTCGGTCATCATCAGCGTATTCATGATTACATAGAACCAGATGAAGAGGCGGGTGAAGTATACGTAGCTGGGTGGAAACACGGTGTTTTTGATGCGCTCTGATTTGCCCATTTCGTCGCAATGTTTTACCAGCAACTGATCCAGTTCTATAAAGGCAAAGCCGTCTATGGCGCCGGTATTGCGTAGATGCTGAAGGTCGCGGGTTTGCAGATTCAGGATGGCATTAGGAATATTCTGTTGCTGTTGAACGGCGTCTATCTCTTCTTTAGTGAGGAAACGGGTGTAATATTCGTCTGGTAGTTTACGAAGGGCCATCTTCAACGCATATACAAAAGCCAGGTGGCGGTAGATCATGTGACGGACCAATGCCTTGTTTTCCGGATGAGCGTCTGCGTTGCTGTAGTACAGCAAGCCGCGCCCCCAGGATCGGGAGTCGTTTACCAGTGCGCCCCATATTTTGCGGGCTTCCCACCAACGGGCATATGCCTGGTTGTTGTTAAAACCGATGAAGAAGGCCAATGCCGTACCCAACACTGCTGATATCGCGACGGGTATGGATACATGGGCTGCTAACCAGTAGCTATCAAGAAAGTATACAATGGTACAGCAGAACAGTAACGTGAGATCCACCTTCCAGGTGAATGCAAAGATCTGTGCGAATGAAAGCCGATGTTTCAGCAGCATATTGCTTGATTTATAATCAGTAATGTTGACATATGACCAGGGCGCCAGTGCAAATACGAGGCCGGTTTATACGGTTGCGGCGCCGGTAGCCATAACAATAACGGATATACGCCAGGATTGTTCGGATGTGGAGGGGTAAATAATTAGTAACCAGCTGGTTAAAACCTCAGATGTATTTAGTCTACAAAATTAGTAGGATAATAAAATTTTTCCCCTATCTTTGTCGTGTTGCACAATGCCTACAACGCCATTTTATCAACCGTAATATAAAAACAGCAGCGAACATGTCAACACTATACAGATACGCCGACCTGGACCAGCCGATACCGGAAAGTTTTCCCAGTCCTGTTAAGAACAGGGTGAAGATAGCTCCTGCCACAGCGGGTCAATATTTCCCAGAATTTTTCATTGAAGAAGAGCAGATTATTAACAGAGGTGGTTTGCTTACCCATGTAAAGCAGGGTGCGTCTCTGCATGAATTTACTGCGCAGCCGCTGGTGCTGGCGTTTTATTCGCTTCACTGGAACAGTTACAGCGATATTTACCTGGAAGAATTAAAAGTTAGCCATAGTGCCATTGAGGCCATAGGCACGCGTTTGCTGGTGGTGTCGGATGAGGATAAAGCTACCTTCAACGATTTCCACCGGCAACAGTTGCCTTTTGATATAGTGGCGGATGCAGAACATCGTATAGCTACTGAAGCAGGCATATACAGGGATACAGATCCAATCTGGGGCCGTGTATCCGGTGTCAATGCGGATGTGCCCATCCCGGCCGTGTATCTTATTGCTCCTTCACTGGAGATCACGCATGCTTTTACAGATCCTTATTTCCAGGGGCGGCTATCTGTTGCCCGTGTGCTGGAAGCAGTGGGAAAGGAACTGGCTATCAGCGCCTGAGTTAGTCGTTGATAGCCTGGTATACGAGCACTTTAAATTTGTCGTTGAGATCTCCGTAAGACGTGGGCCAGATATTTTTGTAAATAAGCCCGATAATCTTTTCTTTAGGATCAGCCCAGTAGGTAGTACTGAACATACCTCCCCAGCTGAAAACGCCCGCCGGCAGAGGAGATTCGTTACTACTGTTTTCATTGACTACCCGGAAGCCCAACCCGAAATTATCTTTGGTGTCCCAGCCGGCGGAGAGATCGCCGATCTGGTTCATGGTCATCATCCGCACGGTATTGCGGCCCAGTATCCTCACGCCGTTATATACACCACCGTTGAGCAGCATCTGCAGAAAGACGGCATAATCATACATGGTGGAGGAGAGTCCGCCGCCACCTGAATAATAAGTACCTTTTCTTTTCGGATAGTCAGTGTATACGCTGGTACCGTGGACGTCCATCGTTTCTGCCGTCGGGGCTATCTGATGTGTTTTAGGGTCTTCGGCGTACAAAGTAACGAGGCGATATTTTTTGTTTTCCGGGAGATAGAAATAAGTATCGTTCATGCCCAGCGGCCGGAAGAGGCGTTCCCGCAGGAACTGGTCCAGGCTTTTGCCGGATACGACTTCTATAAGATAACCCAGTAGATCCGTATTGAGGCCATAGGTCCACTTTTCACCGGGGTTGTGCATGAGTGGCAGCCCACCGAGAATCTTCATTTTGTCCGCCAGCAGTGCGTCATTGATGCCGATGCCTGCGATTACGCCGGCTTTTGCATAAATGGCATTGGCTTCCTTGCTGCCTATCTGCGCGTATCCCAGGCCGGAAGTATGGGTGAGGAGGTCGCGTATCGTGATTTCCCGTGTAGCCGGTACCGTGGTATAAGTGGTATCTTTTTCATTGAATTGCTTCAACATCTTCGGATGTGCAAACTCAGGGATATATTCTGAGATGGGATCGTCCAGCATAAACTTTCCTTCTTCGTAGAGCATCATCACGGCCACGCTGGTAATGGCTTTGGTCTGTGAGGCGATGCGGAAGATGTTATCCGTTTTTTCCGGTGTTTTTTTGCTGATGTCGTCATATCCGAAGGCCTTATTGTATATGATTTTGCCATCACGTATAACCATGGCAGTTACCCCATTGACATAACCCTTACGGATATACTGTTGTATGGTTGTATCTATCCTGTTCAGCCTTTCGGCTGACATGCCTGCAGATGCGGGTGTGGCCGGATGCAGCAGTTGCTGGCTCTGGGTTGTGAGTACAGGCAAGAGCAGGAACAGGAACGCGAGTTTTTTCATGTGAGGACGGATATATTATGATTACTACCATTGTATCTGTGGTCATACAAATGTACGTGTGCCTGCAGCCATATAAGTAAGACGGAACTCTTTCGGCGTACAGTCTTTTTTCTTTTTGAATATACGATTGAAATTTGAAATATTATTAAACCCGCATTGGAGGGCTATTTCCTGGATGGTGAGCGGGGTGGTGATCAGCAGGCGGGAAGCATGTCCCAGGCGGATACTGAGCAGGGTGTCCATAAACGTTTTTCCCATGCGGGATTTGAAGAAGCGGCTGAAAGCCGCATCTGTCATAGATACCATTCTGGCGGCCTCGCTGAGCGAGGTCTCTTTATGGAAGTTTTCATTAAGATAGGTCATGATCTTTTCCACCCGCCGGCTGTTGTATGAGATGGTTTCCAGGTTGTGATAAGTGGAACCTGAAAGGGTGCGCATATGGCGACTTACAGAGAGATGATGGAGTATAGACATTAGCTCCAGCACAGAAGAGAAGCCCTGAAGCCGGTTCAGACGAATAATCTGTGGCATAACGCGGCGTGTGGTTTCCAGGGGGAAGAGAATGCCGTGCAGGGAGCGTTCAAACATATTTTTAATGTGACTCAGCTGGTGGCGATGCAGGAACTTTTCATCGAGGAGGTCACGATGAAACTGGATGGAGACCACTTTGATGATTTTGTTCTTCTGTTTATGCGAGCTCCAGCCATGTTGCAGATTGGGGCCTACCAGTACCAGTTCGAGGTCATCGATAATGCCCGTATGGTCGCCAATGACGCGATGGGCGCCCTTTCCGTGACGGATAAAGTTAATTTCAAACTCTTCGTGATAATGAAGAGGAGCATCCAGTTCACTTTTATTCCCTGAGAATAAAGTAAAGCAATCCCTTTGGGTTAATGGAGTAATTTCTCTTAACAATTTGCCTTTCATGCATTGCGGTTTGAAACAATGAAACGTGGCATACATTCCTGGGACCGGAATAACGGTGGTGTTCCATTAATCCGGTGAATAGCATGGCCATAAAGGCCAGGGTTAAAGCTGCTTATCTGATATTAATATTACTTATTAAATTGGATTTAACCACAAATCCGGAAATATTTTTATAAGGAAATATATTATGTAGAGAAAGGGAATGATAAGAAAGTATTAGCGTGGATCAATATAACGACTGTATTAAATAGATGTTATACCGCATATATATTCAAGAAAAAAAAGCAGGTTGTGTATGTCGTACACATTGCTACTGGACTGGTTTTTATAGAAAAATACTCACAACTAGGTATTTGAACACAACTGCAATTGGTCTACCTTCGTTATAGAATTAATTTTAATCTGATTCTTTTTAAATCAAAATAATATTATACCTATTAGTATTTCGATAATACTGTTCCGGACAAACGATATTTTTACCCCCAAAAAAGGGTCTCATTCATCAGGAATGGGACCCTTATCTGTTTTTTATATACATTTGTCGGGCAAATAGTAAGAATGGGGGCATCAACCATAACAAACACCTTAACATTTTAACTTTCCTATAGTATCATACTTTTACATGAGCACGTATTCCGTATTAAAAGAGGAAGTCGGGCTGGCGGAGAAACTAAGGGCTTTACAGTCAATAGACCAGGAGCTGCCGGCAATTTTTATAGTGACTAATGTGGAGAAAGATTATGTGGAGTATATGTCACCCAGGGGATTGCAGCTGATCGGAATAACGATGGAGGCATTGCGGGAAATGGGTGCCCGTTATTATGAAGCTTATCTGAATCCGCAGGATGTTGCGGACTATCTTCCTAAGATCAATGATATGCTGGCTGCTCCGGGCGACCAGAATCTGACCGTCAGTTTTTTCCAGCAGGTGAAGGTGGCTCCTAACGGAGACTGGGCCTGGCATCTGAGTACAACGCGGGTCTTCATGCGCAATGCGGAAGGGAAGCCAACGCATGTGATCACCTGTGCGATCCCAATTGATCCGTTGCATCACGTGACCAGCAAGGTGAACAGATTGCTGGAAGAGAATAATTTCTTCCGTCGTAACCAGCACATTTTTGCGGCGCTCACCAAAAGGGAGAAGGAGATATTGCGGTTGATGGCATTGGGATACAGCGCAGGAGAGATTGCAGATAAACTGCATATTTCAGAAAAGACGGCGGTTACACATCGCAGGAATATCAGAAGTAAGATAGGCGCACAGTCCGGCTACGACCTTACCAGTTTTGCCCAGGCATTTGACCTGATCTGAGGTTTCCGTGACTACAAAAAAATCCCCCGGAAAGTGTCCGCATATAGCCGGAAAAGCGTACTTTCACTGTGTATACCATATTTTTTCCCCTGTCCTGTCGGCTATGCAACGGGACCTGTTAACCGTAATAAAATTTTATGTCATTCAAAGCAGTTCTTAACATCGACGGCGAAGAATTGAATGTGCTGGAGTGTAGCTTTTCATTCAGCCAGAGTACAGACCATAATGGAAAACCTGCCGCACGCCCCAAAGGAGGTACTATCAACGTACTTGTGGAGTCTGCCGGAGAAACCACCCTCTTTGACTGGATGATTTCCAACACCCAAACCAAGAACGGTAGCATTATTTTTTTCCGCCGTGATTCTATGTCGAGGCTCAAGGAGCTGAAATTTTCAGATGCCTATTGTGTTGCTTATACTGAGCAGTTCAATGCGTTCAATGAACAACCGTTGCGGATACAGATGACGTTGTCTTCGCGCGAACTCAAGCTGAATAATTCATTGTACCAGAACCCCTGGCCTCTCTGATAAAGCACCTGCGGCCTTATTTCCATACTGTCGCGTTCTATCCCGCCATAAGCGGGAACAGGCTTTCTTTTCCTACCAGCAAAGCGAATTATGTATATTTACAACACGAACATAATTCACCTGTCACACCCTTATGGAAGAAAAGAAGAGCATCACCTACAGTAACGGCGTCATTCATATGACTACCTGGTTATGTGATGACATCAGGCTTGGACATGCTGTTTCCATTTTCAATGAATGTTTTTCTTTCCCCGCCAGCAGCCAGAGCGACGTAGTGCGACTCCACTTCGGTCTACGCGGCGATTATCTGTTTCATTACAAACAGCTGAACCAATCGTTCGATCTCATCGGTGGGCATCACAATATCATGTACTCCCGTGAATTTGATATGGTAGTGGAAAACAAGACACTCGAACTGGAAACATTTGGTGTTCAGTTTCCTAAAGAGCTTTTTATCGGGTTCATACAAAATGCCAGCGACCAACTCAAGCGTTTTACAGAAGATATCATCAGTGGTCATTCTGTGATTCTTTCACAAAAATGGGGCGCACTGGAAACTGCTATCCAACAGGTTATCACACAGATCATACACTGTAAGTATACTGGCGATTTCAAACGTTTATTCCTTCTTTCGAAAAGTATCGAACTGCTGGTACTATCAGCTGATTCCTGTATTGCGGCTGATAGTAAGGAAGCTGTTTTTCTGAAAAGCAAAACAGATAAAGAGAAGATCGTGGCGGTGAGAGATCTGCTCAATTCACGCCTGGACAGCCCACCCAGCCTGTCTGAAATCGCAAAGACGGTAGGCCTTAATGAATATAAGCTGAAGCGCGGCTTCAAAGAAGAATTCAATAACACCGTATTCGGTTATCTCACGGATCAGCGTCTGCAACTGGCGCATCAATATCTGCGTGATACCCAGAAGACCGCTGCTGAAATATCCTTTGAGCTGGGCTATTCTACTCCACAGCACTTCAACAATGCGTTCAAAAAGAAATTTGGGTTCACGCCCTATTCTGTTAGAAATAATCCGTAAAACGCAATCCGCAGGAAAAATGTGCCGCTAACTTTGCGTTATTACCTTATCAAATCATCAAACTATGAGCAATCCGTTATTTGTAAAGAATAGCATCACTATTAATGCTTCTGTTTCCAAGGTGTGGAACGCCCTCGTGAATCCTGAAGAGACAAAGAAATACATGTTCAATTGTGAAACTGTATCTGACTGGAAAATAGGTAGTACCCTGCAATGGAAGACTATTTATGAAGGCAAGGAATTTATTGCAGTGGAGGGTACTATCCTGGAGTTGGAACCAGAGAGGAAACTGGTATACACTACTATTGATCCGCATGCCGGCATAGACCTTATACCTGAAAATTACCTGCGTGTTACATATGAGTTGTCGCCCTCCAACGGTACTACCACGCTGAATGTAAGCCAGGGAGACTATTCCAAAGTGGCTGAAGGTGAGAAGCGGTATAATGATACTGTAGCCGGCGGCGGATGGTCTTCTATCCTGGAAGCTATCAAGACACTTGTAGAGGGTGCATAAAAACATTTGCCATTTACCGGTATAAACCATGTGTTTACCGGTAGATGGCTTTTGCTCACCTACTTCATATTGATCGCATGACCCTGTATCCTCAACTTTGGGGCATAATACGATCTTTATGACAAGTAACTCCAACTCTTTTCATGTATTGATTGCAGGCGGCGGTATCGGAGGACTGGCACTAGCCCTCTTCCTGAAGAAAGCTGGTATATCCTGCTGTATTTATGAAGCATTCCCTTACAAAGAGGGTGCAGGCGGAGGTTTCAATATCGCGCCTAATGGCATGAATGTGCTGGCCGCGCTGGGCCTGGCGGAACGTGTAAAAGAGAAAGGAACCATTACCCGCGATCACGTGCTGCGTAATGGTAATGGCAAAATACTGGCGCGCATGAGCAATGGCAACAGCAAATACGGAGAGCCTGGTGTAACACTTTCCCGCGCTGCATTGTATGATGTTATGACGGCAGAGATATTTTCGCAGGACATTCCTATTTTCTATGAAAAAAGACTTCAGGATATATACCAGGATGATCGCCAGGTAACCATTTATTTTAGCGACGGCAGCAACGCCACCGGTGATATACTCGTAGGTGCAGATGGCGTACATTCCCGTACGCGCGGCATCTTATTCCCGCAAGGCCCCGCACCTGCCTATATTGGTATTGTAAACGTCGGTGGATTTACACCACTATCGGCCATTGAGGGCTTCCCTGAACATGATGTGAACAGTCTGAATTATACATTTGGCCCCAACGGGTTTTTCGGTTACAGCGTTGCTGATAAAGATACTGTGATGTGGTGGTCTAATCTGCCGCAGATAAAGGAAATGACAAGAGAGGAGCTGCAACAGTTTTCACTTGAGTCTATCAAAGCTGAGATGCTTAATACCTACAGAGGTTATCATGATCCGGTGGAAAGACTTATCCTCAATACGGAGAAAGTGCTACGCCTTAACATGGTGGATATACAATCATTGCCTGTATGGCACCGGCAACGTGTAATGCTGATCGGCGATGCGGCGCATGCTGTAAGTCCCAATGCCGGACAAGGTGCTGCTATGGCCCTGGAAGACGCTATGTACCTGGCAATGCTGCTGCGTGTTACACGTGGTGCGTATGGCTCTGCCTTCGCAAAATTTGAAGCAGACAGAAAACCCCGTGTGGAGAAGATTGTTGCTGAAGGCAGGCGGCGTGGTACAGATAAGAAGATCCTCACTCCTTTCCAGGCGAAGATCCGCGATATGATGATTCGCATCTTTGTACCGCTTTTTGGCGAGAAAGGATTGCACTGGCTATATCGCTACAAGCTGGACTGGGAACAGCCGCCGTTACCAGAAAACGGTATATAACGCGGTCAGTATACCAATGATAATCACAGAGGCTACTACAAAACCAGGCGAGGTGCGGAACATTGCGGTATCCACTTCCATCACATGTCCGTCGTCTTCTCTACGCGGACGCAACAGGCTCATTGCGATCATGATGATCACTATCAGTACGAAAGTGATAGACATTCTGTCAAGGAAAGGATAATCAGGGAAGGCGCCATGCGTCCACGCCGGCAGGAATTTCAATATGGTGGAGATGGGAATCGTGAGCAATGTGCCAGTGAGCGCTGCGGCGGCTGTAGTCCGTTTCCAGAAGAAACCCAGCAGGAATATTGCCAGTACGCCTGGTGAAATAAAGCCGACATATTCCTGTATGAACTGGTAGGCCTGGTCCAGCGAACGGAGTGATGGTGTAACCACCGCAGCAAGGAGCATCGCTATGATCACGGCCCATCTTCCTACACTCACCAGCTGCTGCTCTGTTGCATCTTTCCTGAAAAATTTCTTATAAATATCCAGCGAAAAAATGGTGGAGATACTGTTTGCCTTGCCTGCAAGAGACGCTACAATTGCCGCTGTGAGTGCGGCAAATGCAACGCCTTTCAATCCTGCAGGCAAAAGGTTCATGAGTGTCGGGTAAGCATGGTCTGGTTTAACGACGCCTGTAATGTCGCGCATTTCGTGCTGGAACATTCCGTTCTTATGCAGCACATACATTACAATACCTGGTAATACTGCGATCACCGGAACCAGCAGCTTGAGGAAAGCCGCGAACAGTATGCCTTTGCGGGCAACCGGTAAACTGGCTCCCAGAGCGCGTTGCGTGATATACTGGTTACATCCCCAGTAGGCCAGGTTATTGATCCACATGCCGCCGATCAGTACAGACAAGCCGGGAAGATCTTTATAATAAGGATTGCTTTTCTGGAAGATCATGTGAAAATGAGACGGAGCTTCCTTTCGCAATACAGATAACCCTTTGATGATATTGCCGCCATAACCGAACTTATCTGCGAGCAGAGACAAGGCAAGGTAAGTGGTTACCAACCCGCCCACGATCAATACAAACACCTGTATCACATCTGTATAACCAATCACCTTCATACCGCCCAGCGTTACAATTACGGAAAAGATGCATAATCCTGCAATGCACCATTCAAAAGGAATGGATGAGATGGAGTTGATGGCAAGCGCGCCCAAATAAATGATAGAGGTGAGATTCACGAAAACATACACCAGCAGCCAGAATACCGCCATCACAGTGCTCACTTTATCATTATAGCGCTTTGCCAGGAATTGCGGCATGGTATAGATACCGTTTTTTAAATACAACGGTATAAAGAACACCGCTACGATAATGAGTGTAGCCGCTGCCATCCATTCGTAGGTAGAGATAGCCAGTCCCAGTGCAAAGCCGGAGCCGGACATCCCAATGAAATGTTCTGCAGAAATGTTGGATGCAATTAGTGATGCACCAATAGCCCACCAGGTAAGTGATCCTTCAGCCAGGAAGAAATCCTTTGAACTCGTAGTGGCAGATTTTTTCTTACGATATACATTATACCCATAAAGGGCAACGATAATAAAGTAAATAAAGAAAACAATATAGTCAGCCTGTTGCAGCTTGTTCATGAGACGGCAATATGAATTGTATCTGGTGGTGGAATTGGTGAATATGGTTGATAAAACTGACTATAAGATATACATTTTTTCCGTTCCCCCGGAGGGGGGACATCTGCAAACAAGCATTATCAAAACAACTACGGGATTTTACGGAACAGTCAGAATTTTAAATCAGCTGGCAGATATTTCGCCACAAGATCTTCGTAATAAGGGCGCAGCTTTGTCCAATCCGGCGGCACCGGGTTTTTCGAATAAAGATCATATGGATTAAAAAGGTTCACCCATTTCAGCATTTCGCGGTCATGATCATCCAGCAGGTAATCGTATGCTCCTTCTCTGTGCCAGGCGTAGAATGAATGATAGCGTAGCATATACAATCCCTGTTCGGGCAAATAGTCTTTCAGCATCTGATATACGTATTCATCATGCCCCCACGACATATCTACATTGCGTAATCCGCAGTGTTGCTTATATACGCCAGTGCCTGTCTGATAGGTAGCGTTGGTGTAATCCGGGTTGTTGCTGAAGTATTCCGGGTATACTACCTTATCTGAATAAGGGCAACCAACGGGGAAGGTATCGCCTACAACGGCCCACTGTGGTTCACCAAAGAGGCACAGCACTTTACCCATATCATGCATAAGGCCGGTAAGTACCATCCAGTCCGGATGTCCATCGGCGCGTATGGCTTCGGATGTTTGCAGCAGGTGCTGAAACTGATCCAGGTCCGTATCAGGATCTGAATCATCTACAAGTTGATTAAGGAAGTTGAAAGCATCCCATACAGGCATTGCCTTCTTGTCGAACTTCAGGTAGTCAGCTCTTTTCTGCTGCACGAAATCGTATGTCTGGTAAGTATGATTGAGACGATAGAATTCTCTGACAGTGTCTCTTTCCGGATTGTCGTAATTCCTGTATTCATCTGCAGACTTGCTGGTGGCAATGGTTTCAGGAGTCGGATAACGTTGCAGCACTGCGTCTTCCCATTCGTCAAGACTATTCAACGGATTGACTTCCTTATCTGTAAATGAATGCTGTGACTGAGCCATGTGGAATTGTTTTTATGATTCTCTTAAATTTCGGCTATTTTGAACGATTTTTTTGTTTTATTTACGAAACCGGTTTCGTGAAGAAGTGATGAAATACCGGAAATATTCCAACGTTATCAGCTGATGAAAAAAGTCAACATAAAAGCGTTGGCGAAAGAGCTGAACCTTTCGCCGGCAACCGTTTCCAAGGCATTGCGGGATAGTCATGAGATCAGTGCTGCCACCAAACAGCGGGTGCTGGAAGTGGCGAAGCAGCTGAATTATGCACCAAATGCCTATGCCAGCAGCCTTCGCGACCGCAGAAGCAGGAACATTGCCGTGATTATTCCGGAAGTGGCAGACAGCTTTTTCTCCATTGCGATTAATGGCATTGAAGCGGCCATTGAAGAGAAAGACTACCACGTACTGATATATCTTACCCATGAACTTTATGCCCGTGAACAAGCTATCCTAAAGGACTTCAAAAGCGGCCGGGTAGATGGCGTGCTGATCTCTGTTTCGAGAGAAACCACAGATGGCAGCCATATCAGCGAACTGATTGCGGAAGACGTTCCTGTAGTGTTTTTTGACAGGGTGCTTGAAAATGTAGAGGCTCCGAAAGTTGTTACAGATGATTTCAACAGCGGATATACCGGGGCCATGCACCTGCTTGACAACGGCTGCCGTCATATCGCCTTCCTAGGTATTTCCAACAGTCTTTCTATCAGCAATAACCGTATGGCTGGCTATCAGCAGGCACTGAAGGATCACCACCTTACCGTGTCTCCGGATGATATGATCACCTGTACCCCAGATACAGCGGCTAATTTTACCGCAATAAAACAACTACTTGCAAAGGAGAACCGGCCCGACGGCATAGTAGCTTCCGTGGAAAACCTTACCAACACGGTATACCAGGTTTGCAATGAACTGCAACTGTCTATTCCCCAGGATATTAAGGTGGTGTGCTTTTCCAACCTGGACATTGCCGCTATTTTGCATCCGCCACTTACAACCATCACGCAACCAGCATTTCAGATAGGGAAAGCCGCCGCAGAGCTGCTGCTGAAATCACTGGGTAAGAAGGATGCGCCATCTCCTGCCACACAGATCGTGATACCATCTGAATTAATAATACGGGGTTCCAGTAAAAGGAGTTAGCTTTTAGCTATTAGCGCCAAGCTAATACCTGACTGCTAAAAACTAACGACTATTTCACCTGTTTACAGGGATTGCAATGTAGCTGCTATTGAGCCACCGGACATGCAGCGGTGTATCAGCACCGGCTACGCTTTCCTGGCTTACATCTCCGCCAGTACCATAGTTAATCTGTTCGAAAGGGCTTTTGTTGATGTTAAGTATGGCCACGAACCGGCTGCCTTTGCGTATTCTTTTACTGATCATGCGTGTATTACTGAACGGGATGGATGATATGCTTCCCGGTATGAGTAACTGTCTTTCTTCAAGACCGTGTGCATAGCTGGCGCGCCCCACGAAATATGAGAGCTGAAAGTATTGTCCGTCTGACGTAAGCTCGTATAGGTTCACCCCTATGTCCATATCTTTCTTATTGATGATGGCCTGAAGCTGCCCAAGGAAGCTGCCGTTGATAGTAAGATCTTCCTTTAAGGGGCTGCTTTCAAACCGAAGGCCGTTTATGCTATTTACCGTGGTATCCATTAAAGGAGAAAGGATCGCATTGATGGTAGCATTATTGCTTCTTTCTGTAAGATCAACCTGAATATCCATCTGACGGCTGATTACGGGCCGAATGGAGGAGAGTTTGCTGCTGTCGAGATAGAATGTCAGTGTGTCGTTGTTCATGCCCCCAAGGGTAGGTACATGTTTCCATTGGTTATCGCCAATTACTTCGTAGTTGATCTTGTCCTTTAGTAACGCTGGTTTCCGGCCATCTTTCAGAATATAGTCAAACCATTCGTAAATAAGCCGGTGTATGCTTAAGTTGGCAACGGAGTCGATTTTCATGCCTGATACATATGGCGAGGAGACATGCTGACAGCCAAGGTGATCATAAGGACCAATCACGAAGTAATGTGTTGCATGTGGATTGTATTTAAGATGCTCCCGGAAGTAATACATCGCGCCGATCTGGGCTCCGTCGAAGTAGCCTGTAGTGGAAAGTATAGGGATGTTTATATGAGAGAAGTCGTTGCGATAGGCGGTCATGTTTTGCCAGTAAGTGTCATAGGCAGGATGTTGCAGCCACCTATGGAATATTTTATCAGGAATGCCATCAATACTGTCCATGCTGCTATAGGCGGCACCACTGTTGTACCAGTTGAAGTTCAGCTGTTGCCATCTTTGCCTGTCGTCATACGTTTCGTTGTCGAGGAATTTGTTGTTGGTAACGTATGGTATCCACGAATACACGAAGTTCATGAATATATTATTTTCTTTGGGAACGTCGAAACCAGGTACCACGGCGGCTGAGGGGACAATGGTTTTAAGCGCCGGGTGCACTCCGTTCTTTACAGCAGCCCATTGCGTGAACCCAACATAGCTACCGCCATACATACCGATCCTGCCATTGCACCAGGACTGCCGGCTGATCCAGTCTATTACATCATAGGCATCGTTACCGTCGTGTTCATAAGGAACCGGTTCCTGTGGACTGTGCCGCTTTCCGCGTGTGTTGGCTACTACTCCTATGTACCCCTTTGCTGCGGCCTCTTTAGCGATATTAAGATTCTTAGTTTCCGTATAAATGGTAAAGAAGAAAATGACGGGCAACGGACCTGACTGTTTTGCGGGGCGTGCTACGATCACTGAAATCTGTGTGCCGTCCCTGGTGGGGACAAGCAGGCTGTCGTTTATCCGGTAATGAGATTGGTTGATGGTTGCCAGTAATGGGACTGCAAGTGGTACCATGGTTGTATGTATGCGCCAGGCAGTATACTTTTTACAAAGGCTGATGGCATCGCTTACTGAGATGCTGTCTGTGGCGAGCGGGAGTACCAGTGTTCTTTTCAGGTCTGTGTGTAGCGCTGTAGTATCGACCAGGAACCAGCTGTCGATGTCAAAGTTGTTGCCATGACTGAGTTGACTGAAAGTATTGCTGAATGAGGATTTGAAGCAGTATTTAAAAGGGCGGCCGCATTTTGCTTGTAATAGTTTCGTTTCACACCAGGTCTGATATTGTATGAACCGTATCCCTGCCATATCAGGATCGGTTGCAGCATAGTAGCGGCGGTACGCTTCTATGGAATGAAGTGCTGCGACGTATTTTTCTGCAGCCACTTGCAGCACGAAGCGGTTTATGAGATACGGACTGTGATTGTCATTGTCCTCCAATGTTTGTAGTGCCGCAGTTGCCAGTGCTGGTATGGCTTTGGCAAGCAAGGAACTGTCTTTTAGTGCCGCGCGGGGAAATGCCAGCTGTTGCGACATGGCGCTACCGGTCATCATGGCACATAGTATGGCCATGAAGCATAATTTTCTTTTCATAATTATATTGTCAGGGTTTATTCCACTGCCTGAACTTCACCGATTGACGGCTTGATATTTCCAGCGTCATATTATAGAGATGTATGGTGAAACGTCCACCGGTAGTGGGTTGTATGTGTGTGATGTATTGTGTGTTGATAAGCTGTGTTCTGTTAATGCGGAAGAAAATATCCGGATCGAGTTTTTCTTCTAACTGATGAAGAGACGCTCTGATGAGTGCCTTTTTATCATTGAAGTGAAGCCGGGCGTAGTTGTCGGCCGATTCAACGAGATAGATATCTTTTAGTTTGATGAAATAGCATTGTTCTCCGTCTTTTATAAAAAGCTGTTTGCCGGTGGTATTATTCTCCTGCATTTTTTTACCATGCTTCTCCATCGCCTGTGCAAAGCGTTCTACCCTGATGGGTTTCATGAGATAATCCAGCGCGTTGTTGTCAAATGCCTGTACAGCATACTGATCAAATGCTGTAGTGAAGATTACTTCAGGAACATCGGGTAATGCTGCCAACAGATCAAATCCTGAACGCTCCGGCATCCGGATGTCAAGGAATAGCAGATCAGGACGATGGGCGTGTATCAGGGCTTCTGCCTCATCTGCATTCCTGGCTTCACCAATCACCTCGTAATCGGGATAAGGCAGCAAGGCCCGCCGAATCTCCTCCCGTGCAGATCGTTCATCATCAACAATTATCACCTTGAACTTTTTCATACACCAGGAATTAAAAGGGTGGATAATACGATGCCGTCATGTTGAATAATATGAAACGATGCGCTGCCCCGGAATTGCAGCTGCAGCCTTTCTTTTAGGTTTCTGATACCAAGTCCGGGAGAAGTTTGGATGTTGTTTAGGTTCCCAGGATTTTGCACGGTCATTTTCAAAAGGTTATCTTCCTCCGAAATATTTATCGTTATCAATCCTCCTTCCTTCTTTTTGCTGATACCATGTTTGATGGCATTTTCTACCAGCGTTTGCAGGCAGAGCGGTGGAACGGATATATTCATCAGCTTTTCATCTGCAAGTAGCGATATAGTTAATCTTTCCTCGAAGCGTAGCTGCTCCAGTTCGAGATAGTCTTTCACCAATCCCAGTTCATCACGGAGAGGAATCAGTTGTCCTTGTTTGTGTAACAATGAAGTGCGCAGTAAGTCAGATAGCAGGTCTATGGCTCTTCTAGCAAGATCTGGATTTTCTATCACCAGTGCTTTAATGTTATTCAATGAATTAAAGAAGAAATGCGGATTCAGCTGGGCCGACAGGTTATTCAGCTGTGCTTCCCGGGCAATGAGTTGTAGCTGCGCATTTTCACGTGCTGCTTTAATTTCACGCTGTGCGTAATGATACATATGCCAGGCCAGTACCCAGATAAACATGATTCTGATTCCCGCAATAAAGGAAACCCAGCCTGCATTTACCACATATGCCGGAAAAGAGCCGCTGAAAGAATGCAGTATGTAATGATTGAACAGATAGAATCGCAGCATCACAGTAGCGGTAAATACTACTGATAATATCACTACGGCTGGAATCAGCCGCCAGAGTAACGCCTGTAGGCTAAGCTGATGCCAGCCTTTGCGCAACGCATAAGTATGGTAGAGGTGTGTGATGATGATATTGACAATAATATCTGCGATGAAGTTGATGACAGCAAACGTAAAATTGAAATGAGCACTCCGGATAAAAGCATCTACTTCCCAGTAAAAGGCTGCTATCGTCCAGCCAATGAGCTGGCATTTCCAGTAGAGAGTAAGTGAAGTCCGCTTTCCCATAATGATACCTGTATTACAAAATAATGTCTTCTCTCCCAGATACTGAAAAGAAAGTAGGCGAACGTCAAGAGATGGGGATAAGCGTATGATGGATCAAGATTTTCCTTATTGCGTAAATCTTTTTCCCTATTCGTAAAACAAGCCGGCAGTGCCGGTAAGTAGCTTTGCATCGCATATTAATCCATCGACTTATAAATTTTATCAATAGAATGTATCGGAGATTTCTACACCTGTATTTTGTACTGTTAGCAATATTGTTACCCGCCTACCTGCATGCTGAGGAGGCAGACAAAGGGACCATCCACGGAAAAGTGATCACTGAAGATGGACAACCGGCGCCGGCCGTATCTGTGCTCCTGAAGGGTGCGCACAGGTCTGTAATCACATCGGCAGAAGGCGTATTTGTATTTAAAGATGTACGCCCTGGCAGCTATGATATTGAAGTGTCGTTCATCGGGTATGAGAAAAAGACGCAGCCTGTAATAGTAACTGCGAGGGAAACGGTGAATGTAACTATCTCTATCAGTGCCAACAGCCTGAGTCTGCAGGAGTTCAATGTTACGTCCGTAAGGAGCCCGTATAAAACCAACCAACTGTCTTCTTCCCTGCGCCTTGCAGAGCCTATCCTTGAAATACCACAGAATATTCAGGTGGTATCCAACAAAGTGATGGCAGATCAGCAGATCATCAGCATGAACGACGGCGTATTGCGCAATGTAAGCGGCGCTACCAAACTGGAACACTGGGGTGATCTTTATACCCGTGTAAACATGCGTGGATCAAGAGCTTCTGCTTTCCGTAACGGGATGAATGTTACGTCAACCTGGGGTCCACTCACAGAAGATATGAGCTTTGTGGATCATATTGAGTTTGTCAAAGGACCGGCAGGATTCATGATGTCTAACGGAGAGCCCAGCGGTATTTACAATGTGGTAACCAAAAAGCCCACCGGCGTATCCAAAGGTGAGGCTACTCTTACACTGGGCAGTTATGATCTGTACCGCGGTACCCTTGATCTGGACGGCAAGCTGGATAAATCCGGCAAGCTATTGTTCCGCCTCAATCTTATGGGACAGGCCAAGAACTCTTTCCGAAAATATGAATACACTAACCGGTACAGCATCGCGCCTGTGCTGAGCTATAAAGTGAACGACCGTACTACGCTGACACTGGAATATGTATTGCAACAGGTGAAGATGTCGAACGTAGGGACCTTTTATGTCTTTGACTATGATTACGCCACTACGCCAAGAAACTTCACCACTGCGGAACCTGGCCTTGATCCTACCAATATCAGCGACAACAGTCTTATGCTGAATGTGGTGCATAATATCAGTAAGGATTGGAAGCTCACGGCACAGGCAGCGTATTTCAATTATCAGCAGCAGGGTACTTCCATGTGGCCCAGCGCAGTGAATAAGGATGGAACGATGATACGTCGTGTGAGCATTTGGGATGCTTCCAATGAAGCGAAGTTCGGCCAGCTCTTCGTGAATGGGGAAATAAAGACCGGCGCGCTGCAACACCGCATACTGGCAGGCCTGGATCTCGGGAATAAAGAATACATCGCCGACTGGAATCAGGGATTTGACCTGGATTCCAATAAAGCCTTCTTTAATATCCGCAATCCGAAATACGGAAAGCCTGTAATGGGACTGCCGGTGTTTGACCGCAGCAGAAGTCTGCGTCAGCGTGCCGGTACCAATATCATCAACCAGTCTTACACTGGTGTGTACCTGCAGGATGAAATCGGGTTCTGGGATAACAAGGTACGCCTCACATTGGCAGGCCGTTTCACCACAGTGGAAGAATCTTCTTACGGCGTGACTACTACTGCCAGGCAGGTAACGCCACGAGTGGGCCTCAGCGTAAATATCGACCGGATGACATCGGCCTATACCTTATATGACCAGAGTTTTGTACCGCAGACCGGTATCCTGAGAAGCGGCGACAAAGTGAAGCCTATCACCGGCAATAACATTGAATTCGGATTGAAGAGAGATTGGTTCGATGGCCGTTGGAACAGCACAGTAGCGGTTTACCGCATCATCAAGAATAACCAGCTTTCGAATGACCCTACCAATGGAAATGGGGAGAACTTTTACCTGCAACTGGGACAGACAAAGACCGAAGGTGTGGAGCTGGAAATTCGCGGAGAGATTATCCGTGGATTGAACCTGGTGGCCAACTACGCCTATACCGATTCAAAGATTTCTAAGGCTACCAAGGATCTGGCCGTGGGCGCATCAGTACCGGGTTTTGCCAAACATAATGCAAACGCCTGGCTGAGTTACCGTGTACAACAGGGCGTATTGAGTGGCTTCGGAGTGTCTGCGGGATTTTCGTATATGGCAGACCGTAGCACCTGGGCATGGGCCGGCACTACTACCCAGCGTCAACTGCCGGATTATTTCAAGCTGGACGGTGGTCTTTCCTGGGAGAAGCAGCAGTTCTCCATTGCAGCCAATGTGTATAACCTGCTGGATGCCTATCTCTACAGCGGATCGCCGTATAAAAACTATTATTACTGGCAGGCGGAGCCTGGCCGTAATCTCCGCGTAACAGTAGGTTATAAGTTCTGATATGACTAAGTACTTTTCAATTTCCCTGATGTAAGAGGGAAATAGTTGGTGATAAGATGAACAACCCGTTCGGAAATTTTTCTGAGCGGGTTATTCTTTTTTGTACTAATTTAATCCCGGCTTAGGTCCTGTACACCAGAGGAACAATGAAAGATCACCAAAATCGCGACGAAGGTTTGTGTATTATTTAATAGATCCTTAATATTCAGATAATAAATAGTTCTGACTTTTGTACCTCATATCATTATGGGCCAACTAGGAGTGGAATGCATATCAAAAATAAAAGCTGGGGATACTGCCGCGTTTCGCGAGCTGTTCTATGCCTACAAGGACGCACTTTTCGGGTATGCCTGTAAGCTGTGCCGTTCTCCGGAGATGGCCGAAGAAGCTGTACAGGAAGTATTCATGAAAGTGTGGATCAACCGGCAGCAACTCGATCCTTCCCTCTCTATCCGTGCCTATCTTTATACAGCCATCCGGCATTGTATCTTTAATATTCTCAAGAAAGCAGCCCTCGACGAAAATCTACGGCAGGCTGTATTTTACCATCAACCCGTTGCGGCCAACACTACGGAAGACGATGTAAACGCTGCGGAACTGCAGCGAATGAAAAGCAGGATGTTGGATATGCTGCCCCCGCAACGTAAACTCATATTCTGTCTGAGCCGTATTGAAGGCCTCTCCCATGAGGAAATAGCTATCCGCCTTGGGATCTCCAAAAACACTGTTAAAGACCAGATCGTAAAAGCCCGTCGTTTCCTGCGTCAGCAGCTGCTTTATTCTATTTTTCTATTTTGATTATGGGGTATCCTGCAGTGCCCGGTTTGGTTAAACTTATCAAGTGTGTTAAACCTGCCATACTTCTTCACCCTTTTTCCTGGTTCACCCGTCTTTCTGATAATTGGACTTAGGTATAAGTCGCCGGGCACTTATTGGTTTGTACCTCCTTCCAAAAACATTAGGAGACACAGGTATCTCTATTGTTTGCTTCCGACAGGTTTAAGAGCAATGCCTCCGTCGGGAGCATGCGTTCATCTTTATTAATTTATAAACTAAATCCACTGTTATGGAAAATTTAAGAGCACAATTGGTATTATCAGGCATTGTTGCCTTCATTTGTTTTACAGGGTGTTATAAAAATGTAGAAGAGATAGATACGCCTCAGGCGCCCCTTACGAAGAACGACTCTCTTAAGGCATACAAAGACAGCCCGCATCGTCTTTTTGTAGGTTTCCTGGTAGGTGGAGACGATCCGGCAGAAGCATTTAATCCCGCGAATGCACCGGACAGCGTTGATTTCCTGGAGTTTTTTGCAGGCCGGGATACGAACCGCGCGCATTGGAGAGCAGCACAGGCGAAAGGAACCAGGATTGTGGTATGTCATTTTTTGCAAGATGCTTATTTTGACGGGTCTTCAAAGGATCCGGCAACCCCCACTTCAACCTCTACATTGGCAAGTTCCGCCAGTACTTATGATCATTGGGCCAGCGCAATGTACCAGGAACACATTGTGAAGGATTCATTAGATGGTATTGATCTCGATATAGAATACTGGACAATAGACAACAAGAATGTAACCTCTTCCAGTTATCCGAATTTATTGAAGTCAGTAGCTAAATACTTTGGTCCTCAATCGACCTCTCCATTGACGTTAAGCATGGGGAAGAAGCCCGTTTTTTTCTATGATACAGATGGTTCGCTGGACGGAAATAAACTTACAGGCGATAGCAGTAATTACGACTACGTATTATTCCAGTCATATACCACAGGTAATCACTATTGGGGAGGTAGTGGAACCACAGGCTTCGGCTCAATAATCAAGGGTTACGGAGCAAATAAGCTTATTTACCTGGTTAATGGTGATTCCTGGATTCATGCTGATGGCACACAGGATGAGCCCAATTCGGATGCAAAGGTCACCGCGTCATTATTGAGCTATGCCAAATGGGCTAAAGATAATACCGCTGCCGGTATAGGGGCTTACCGGATGAGCCGCGATTATAATCATACGCCCCATTTCGCAGTTTCGAGACAGGCAATCCAGATCATGAACCCGGCAAAGTAAGTCGTTGTTGCAATAAAACGGAAGGTCTATTTGGAAATTATTCCAGATAGACCTTCCGTTTTATTGCAAGACGATTTATCCGATGTATTTGTAAATCCCTGAATCAAATACTCCCATAAAAATTTTTTCCTCATGGATCGTCCCTTTTTATTTCCCGGTTGTATCATATAATAAAGTGTTACAGATGCATCCGGATCCGGCATATATAAAGAAATTATTTATAAAGCACGCGAATGGCACCATTACAGCGGAAGAAACGACGCAATTGATCCGTTTCCTTCAGCGTGAGGACAATGAGGATATTTTACCGATGCCGGATGATCTGGAGGAGGACAGCCCTATTCTAATGGATGATGCTGCCACGGGAAGGGTACTGCAAAACCTTGCTGTTATTACTGCTGCAACGTCAACGACTAAACACCGCACCATTCTGCGCAGGATAGCAGCTGTTTCGGCTGCTGCCGCGGCAATAACGGCCGCTATCGTATTGCTGTATCATCCACAGCAACGTCAGCCCGCACTTGCTGCTGTTACTACAGATAATGGTGGTATGAAAAAAGTAACGCTACCAGATGGCACTACAGTAACCCTGAATGCAAATACCATACTGCGATATGACAGTGTCGGCTGGCGCGATGTGAGGGAGGTATGGATAAAAGGGCAGGCATTTTTTGATGTGGCTCCGGACGCCGCCGGGAAGTTCCTGGTACATGCCGGCGATGAGTTGGCGGTACAGGTACTGGGCACGCGCTTTAATGTGGACGCCACCACGAAAGATGTACATGTGGTGCTTAACAGCGGTAAGGTAAAAGTGGATATTCCGGGAAACAATGCTATACAGACACTGATCCTCCAGCCGGGAGAGATGGCAACATATGCGCCTGAAAGCCAACTGCTGACGAGGCATCCAGCCGATACATTACAGCTGACCTGCTGGAAAGATAACCAGAAGGTATTCCGTGATGCGACCCTGGGAGAGATCGCAACATTTATTGAAGAACGATTTGGTGTGAAGGTAACTTTCTCTGCACCGCAACTGTCACAATTACAATTCACCGGCACTACGCCAGCCAACGATCTGGACATGCTGTTGAACATACTCAACAAATCACTTGATATCAGGATCAATAAACACAACAACCAGGTAATGATTATGCTGGCCAGGTAATTATTACCACCCACAGAACCAGAGTTTATTAAAACGCATTGCTATGCAAAAAAGGCTACTTATTAATAATAAGGTAGTAGGAATCTTATTGTGCCTGATACCAGCGGTTCCGTTAGCGGTCAACGCGCAGGATATGATGGCAAAAGGAACTATCAGACAGAATGCGCGCGACGTATATCAGCTGTCTGAAGTATTCCCTGTACTGGAGAAAAGCCGCAAGGTGAGATTCAGCTATAACAGTGATATCCTCAACGGTAAAACTGTAAGTGCGCATGTCTTCAGAAAAATGGAGCAGGCAGATATTGCTACTGAGCTGGCTGCATTACTGCGGCCCTATGGACTTACCTGTGAATCTATAAAAGGTAATTACTATGCAGTAAAAGCCTTGCCACAGACGGATTATATACAGGCTGCCGCGCAGATAACAGTAAAGGGAACTGTGACGGATGCCAAAGATAACAGTCCGTTGCCCGGTGTTATTATCAGCGTGAAAGGAAAGACCAAAGGCGCTAACTCTGATGGCGCCGGTAATTATACCCTCGCTGGCGTCAATGAAGGTGATGTGTTGCGGTTTTCGCTGGTGGGCTATAAGCCGCAGGAGCTCCCTGTAGGCGGCCGTACACAGATAGATGTTGCCCTGCAGCAGGATGTATCAGGACTGAGTGAGGTAGTGGTAACAGCGTTGGGCATCCAGAAAGAAAAGAAATCACTGGGATATGCTGTACAGACTGTAAAAGGCGAAAGCATGACCAAAGCGAGAGAGCCTAATCTGATCGGCTCTCTCACAGGGCGTGTAGCCGGTCTCATTATACGGAACTCCACCGATATGTTTCGTGACGCGACCATCCAGCTGCGGGGGCAGAAGCCACTTATCGTTATAGATGGTATTCCTGACCAAACCGCAGATATGTGGAAAATAAACCCGGATGATGTGGAAAGCCTCAATGTGCTGAAAGGTACTTCTGCATCAGCGCTGTATGGCTCTATTGGCCAGTTTGGCGCCATCATGATTACCACCAAACGTGGTAAAGGGAAAGAGATGTCTGTAGATGTCAACTCCTCCACAATGTTCCAACCGTCTTTCATCCGTATCCCTGACGTACAGACTACTTATGGTAATGGCAACAAAGGTAAGTATGCCTATGTAGATGGCTCTGGCGGCGGCACTGAAGGCTCCGGCTGGATATGGGGCCCCAAGCTCGACCAGAAAGATCCCTCTACTCCGAGCGGCTATTGGGAAACACCGCAATACAACAGTCCGGTGGATCCCAATAGCGGTAAGCTGGTACCACTGCCCTGGATTTCACGCGGCAGAAATAATGTACATAACTTTTTCAGAACAGGCGTTATTTCCACCAACAGCCTGAGCATCACCAAATCCAGCGACAAAGGGAATTTCAGGGCTTCCGCCTCTCATATTTACCAACAGGGCATTGTTCCCAACACACAATTAAACAACAGCGCTTTCAGTATTGCCGGTAGCTATAATCTGACCGACAGACTGAATATAGATGCACGGATCACCTACAACAGACAGTATTCTGATAACTATCCTACTGTAGGTTACGGCCCTACCAACTATCTCTACAACCTGGTGTTGTGGACAGGTTCCGATGTGGATATACGCGACCTGCGTAACTATTGGGCACCGGGAAGAGAGAAATTGCAACAGCGCAATTACAATACTTCCTGGTACAACAACCCGTACTTCCAGGCTTATGAGCTGCTCACCGGCTACTACAAGAACAACACCTTCGGCTCCATGACGCTGGACTATAAGATCAACAGCGATTTCAGTGTGAAGCTGCGTTCTGGCGTGAATGCCTATGGCCTTTCTGAGGATACCAAAGAACCGGCGAGTTATATCGGCTACAGCAGTAAGTCACGGGGTAATTATGAAGTATGGTCACACAACTACTTTGATATCGTAACAGATGTTATTGGCCGTTATCAACATACTTTCAGTAAAAACTTTTCTGTACACGCAGAGTTGGGTGGTTCCAACTACTACCGTAATTACAAATACCAACAGAGTAAAACGGATGGCCTGACTATTCCCGGATTTTATAACCTGAGTAATTCAGCTAATCCTATATTAGGTAATAACCTCCTGGAGGAAAGGCGAACCAGCAGCGTGTATGGCTTTGTGGATATGGAATTCCTGGGTGCGTTCTATCTGTCGGTAACAGGTCGTAATGATAAAATATCGACATTACCTATCACCAACAATTCGTTCTTTTATCCTTCCATATCGGGGTCTGTAGTTATATCAGAATTGGTAAAGATGCCGAACTGGATTTCTTACCTGAAAGCAAGAGGATCATGGTCACAGGTTTCCAGTGGTATACTGCCCAGCAGCAGTACCGATGACACATATCAGAAAGAATATACTTACTCTTACCTCTCTACGTACGATAAAGGTATTAAGTGGAATGGCACACCATCATTATCGTTCACAGATGTGCTACGCAATCCGCAGATACAACCGCAGACCACAGGCGCCTGGGAGGCGGGTGTAGAAACCAAGCTGTTTGATAACCGTCTTGGATTCGATATAACCTATTTCAGGACCAGGGATTACAATAACATTGTGAAGCTGCCGGTAGCCAACAGCAGCGGCTACAACTGGTATCTGGTGAACGGGAACGTTTTCCTGCGCACAGGCTGGGAGTTCATGATAACAGGAACACCTATACGTAGTAAGGATTTCCGCTGGGATATAGCAGCCAACTTCAGCAAGTATAAAAGAATACTGAAAGAAATTTATGGTAATGCACCTGAGCTGAATAAAATAAGACCTGGGGAACGCATGGACAGAATCTTTGATAACGTTTACGAGCGTGATCCTTCGGGAAATATTGTGTATGAAAGCAACGGATTCCCCAAAAGTGACCCTTATAAACGTTACATCGGAAACAGTGATCCAGACTGGACTTACGGCCTTGAGAATACGTTGCGCTATAAGCAGTTTACGCTGCGCTTCCTGGTGGACGGTCGCATTGGCGGACTGATCTACTCCACTACCAACGCTAAGATGTGGTGGGGTGGCACACACCCGGGTACAGTTAATCAGTTCAGGGATGATGCCAACGCCGGTAAAAATACCTATGTAGGCCCGGGCGTGGTAGTGACTTCAGGTGGTATCCAGTATGATGCTGATGGCAATATCATCTCAGATACACGGAAGTTTGCGCCCAACGGGAAAGCGGTGAATTACATCGATTATATGATCAACACCAGCAACAGCGCAAATACCAACAATAACTATTATTCGCAGACATTCCTGAAACTGCGTGAAGTGAACCTCACCTGGCAGGTTCCTGGCAGATGGACAAGCAAGACATTCATCAGGGATGCTTCTATATCATTTGTAGGCCGTAACCTGTTGCTCTTCTCCAAACTACCCAATGTGGACCCCGATTCGGGAAGAGATGATCTGCAGACACCTTCTACACGTAGTATGGGCTTCAACCTGAATTTAAAATTCTAATCATTCAAGCAATGTGCATCATGCGGAAATTATCACTTGCAATACTTTTCTTTATGGTGGCTGCTTTCAGCGCCTGTAAGAAATTCGAGTATTTCCAGACAGACCCGAACAAACCAACGCAATCCACACCAGATCTGTTACTGACAAGGATTGAAGCCATCGCCTTCAATGAGATAGGTACCTCTGCCGCATTGGCTTCCCGTCAGCTTACGTATACGGATGGAGTAGATGCCAACCAGTATTACAACTGGCTGCGCTCCGGATTTGATAACTATAACAACCTGCGTCAGGTAGTAAAGATGGAAGAAGAGGCCACCCGTCTCAGTCAGCCTGTATACCTTGCGCTGGCTAAGTTTTTCCGTGCTTATTTCTTTATGAAGCTCACCCTCACGTTTGGAGATATTCCTTACAGTGAGGCGCTGAAAGGCGCCAATGAGGCTTTCGCACCGGTATATGACAAGCAGGAGGATATATTTTTGCATATCCTCGACGACCTGAAAGCGGCAAGTAATCAGCTTGCAGCTGATGATGGTGATATCCGCGGCGATATTATTTACGGAGGAAAGAAAGAGCAATGGAGACGTCTGATCAATTCCTTCTCCCTGCGTATATTAATGAGTCTGTCGCTGAAGGAAGGCAGTACAAAGTTAAATGTGAGGCAGCGTTTCAGCGAGATCGTGAACAATCCTTCCAAATATCCGCTGATGGCCGGTAATGTAGACAATGGCCAGCTCGTATTTACCGATTTGCAGGATAACAGGTATCCCTACTATAACAACAACAACCTGCAGACAGCCTTCTATATGGAAGAGACCTTCGTGAACCTGCTGAAAGGGTACAAAGACCCCAGGCTTTTCCGCTTTGCACAGAAAGCCACCAGGTATGCCGCGCTGCCGGACAACGACTTCAATGCTTATGGCGGCGCAAAAGGGAGCGCCACCATCGATGAGAATAACAGCCGTGTAGTGGCCGGGGAAGTGTCCAAAATCGCCAAACGTTATTACAACGACCCTGTGAATGAGCCTGGTATTGCCATTGGTTATGCAGAGCTGCAGTTCATATTGGCTGAAGCTGTGGTGCGTGGCTGGATTAGTGGTAATGTGGATGATTATTACAGGAAAGGTATACAGGCTTCCCTGGAATTTTGTAAAATAGCACCTGCAGACATTACAGCGTATCTTGCGCAACCGGCAATTCAGTTGGTGGCAGGTCGTGAACTGGAAGGGATATTCAATCAGAAATACATCAGCTTTTTTATGAATTCTGGCTGGCAGGTATTTTATGAACAACGCCGTACCGGGCTTCCTGTGTTTGACGTTTCCGGAAGTGGTGTACTGAACAACAAGAAGATTCCTAAACGCTGGATGTATCCTGATGGAGAGCTGAATCTTAACAGACAGCATGTGAGTGATGCTATTGCCCGCCAATACCCGCAGGGCGATGATATTAACGGCGTAATGTGGCTACTGATAAAAGAATAGAAAAAATAGTGACCAATGTTAAAAGCAATTATCCTCTCATTCGGCATCTTCTCCTGTACTGTGCTGGTAGCGCAACAGAAGCAAAAGAAAGCCCTTTTTATTATTGTTGATGGTATTCCCGCAGACGTTATTGAAAAGCAACCGACTCCCAATCTGCGCAGTATTGCAAAGGAAGGCGGCTACACGCGCGCTTATGTTGGTGGGGAAAAAGGCGGCTATTCACAGACACCCACCATCTCTGCAGTAGGTTATAACAGCCTGCTGACAGGTACCTGGGTGAATAAACATAATGTCTGGGACAATGATATTGCCGCACAGAACTACAGCTATGGCAGTATCTTCCGCTTTTTCAAAGAAGCATACCCACAGAAGAAAACAGCAATCTTCTCTTCCTGGCTGGATAACCGTACTAAACTTGTTGGCGACGGACTGCCACAGACCGGCAATCTGAAGATCGATTACCACTTCGATGGATTGGAGAAAGATACCTCACGGTTCCCTCACGATAAGGAGAGTTGGTACATCCATCTGATCGATGAAGAAGTGGTGAATAACGCAGCCGATTATATCCGCAAGGAGGCGCCTGACTTATCCTGGGTATATCTTGAATACACAGACGACATGGGGCACCGCTACGGCGATAGTGAAAAGTTCTATAACGCTATCAACATGATGGACGACCAGGTAGGCCGCATCTGGAAAGCGCTGGAATACCGCCGCAAGAATTTCGGGGAAGACTGGCAGATATTTATTACCACAGACCATGGCCGCACCGCTAATGGCGGACATGGGCATGGGGGGCAATCAGACCGTGAGCGTGCCACATGGATGTTCACCAATGCCAAAGGCCTGAATCCGTACTTTAAGGCAGCACAGCCCGGTATCGTAGACATTCTGCCTACTATTGCGCGCTTCATGAAGATCTCGGTGCCGCTGGAAAGCGGCCGGGAGCTGGACGGTGTGCCACTTACAGGCAAAATATCTCTGGCGCAGCCAGGAGCTACACTTGACAATGGCGCGCTTAAACTTACCTGGAAAGCGCAGGAAAAGAGCGGTAATGTGAAGATATGGGTAACTACCACCAATAACTTTAAAACCGGCGGGCATGATACCTATAAACTGCTGGGGCAGGCGCCTTTACAGCAAGAGCATGCCGAGGTGAGTGTAAAAGATGTCCCTTCCGGGTTTTACAAGGTTGTACTGGAAGGCCCGGAGAATATGGTAAACAGATGGGTAGGTAAACAGTGATGTAAATGATTATACGAAATTGAAAGGGATGGGCATATGTCCATCCCTTTCAGTTGTTGTTAAACTAGCAGATGGTATTGGTTTCGCACCAGAATGAGTAGGGTGGGATCGTAGCTTTCTGCGCTTTTTTATCCCCGGTTTCGTTAAGTCTGGAAACTTTCATTTTAGTGATGGAAAGTTTTTTCTTGCTTTTCTTTTTCATAAAAGTGGTTTTATACAAAAGAAATGACTGCCTACTCTTTTCTTCAGGTTTTCGGCTACCCCTATAAAAAAAGTGGAATGGAGCGATATTCGCTATGTATATAGATATGGCATAAGCAACAGGAACGTGAAATTTTCTTTTAGGTTTTCGGTTTAGATAATCGTTGCTTTCTTTAAGGTACAAAAAAATACCTGAATATTTCCCACAAAAAAACAAAGGGAACAGGCAGCATGCCTATTCCCTTTACTATAGTTTGTTTTACAGCGTACTGTGTACTTTTATTGTTTTAGTAGCTGTCCGTTTTCGTCGAAGGTTTCAAATTTTGTCTGGTTGTTTTTGTCGACATAGATTTTGATCCTGGTTTTCCCTTTGCTGTCGCGGATAAAAAGGCCGACATCATTTTTAGAAGTCTTACCAACAAACATGCGTTCAGTGCCGAATACGCCGGCTTTCAGCATCCGTTCTTCTTCCTGTTGATATATCTTTTCGTCTTTCAGGGCTTTAAGGGAATCAATGATTCTTCCCACCTGATAGAGTGAAGGATTGTCATCCGGGCGATCCCAGAGTTTCAGTCCGTATGTGCGGTGTTTTTCCTTGCCTTCAATCTCCTGCATATATTGCAGCTGCATGATCTGATCGTCGCGATATTGATCTACAGAAAGCACGAGACCGGCTCCGTCTTTTTTGTTGGCATCATAAACCAGTCCGCCGCATTCGTCGCCGGTTCCATTGAAGAAAATAAGCCCTGGCTGTCGCTTACGGGCGGGGAATACATGGCCTTCGCTCATCCCGGGGTGCTGGCGTTCGCCGTTGGATATAACAAGTTTTAGTGTACCGTCTTTTTCAATTACATTGATGCGTTCCACGTCTATTTCCTGGAAGCGTTGTTTTTTGATGTCTGATCTGAAAGACATGCAGATAAACAGGGCGAATACAGCTGTCAGTACAAGAGAATAGATCTTGAGGAAGCGGACTTCCTTTAACATTTTTTCCATATGCTGGTTTAGATTTTGAGGTGATGAAGGTAAATAAAAAGGGGTAGCGTTGGATGCTGCCCCTTTGATTAAGTGTGTTACTTCGCTAGTATATCTTTAATATTGATACATTGGGATTGTCAACGAGGTATTCTACAGTATATGTTTCACCTTTTGATAGTTTTTTCCCTTCAGGGTATTTCTGCCAGCGCCTGAATGCCCTGCCATTTACATTGTAGTTAAATTCAACTGTCGCCCAATCTTTGTATACGATAGTGCCTGTTGTACTATCTGTTACTTCATCTTTCAGAAATACCTGCCGGGTGAAATCGAGTAAGCTGTTGAATGGCTTATCTGCCTGATACATTATAATATAATGTTCTCCTGTGTATATATAGCTAGAAGGTGCCCCCGCTTTTCTTTCATATCTCTTTCCATTAACCCAGTATTCAGCAATAGCATAGCTTCCCTTCCAGGATCCCGTTTTGATGATAGTGCCGATAGTGGTTGTATTACTGGTTCTGATCTCTTCATCTCCTTTATCTTCGAACCATAATCCCACCTTTGCAATGACATAGAATATAAGGGCTATAACTAAGAGTGCGAACATGAAAGATAAAATATTCTTCAACTTTTGTTTTACAGAAGTTTGTGGAACACTTTTAGTAGTATGAGGAATAGTTTTATGTGCTTTAGAATTCATTTCCTTTATTATTTTTTGTATTTGAATTTTCTTCATTTTTTAGGCCGTCTGCGACCATACTGTTTCCAGCTCCGGCTCCTACCCGTGTAGCGCTTGCTGCGGTAGCGTCAAGGACTTTTGCGGCCGCCTTTTTTGCATTGGCATTCTGAGCATTGATTGTTGTATTCCTTATTGCTTGTCTTGCAGCTGTGGCGCGAGCGCCATACCCTCCCGTGCGTTCTATCGTTCTGCCTGCATACCTAGTAGTTTGAGCAGCAACTCTTCCGGTAGCAATGGCTTCTCTAGTGGCGGTTCTAAGCATTTTTCCCGTTGCTTTGGAGACCTGGTTTGCAACTGCGCCGCCGAGTTTTCCGCCTACATATCCAACGGAAAAATCAATGGCGAAATCTTTACCTGACTTTCTTTCGTTTGCAACCGACTGGACACCATCCTTTTGGCTAACGTCAACGGCTGCTTTTACTATTTCACCTCCAACATCACTAACGGCGCGCCAGATAACACCGGCTCCAGAGCCTGTTATAGCTCCTTTTACTGCTTCCACGCCAACATCTGCCCAGTCTACCTCTTTAAGAGATTTGCCTGAGGCTAATTGACTGGCGAGTTCAAAACCTCCTTCAACCGCTGCTCCAACGATTGCTCCCCAGATAGGAAACTTCCCGTCTGGATCATTGTGCCTAATTGGATCATTGAAGGAAAACTGGTAAGGCGTAAGTCTTTCCTGATTCCCGGACTCTATTAACGGATCAATTTGCATGAATCGTCCAGTCTGTGCATCATATGTTCTTGCATTGAAATCATACCATTCCAATCCGCTTCCGTCGGCAAATTCTTTCGACTGCAATTCATTGCCATTATATTTTTTCCTGTTTTCCGGATAAGCCCCTCCATTAAAGGCTGTGTAACTTATTCCTGCCATCGTCAGACCAAATGGATAATAGTGCGTCTCTTCGAGCACTTTACCAGTAGCCTGCGTAATTACCAAGTTATCAAAGAACACGTCCTGCGTGGTCTCATTGCTGGTATATACATATAAAAAGCCACTTTTTGTAATGGGTAATTTATCTGTAGCCAGCGTTTGCAATTGGTCCGGTTCTCCTTTTACCTGTTTAACGCCACTATTTTCCTGGACTAAGTTAAACTGGTCGTCGAAGAGTACAAAATTAAGATAAGCCCTGGGTTTCTCAGGGGTATTTTCATCGGGATTTTTTTCTTTCAACTTCCTATAATCATTGTTATAGAAGTTTGTATTGAAAGGTGTCTGGTTATTCACTGCTCCTGTGTTGTGTTCCGCGAGAGAGGTATTGCTGCCGCCAAATGCTTGTAATAAGTCAGCAATTAGATTTTCTGCGGGAAGCTCGGGATTATTTTTATTCTGAGGGCCTTGTGATTTGTAGAAAGCTTTGGCTCCAATCTGGATGGTATCTCCCGCCATTACCCGTAAGACGATGGAGGGACCTATTTTTTTACCGCCGTCTTTTGCTGAGAGCTTTGCAACAAATTCATTTTTGGCAGAGGATTCATCTGATGGATATCCGACAGGGCGAGGTGTGCGGGTAGCGTCTATATTACTGAACAGGGCGGCTTCTTTTACCGCGGTGCCTGATTCCATTGTGGCAGTATAGACGGCAAAATTATTTTTCTCGGTTAATACCATACGGGTGTTACCAAGATGATCTTTTATAAAGTAATCATAGACATATTCTGGCGCCGTATTGGTTTTATAGAAAAGCCTCACACGTCCTTCTTCATGACTAGCGAACTCTAATGTATCGTTCCTATAAACAAAACCATTAATGTAAGACGTAGTTGTAATTCTTGCAGGACTGGTTGTAATATCAGTAACTGTTTTCTGAATTTTATGCCCGACCGCATCATACTGGTAGGATATATTTCCTTTATTGGTGAAATTGATCTGTACAGGAAGATTAAGGTGATTGTAACTGATTGACGTAATTGATTTATTCAGGTCCTTGGTTAGATTACCGTTAAAATCATAATCATAATCGTTTTCTGTATTTGTACCATTTTTGAAGTCCCCCAGGCGAGATGTGACGCTGCTGCTATCATATACTGTTATCAGCTTATTGCTGTTAGGCAGATAGGTATATGCCAGACGATCTATCAACGGGTTGTTCTTAGGCCCATCCGAGCCTTTCTGGGCCATTCTGGTAATATTGCCGTTGGCATCATAACCGATTCCGGTAACAGAGAAGTTCATCTCGTCCTGTGCCCATTGGCCGCCGGAAGTGTTTTGCTGTGTGAAGTCAGCCTGCGTCAATCTATTGCTGTTGTCATAATAAAAGCCCAATGCTCTTGGTTTGGGATCATTCCAGCCTTTCCACCTGGTGCCAGCAATATTTCCATTGAACGTTTTTTCTTTGAAGCCATCATCATAAGACAGTTCCATACCAAAATGAGAGATTGCATTACCATTATTCAGATAGTCCTTATTAATAGTTGTAAGCCAGCCCCGGATATTATATTCGTAGGAAAGCTGTTCAATAGCCTGACTTTCTGATATAACTCCTAGAGTTTTGTTTTTTAGCCTACCCAATTCATCGTATTCAAGACTCGAAATTGCCCTTTCCAGTGTACTGTTGTCATTCAATCTTTTCCTTATGCTGCTTAATCTACCTGCTCCATCGTAAATCATGCTGGTAAGTATACGGGTTTCTGGTGTAATTCCACTTCTCAGGTTAGTATGACGAAGATAGGTGCTGAGTACTTTTTCATTGAAGTCATATAATGTAGTGGTGATATCTTTCCCTCCGGAAGGATTATCACTGATTACCTGAATAGGTTTCCCCTTGTCGTTATAATAAGTGGTGGTAGTAAGCCACTGATTTGAATCAAGGATGCGGGTTTGGATACCTGTAACCATTCCATGAGTTTTGCCACTTACGCTTTTAACCGGTTCTGCATATGGATTGGTTCCCGCTTCTGGTTTACTGAGATCGCCGCTGACCGGTTGAGATACACCTGGAAAATTATAGTCCTCATAATATGTATAAGTAAGCGGATACAGTTCCTGTGGGTTAATGTTGGGTAAAGGGTTTGATACAGAAATGTTGGTAATGCCATTATTGAGAGAAGGGTCTATAAGAAAATCTTTGTTGGTATTGTCACCAGTGTCAAACCCATTTTCAATGTTAATACTATTGGTAGCCACATATGTATTACGATCATCAACAGCTATTACAAGGTCTGCAACACCGGGAAACTGATAAGAGGTATTCCCATCAGGGTTGACTTTGTCCATCATGCTCTGCAGACTACTACGAGAGGCCGATGATGTATAAAAGGCTGTTTCTACTTGCCGGTTGAGATTATCATAAAAAATAACCAGCCATTTTGATGCACCATTTTTTTTCATGTTGCCATCCCTGGAAAATACCAGTCTATCGCGTATGTCATAGACCATTTCGGTGGAATCTGCTCCCGGAATTTTTTTCATGATCATCCGGTTTCGGCTATCGAAGCGATATTGAAAGCAGAGTTCATATGCAATGTTGCTGACATTCCAATTGGGATTAATCTTTTCTACGGCCAGTGGTGGGATAACAAATCTGATATTGCTTAGGTCGTCGTATACATAATATGTACATAACCAGCCTATATGACCTTTGGATGGTGTAGGAACGGCTTGTACTTTCCGAAGTACCAGGCGATCGTCCTTATCTTTGAACTCTATCACCTGGCTGCCATTTTCATCAACGATTGTATTCTTGTACAGCTCACCAGCATCATAGATACCCGTGGTTACAGCCATATTATCATTTGAGAGGGTAAATATTCTAACGGAGTCATCAATTGTATTAAACTGATATTGATGCTGAATTGCATGCCCGCTATTTTTAGACCAGTTATTACCAGCGCCATACTTGTAGAGTACCCTGTTCAGCGGAGATTGTTCAAATTCGATCTCGTTATAATAAATTTTTTCACCTTGTATAGCTGGATTATATGTTTTATTCAGGTAGAAATCCTTTTGAGCATTAAAAGGATCCGTTTTGAACTTACCATCATTCGTGTTTCCACTTAAAGGTACATATGGAAGATAATTATATTGCTGTCTACCAAATTCGTCATATAATATTGGAGCCACCACATCCCTTCCTTGACCACTTGTGCCTCTTGATACGGTTTGGATGAGTCTGCCGAGATCATCATAGTATTCGGTAACTTGTTGTACCTCTTCTGGGCGACGTAAAGGGGAAGCTATAGTTGCGGTATCCATAGCTGGCATCATTGCTTGCCAGGTACGCCTGTAGTTTATTGTCGGGCTTGCATACGGGTCAGGGATAGGTGCCGCCGTTGCGGAACTACCTTTGATATAGCCTGGCGTATTTTGTCCATATACTACATTGGCGAATAAAGAAACTATAATGAATAAGTATATATTGGGATAAATCCGGAACATTAAATTAGGTTTCAATGAATGTGATAATTATTTAGTGACAGCTGCTTTATATTGATAATCGACCATTTTAACGACCTTACGATCGTGATCTCTAATAGTGACAAGTCTTCCAAGACCGTCATATTCATAATAGGTGGTCTCTCCGGATGGATTGGTTTCACTTGATAGACCTACAAGAGGTTTATATGTATAGGTGTTTACTAACGCCTTACCTCTCAGCGCTACTCTTATTTTATTGAGTTCATCACGCAGTTGCTGTTCATCTGGATTCAGAGATTGGAGGAGGACACTACTTATAAGAGATTTTACATAATTATAATTGCTGCCGGTTATTTTGGCTACCGGATACATATTATTGTAGCCCCAGATATAAACTTCTGAAACATCATCTGCTTTTGATTGTTCGAGAAGATTACCATTTCCATCATATTGTTTAAAGAGAATACGTTTGTCAATCACATTATTCCCGATCATCGTGGAAGTCGAATTTAGAAGCAACATACTATCTGCATTCACTATATAACTGTTAAATACTGATGCTGAATGTCTGGTATTGGTTCTAATGCCTTCTGCAATTGGAAATGCATACATATGCTTCCAGAGCATAAATTTACGGGTTGTTTCTTCCTGTCCTGAAAGAACCGTATCAGTAGGAAATAATTTATAATTGGTGATTGAATCTTTGTTGCTGGAGAACGTTACTGTTCTTGTCGGATAAAAATGAGTTTTACTATCATAATAGTATTTGGTAGTAGTAGTGAGCGCCTTGTTTGAACCGACATCCAGCAACGATTTAGTTATGGAACTAGTTAGGCTTCTCTTACAATTGAAGTAATTACTTACATATGCTGGTCTGTAATGAGTAGCGCAATCATATTCATAACTGCCATCCCAATAGTTCCCAGTACTAGCTGTAAAGCTTTCGCCAGGGGTAAGTTGTAATTGTGTCAGACTATCGATCTCTAATACCTTATTGTCGAAAACAGTTTTTTCCAGGATATTGTTATCAGCTACGACACTACCTTTATACAATATTTTTTCTTTCAATGCGGGCTTTACATTTCCATACATGAAGTACTGTGGTTCATATTTTTCCTTTGTAATTTGGGATTTGCTGGTATCCGCTCCGGATTCCTTTATGATAATATCAGTATAAAAGTAAGAACGAGGCCCACCATCGGCAAGGAAAATATTGGATGTGAATATCCATTTCTTGCATTTGTCATCGCCATCGGTGCCATATATCATGGCTGTATATGCTGGCAATGCTGCACCTTTTCCCTGAAAGCCGCTATAGCTGAAGATTTTTTGATTTAAAAGGTTTCCTTGTTGATCGAGTAATTCTATCTTCTTAACTATTACGCCTCCACCATAGATATTTCCTTCTTTATTCATCATGTAAGTATAACGTGCCTTCCCACCAGTTGGATAAATCATTTCCGTAAGCGTTCCACCTTCTACAGCACCGCTAGGTTCCCTGTTTGCTGGTTCAAATGGATAGGAGAAGCCCATATTGGGAGGAGGAGTTATTAATGTAGTATTGGGACTACCATTGCCGTAACCCATAATGTCTTTTGCAAGCGAGCCTACTGTGTCTATGCCGGAGTTACTGTACACAAACCGGTAGCTTTCTTTTTTTTCATTGCTGACCGGATCAACTTTATGGAGACCGGTTAGGAGTAACTTGCCGCTAAGCACTGTTTCGTTATCTAATTGAAATTTCCTGACTGGTAAATTGTTACTATTATATACAATGATGTCTGTCAACCTTCGTTTCCAATTACTAGCGGTAGGGCTGTTAGTATAAGTGAATTGGATACTTCCAAAACGCGATGAAATTTTCTTTATAAGATATGCTGTACTGGTAAAATCGAGAAATCTGATCGCCTGATAATTACTCCCGCAACCACAGTTACCTCCTGGAGCATTGTTTGTTGTGGGGGTAAGGCGACCGTAAATGAACTCAGATGCTGTATGGTAGTCATACCCATATGGTTCATATTCTAAATTGATAGTATCCTTTTTATTGGTAATAACCTTGAAAAGTTTCCAGGCGGTGTAGCCATCTGCCCCAAAGCTGGCTGCTATATTGTCTGGGGTCATGGCCCCCGCATTCGATAAAGTGGAAGCACTGCTCTCACGGTAGTCTCCCCCAAATAAATAGCGATTTCCCTTATCATCAGTTATGGTAAATGTTCTCAGGCCTCCATCATTGACTGTTATATCCAGTTCGGAGGAATGGGATTCAGGATAAAATTTCCCGTTTATATTATTAAAGACCAGATTACCTGTGAACCCTGGAATATTATAACTGTACTCATCAACCATAATATCCATTACACACTTAAGTATTGACTCATATGTTATCTGACTACTCCACGTCTGTTGTTTCATTGACAGGCTATCAAAATAATTACGGGTAAAGGTCTTGTAATTTTTAAGAAATGAATCTTCATCGGCCCTACCGTTAATAGCCCTATCTATTGAACCGCCGGCATCCAGTACCCATTTCAGCCCTGCAGCTGTTGATAGCTCATCTACTCTTACACCCGACGCATGATAACGCAGGGTAATGGGCAGCGTAAAGTCTCCGACTTCCAGGGTAAATATGGGGATCTGTATATCCGGAATACCAGTTGCATTATTGACAGGGGTATTCGTAAAAGCTTCTATAGACGATGCCTCTGGGCTTTTGGGTACAATATGTTTTAGCACTGCCTTGTCCAAGATCTGTCCATGAGAAGACCAGGCATTACATAAGATTAAAAACACAAAAAGGAGTGTGTATAAATATTTCATGAGCATAAGTTTCCAATATATAGGCAAAGATTATCTTGTACTCTGCTGTACCAGCGGGTTAAGGTATCAGGAGGGCATGATAAACAATGTTTGTTACAAAAAGGAGGCAAATCTAAGCATTTCACTATTAGGGTGTATGTTTTTTACCCACTGTTAGGAAAAATAACCAAGGTATTCCATACGCAAAAAAGGACAGGCCCTCAGCCTGTCCTTAATTTTAAGATTATTAATCATTGGTTATGGTGCCGGCGGCGCCTGTAAGGTAGAGGAATTAACAATAGGCCAGATCCCGGGTTTGGGAACGCTTACACCTTTGGTATTGCCTCTCGTTTGCTGATCTGCACCGAAATAGTAGAGGGGCCATCCTTTATAGGTAAGTTGTGTTTTCCCAAAAACATTTGTCGTGGCAAAGGCTGTTTTGTCGAGAATAGAAGGAGCGTATTTAAAGGGCGTTTTCAGTTCATAGATGGGCCAGGTACCGTTGTTGCTGAAATCGGATTTGGTGTAGTTGTTTTTATTGAATTTATCCGGAGTGAAGCCGTACAGGGTCCTGCCGTAATCATCTGTGAGATATTGCGTGATCTCTTGTCCTGGCTGATACTGACTCGTGTATTGAACGTTGTCGTTACCTGTCAGTTGTATATTGGCGAGCATTACTGTGTAGTCGGGTTTGGCTACGAACCATTTATTGCCAACGGCTTCGCCTTTTATGTCTCCTGCTTTCGGATCATTGGCATAGTAGTATAACGGCCATCCTTTGTAAGTGGTTTGTTTGGTTCCATCCGCACGTGTAATGGTGCTGAAATCTGCGGCATTCAGGCCGCTGTCGAGGGTAAGTTTGGGTGTATAGAATACGGGCCAGACGGCGAGGCAACCGCCTGTGCAGCCGGAGGTACCATTGGCATCCATAGAGAAGAAGTAAAGTGTACGGCCTGTGCTGTCGGTCATAACGGCGCCGAATTGTTGGGTGGTTGCTAACCGTACACTATTGGGTGGAACCACGGGAGTGGGATTATTATCGTCCTTATTGCAGGATAATATACCGGCAATAAGGAGCAATACTGCTGCCATAGCAGTGAGCCTTAGACGTAGCTGCATGTTGTGAGATTTAAATGAAGGATGTTGAGTTACTATCTATTTTATACGGAAGTTTTTAGAGAAGGTTGCCAGGAGCAGAAATTTTTTCTTTGAAGTTGGGCATTTATTCATCGGGTTGGTGTGTTCCGAAAGCCGTCAACCTTTCATATGTTCTTTTACTGATGCTATAAAGAGCGGTATAAGCGGGTGTGTTTTGTCTGTGTAAGCAGCTCTCCATGTCCGTTTTCTGAGCGGAGATTGAAGAGGTATGCTAACGATGTTTTTGGTTTTGAGATAAGGAGCTATCACCCAGGTGGCAAAGATTCCAACACCCATGCCTGCACTAATCATTTCTACAATAGCTTCCGTTAGCTGAATGCGTGTGATTGTTTTAGGAGATGTTTCCCGGAAGAACTCATGGGAGAAGTGATTGTGTGTAGCATTTGTGTCATAGGTCAACAGATGTTCAGTGGCAAAGTCTGATGCAGATAATGATTTTTTTGTTGCATAAGGATGCCGCTGTGGTAAAACTGCTACGAGGTTATCAGAAAAAAGGTTGCTGGTATGCACAGCAGGATGATCAGGGTGCTCTGAAATAATGGCTACATCCAGATCACCGTTTAGCAGGTATTCCATCGGCCGTTGTGTTGCGCCGGCGATGATGGATATTTCTGACTTCTCGATGTTTGAGTTGAGCCCGGCAATAACTTTTGGCAGCCAGTGGTAGCAGGTGTAGCATTCAGTACTGATGCGTAAGGTACTTACCTTCCCTTTTTTGTAGGCCAGCATATCCTCATTCAACCTTGATAGCTGAGGAAGTATAATACCTGCACTCTGTATAATACGCCTGCCTGCATGCGTCAGCAGCATCTTCTTATTTATCCGGTCAAATATCTGCATTCCGATTCTGTTCTCAAGATCTTTTAGCTGATGACTTACTGCTGATTGTGTCAAATATAGACTGCTGGCAGCTTTTGTCAGAGATCCTTGCTCTACGATTTGTTGTATCAGCGTCAGGTCATTACTTGTTATCATGAGTTTTTTTAATTAAAAGTAGGAAAATTATTCATTTTACTCATGATTTACTAACACTTACTTTTGAGGTAAAAAATTCTGATTATGGAAACAGCGGTAAAATTCTTTACGGAAAGAGAGACAGACGAAGCCTTTGCTCTTGCAAAAGCATTACATAAACCTGTACTGATCGATTACTGGGCAACCAATTGCAAAGGATGTGAAAAGATGGAAGCAGTCACTTATCAAGATGAAGAGGTGCTGGAGTTCCTGGCTGATCACTATGTGGTGGTGAAGTGTCATGTAAGCAATATTGACCAGAAGTTCCGGCAGACCTTTCTGACTACTGCCTTACTCTGGTCCCCTTCCCTGTTTATATACGCGCCAGATGGGACAATCCTGAGAACGATGATGGGATATTTGCCACCGGTACACTTTATTGCACAATTGTCCATTGGCAGAGTGTTGTTGCTCATGCGAACAGGAAAGCACAAAAATGCGCTCGGATTGCTGAACAATATCCCCGTTGATAGTTATCCTGAACTTGACCAGGAGGCTATGTACCTGGCGGGGGTTGCTGCCTTCTTTGCTGGTCCTAAGGAGTTTGTGGACATTGCACCTCATTGGAAAAGATTAAGAGATACTTATCCTGATTCAGTGTGGGCAGAGAAGGCCTCTGTTTTACCTGAACAGCTTTATGATGATGTGATAGAGCGTGGAGAATAATTCAATATTACCTGACTACCTTTTCTCCCGGAATTGACATGGGGGAATGCCTCTTTGGGGTACGTTGATAGTACGGTAATACCGAGGTAAATACGGACATGAGGTGGACTTGATCCGGAAATCCCTTACAGATATGTGATTGCTGAGGTAATGAGCTATTCAATGAGAAAAGCCTTCAAGCATTGACTTGAAGGCTTTTCTTGTCTTGTGGAAGGGAACAGGCCGCTTCCCCGTTGTTGCAAATATGATGATGGGATTAACGATCAGAATAAAAGGCGGGCTACTCGCTTCTGGTTGAATCGTCTTGCTTTTGGCGTGCATCACGTGTATTCTTCTGTACAGCGATGGCCGCAAATAAACTTAAGGTATAAGACATGGCATAAAATCCTTTTTCACTCTTCGTAATACTGGCATTCCATAAACCAACTGTTAATAAGACGATCGACAGCAATGTGGAGAACCAGGACAATCCATAGTAAATGTTCGTGACAGGGATACCCTCCAACTGATCTCTCACAGATTTTTGTACAGATATCGCTGCAAAAAGTCCAAACATCAATACTGTGAAATAGTACCCTTTTTCATTCAGGGCCATCTCCACATTGTATAACCCGATGAGAAAAGCTGTTATGCCCGTGATCAGGGCTACCCAGGCCGCAGCTACGAAGGCGGCAGATGGTTGTTGCTGATTTTTTTGTTCCATAGTGGTGAATTTATAAAACAAAACTACCGGCGGTTAATGGCTAAACTTTTGACAATAGTCAAAAATCAGATTTGTATTTGTTAAAACCGGCTGCGGACACGACTGAGAGTTTCCTGTGAAACCCCTAAATAGGAAGCAATATAGCCCAATGGGACTCTCTCAATGATATGTGGAGCATGTTCCACCAGCTGCTCATAGCGTTCAGCTGCCGTTTTGAAATGTGCATTTACATAGCGCTCTTCCAGGCGTATATAATATCGCTCATATGCCAGACGTACCAGGCGCTCCAGCTCATGATGCTTGTCCATCATTTCTGTGAGCGATTCCTTTGAAATAGCCCATAGAATAGCTCCGTCCATTAACTGTATGTTTTCTACAGATGGTTGTCCGGTTATGAAACTGTAAAAGGACGTGACAAAGTCATTCTCAAAACCAAACCAGTGAGTTATTTCTTTTCCGTCCTGATAATAAAAGCCGCGTAAACTACCTGCCTCCATAAAGTAAAGATGTCTGCACACCCTTCCCTCAGTAATAAGCATTTCGTTCTTAGGTAATATCGTTTGCTTGATACAGGCGCGTAAGTCATTACTTGCTTTTTCTCCTATTTGATGGATTTTAGTGAGTTGCGTTAGTAGACGTTCCATAAGGTCGGGTGTTGATACTGCAACGTTTGGCCGGTGTAGCCAAAAACCGAAAATAGTTAATAAAAGCATTGATTTCAGAGATCGGGTTTAAATAGCGGGAAAATTGGTACCCAATGTCCGGTCGGTACATCTATAGGATCACAATTAAATGAAAAAAGCCTTCAAGCTTAGACTTGAAGGCTTTAGTTTTCTTGCGGAAGAGAAGGGATTCGAACCCTTGATAGGCTTTCACCTATACACACTTTCCAGGCGTGCCAGTTCAACCACTCCTGCACTCTTCCGTAGATTATCCCTGAAACCCAGGAAAGGTTGGGTTTCCATTCAGGGGTTGCAAAGATAATCCTTTACTTTATATTTCCAAGACTTTTTTACGCACGATCATATAACTTCCAGATAGCACCACCCAGAAGTCCACCAACAATAGGGCCTACAATAAAAACCCACAGGTTGGTTAATGCGGTGCCGCCAACAAACAGGGCTGGGCCAATGCTACGGGCCGGGTTTACGGAAACGCCGGTGATGGGAATGCCAACAATGTGGATCAGCGTCAGTGACAGGCCGATAGCCAGTCCTGCATAACCGCCGTTGCCATTATTTTTGCTGGTTGTGCCATGTATCACCACGAGGAAGATGGCTGTGAAAATAATCTCAGCAACGAGGCCGCTCATCAACGAATATTTATCCGGAGAATCGGGACCTACGTTATTTTGTCCGAGGCCGTTGGCAGCTAATGCATATTCTGCTTTGCCCTGAGCAATGAAGTAGAGCACCGCAGCGGCAACAATAGCGCCAGCTATCTGTGCTACAATGTAGGCGCCGGCATCCTTGCCTGATATTTTGCCGGAAGCCAGCATGGAGATTGTGATGGCGGGGTTAATGTGGCAACCGGAGATGTGCCCTATCGCATAAGCCATTGACAAAACAGATAAGCCGAAGGCAAAAGCAATGCCCAGGAATCCCACATGGGAGCCCGCGATCACTGCACTACCACAGCCCATCAATACCAGAACAAAGGTGCCAAGGAATTCTGCGATAAACTTCTGAGATAACGAAACGTTCATACAAATTCAAGTTTAGTGGTGAGAAATTTTTGAGGTGGATAATGCGCTGACAATCATCAGCTGAATATATACAAATATATTGAAAATAAAAAAACGGCTGTGCTAATATGGCACAACCGTTATTATCTTGTGAATAACTTTATAGTATCTCAGTAAATCTCAATCGGAGTCAGTTCTCCACGCAGCGGGGTTTCAATCATCTTCTTCGTTTCGGCAGGAGAAAGCCCCTGACCCAATACAAACATCAGTTTGGTGACAGCCGCTTCGAAGGTCATATCATGGCCGCTTACCACGCCTATCTCTACCAGATGCTGGCTGGTTTCATATTTGCCCAGTTCCACAGAGCCGCCATCGCACTGGGTAATATCGACAACCAGTGCGCCGTTGTCGATTACCTTGCGGATGCTTTCAATAAACCAGGGTTGCGTGTTTGTGTTGCCACTACCGAAAGTCTCCATGATTACTCCTCTCAATCCAGGTACGCTGAGCGTTGCTTCCACGGCTTTGCGCGTAATACCAGGAAATAACTTGAGCACCGTGATGTTGGTCTCGAGTTCTTTATGCACTTTCAGCGGAGCTCCGGGAGTAGGCAGTATAAACTGGTTCTTGTATTTGATATCGATGCCTGCTTCTGCGAGCGGCGGATAGTTCATGGTGTAGAATGCTTCGAATTTTTCAGCATTGTATTTCTTTGACCTGTTGCCCCGGAACAGTGAAAAATCAAAGTAGATACATACTTCAGGAACCATAGAGAGATTACTGCCATTGTGCCTGCTGCAGGCTATCTCCATAGCAGTGATAATATTCTCCTTGGCGTCTGTGCGTATTTTGCCGATAGGTAGCTGTGAACCGGTAAGGATCACTGGTTTGGAGAGGTTCTCCAACATGAAGCTCAATGCAGATGCGGTGAAGGCCATGGTATCCGAACCATGCAGAATCACGAAGCCATCGTAACGGTCATACCTGTCTTCAATGATGCTTGCCAGTTCAACCCATATCTCAGGCTGCATGTCTGATGAGTCAATCGGCGGATTAAATGCATATACGTAGAAATCAATGCCCATCCGGTACAGCTCCGGTAAGTTGTTTCTAATCTCATTGAATCCTATTGGGCGGAGCGCTTTGGTCTTGTCGTCATAGATCATACCTACTGTACCGCCCGTGTAAATTATCAGTATTTTACTCATTGTCTAGCTGCCAGTTGCCTGCAAAGGTATCTACTAAAAGGTTAGAGCGTTTTAAATAATTTAAGCGCATTGCTGCTTGTTATGGCGGCTACTTCAGCTATTTTTAGATTTTTTATATCTGCAATCTTTTCACCGATCAGTGGTATATAGGCGCTTTCATTGCGTTTGCCGCGGTACGGTACGGGAGCGAGATAGGGTGCATCTGTTTCCAGTACTACATGTGCCAGGTCTATGTCCTCCAATAATTTGCCGAGCCCTGACTTTTTGAAGGTCACCACACCGCCAATGCCGAGATAAAAGCCCAGGTCAATGATCTCTCTGGCTTCTTCCAGTGTACCGGAGAAGCAGTGGAATACGCCGCTCAGGTTTCCATCCTGCAGCGCCTTTACTTCGTTTATGCATTCCCGTGTGGCCTCGCGGCTATGTATAGATACCGGTAGTTTGTACTCCCCCGCCAGACGCAGTTGCTCCCTGAAGGCGGTGTATTGTTGCTCTACGAGCGACTTATCCCAGTAAAAGTCCAGCCCTATTTCACCAACACCGCAGAAAGCCCGCTGCTGGAGCCATTTCCGCACTAATTCCAACTGAGCATCCACATCTTCCTTTACATAACACGGATGTATACCCATCATGGCAAAGGCGTGCTCCGGGTATGCCGCTTCCAATGCCAGCATCCCATCTATCGACGATTCATCTATATTAGGCAGGAAAAGCTTGTCGACACCAGCTTCCAGTGCCCTGGCCATCATTGCATCCCTGTCCGTCTCAAATTCTTCTGCATACAAGTGAGCATGCGTATCTGTCCACATAATTGAACTATTTATTAGATTTGTTTTTTATTTAATGTTTAAGTATTATCTTTATAACTACAAAGGTAAAGTCTGAAAAACCTAATTACTAATAAAACTATACTATGAAAAGCTATTTCAGTACCAATCGCGTGCTGGCCTGGACATTTACAAGTGTTGCATTGGCAACGCTTTTCTTTGCCTGCAAAAAGGAGGTCACTACAGACAATGCCTCCAACAATGAAACTGATAATCACACAATGGACGTCGCGGTGCATGAAACGAAAGCGAATGCCATTTACAACGATCTCTTTGACGTGGCTGCCAGTGCAGTGAACGATCAGGGTGTTGGTGGTCGTAAAGCTACTAATGGCAATACCCAGCGTGATCCGGTGTCTTGCCCGTCAACACTCATCAGCAGCGTAGATCCGAACATATGGCCTAAAACCATCACGGTGGAATATGGTGATGCTTGTCTCGATAAATATGGTATTACCCGCAGCGGAAAGGTATATATCAAGTTGAGCGGTCTGTTGCTGAACAAAGGCAGCATGGAAATAACGCTGGAAAACTACAGATATAACGGTATCCCGGTTGCCGGCACTACTACTATCACTGATGTTGCCAGCCTGGCTACTGGTATCCAGTACACTTCTACAGTCAGCAATGGACGTATATCCCTGGGCGATACCCTGATATTGGGATATAGCAGCAAAAAGACGGTTAAGCAGATTGAAGGTGCTGCCACTCCGGTCAATCCTGCTGATGATGTATTCAGTATAGATGGTAATGCTTCCCTCACCTATGAGAAAGGTGGCCCTGCGGGCGCCGGAATGATTGCTACCATCTCCACCGTAACGCCTCTCGTGAAAGCCTGGAGTTGTCAATGGGTGAGTCAGGGACAACTGAAGATTGATTTCAATAAAGTAACAGGTGTGATCGATTATGGTAAAGGTGGCTGTGATTCTAATGCTACTATCACAGTAAACGGGAAAGCAAAAGAGATTACATTGAAATAGATCTCTGATCTTTATAATAAATAAGAAGCCCCCCGCGTGTTTGTCTCGCGGGGGGCTTCTTATTTATATTTTATACTAGAGATAGGCCAGTTTCTTCATTTCGTAACCGTTCTTTTTGCAGAATTCAAGCACCCTGGGAAGCGCGTAGGACAATCGATCCCACGCCTTTGTGCTGTCATGGAACACGATGATGGAGCCGGGCTGCGTCTTGAATACCACATTCTGTACGCATGCTTCACCGTTTATATCCTGGTCGAAATCAGCGCTGAGCACGTCCCACATAATAATTTTTGTTCCGGGGACAGTGCGTTTCAGCTGCTTGATCTGGAAGGGCGTAATGCGGCCGTAGGGAGGTCTGAACAGCGGAGAGTCAATATACTTGCGTGCTTCGAGTATGTTCCCGATATATTTGTCGGTGCTGGTTTTCCATCCATTCAGATGATTGTGGGTATGGTTCCCGGTAGCATGGCCTGCTTCCAGTATCTGTTGATAGATGGTCGGATAGGCCACTACATTTTTACCTATACAAAAAAAGGTGCCCTGGGCATCGTACTTCGCCAGCTGTTCCAGTATAAAAGGAGTGGCTTCGGGATGCGGGCCATCATCAAAGGTAAGGTATACTGCCTTGCCCGGTGGTGTTACGTTCCAGACGCAGCTTTTATAAAGGGCTTTCAGTATGCCAGGTGTTTTTGTCAGGTAGAACATAAGAATAGCGGTTAGCTTGAGTAGTTGCTATCAGGTTGCAATATAGTAGTTCGCTTTCAGATAATCGCTGGTAAGAATGTTATGTGCGCATATACCTGAAAGCTAATGCCTATTTCTTTATATTTGCGATCTATGGATAACAAAAAAGTAAGAGTGCGTTTTGCGCCCAGTCCTACTGGTGGCTTACATCTTGGTGGTGTGCGCACTGTATTGTTCAACTACTTGTTTGCCAAGCAGCATAATGGCGATTTCATACTTCGTATTGAAGATACGGACCAAACCCGATATGTACCGGGTGCGGAAGAATATATAACTGAATGTTTACGGTGGTGCGGCCTGAACCCGGATGAAAGCCCGGAGCTGGGTGGCCCCTATGCCCCTTACCGCCAGAGTGAACGTAAGCCTCTCTACCGTCAGTATGCGGAGCAGCTGGTAAAATCGGGTCACGCCTATTATGCATTTGATACACCTGAAGAACTGGAAAGCATGCGCGAAAGGCTGAAAAGCCCGGAGAACCCTGCGCCTCAATACAATCATGTGGTAAGGACACAGATGCGCAACTCGCTTGCCATGCCTGAAGCAGATGTACAGGCGTTGCTGGCTGCCGGTACGCCGCATGTTATCCGTATCAAAATGCCTGTTGGTGAAGAATTGTCTTTTACAGATATGGTACGTGGAAATGTAACATTCAATACTTCGCAGGTTGATGATAAAGTATTGCTGAAAGCTGATGGTATGCCTACTTATCACCTCGCTGTGGTAGTGGATGATTACCTGATGAAGATCACACACGCCTTCCGTGGTGAGGAGTGGCTGCCTTCGGCGCCGGTTCACCTGTTGCTGTGGAAATATCTCGGATGGGAAGCCGATATGCCACAATGGGCACACCTGCCGCTGATCCTGAAGCCTGACGGCAACGGTAAGCTCAGCAAACGCGACGGAGATCGTTTAGGCTTCCCCGTATATGCGATGAATTGGACTGACCCGCGTTCCAACGAATTCACCAGAGGTTTCCGTGAACTGGGTTTCCTGCCGGAAGCATTCATCAATATGTTGGCCGTTCTTGGTTGGAACGATGGGTCCGAACAGGAGATATTCTCCCTGGAAGAACTCATCCAGAAGTTCTCCATGGATCGTGTCCATAAAGCAGGCGCTAAATTCGATTACGAAAAAGCGAAGTGGTTCAACCACCAGTATATTCATCATAAAGACAACGAAACGCTTGCAGCTCTCTTCCAGCCTGTGCTGGTTGAGAAAGGTGTCACAGCTGTTCCTGCATATGTGGCAACTATCGCTGGTCTTGTAAAAGAGCGTTGTTATTTTGTGAACGATATTTGGGAGCACGGATTTTTCTTCTTCCAGAGCCCTGCCGGCTACGATGAAGCTGCTGTGAAACCCAAGTGGAATGCAGATAAGGATGCTTTCTTTGCTGTGTGGTCCGGTCAGCTGGACAATACCCCATTTACCGCGGCAGAGCTGGAGGCCAGCTTCAAAGCTCTCGCCACAGAAAAGAACATCAAGATGGGCGAGCTGCAACTGCCTTTCCGGATTATGCTTACCGGGGGGAAATTTGGTCCTCCGGTATTTGATATCGCCGCAACATTAGGTAAGGATGAAACCCGCAGCAGGATTGCAAAGGGACTGGCTGCCTTCGGGCAGTGATTCATTTGAATTGTATGATTCAGGTGATAGGCGAAGATTGGAAAGAATGACAGTTAAAGATAAAAGCGAAAGACCCATTCAGCTGCTGGATGGGCCTTTCGCTTTTATCTTTAACTGTCACAAAAATCAAATGGATCACAGTTATTTTTTACTTTCTTTAGCCCAGGTGTCTTTCAGCGTAACTGTTCTGTTAAAGACGGGCTTTTCCGGAGTAGAGTCAGCATCTACGGTGAAGTAACCTTTACGCAGGAACTGGAAGCGGTCGCCGGGTTTGGTTTGCAACAGTCCGGGTTCTACATACGCCTGTTTGATTACAGTTAAGGAATCAGGATTCAGGAATGTTTTGAAATCGGCATCTTCTGCGTTAGGATTTTCTGAGTTGAAGAGACGGTCGTATACACGTACTTCCGCAGTGGCAGCGTGATCTGCACTTACCCAGTGGATGGTGCCTTTCACGGTGAGGCCGCTGTGGTCGCCACCGCTTTTGCTTTCCGGCAGGTAGGTGGCATAGATGGTAGTAATGTTGCCATCGACATCTTTCTCTACGCTTTCACCTTTGATGATGTAAGCGTTCTTCAGGCGTACCACCAGGCCGGGACCAAGGCGGAAGAACTTCTTAGGCGGATTTTCCATGAAGTCTTCACGTTCTATATAGAGCGTCTTACTGAACTGCAGGGAACGTGAACCGGCGTTTTCGTCTTCCGGGTTATTGTCTGCTATCATTTCTTCTACCTGTCCGTCAGGATAGTTGGTGATCACGAGTTTTACCGGGTCCAGTACAGCCATTACACGGTTGGCAGTTCTGTTGAGTTCTTCACGGATGCAGAATTCCAGCAGTCCTACGTCGATGAGGCTGTCGCGTTTTTGTACGCCCACGCGCTCGCAGAGTGTACGGATGCTGGACGGTGTGTAGCCTCTGCGGCGCAAGCCACTGATAGTAGGCATGCGGGGGTCATCCCAGCTGTTAACATGGCCTTCTTCCACCAACTGCTTCAGTTTTCGTTTACTCATTACCGTATAGGTAAGGTTTAGACGGGCAAACTCGTATTGGCGGCTGGGGAATATTTCAAGTTCCTTGATGAACCAGTCGTACAGCGGGCGGTGCGGAATAAACTCCAATGTGCAAACGGAATGCGTGATCTGTTCGATACTGTCGCTTTGGCCGTGGGCAAAATCGTACATCGGGTAGATGCACCATTTATCGCCGGTGCGGTGGTGGTGTGCATGTTTGATGCGGTATATGATCGGATCGCGCATGTGCATGTTGGGGGAAGCCAGGTCCACCTTAGCGCGCAGCGTTTTTTCGCCATCTTTGAATTCACCTTTGCGCATGCGCTCAAAGAGATCGAGGTTCTCTTCTGTGGTGCGGCTGCGGGAGGGCGTAGGCGTACCCGGAACGGTGGGCGTACCTTTCCTGGAGGCAATTTCTTCGGAGCTGGCGTCTTCTACGTAGGCCAGTCCTTTTTTTATCAGTTGAACAGCGTATTCATACAGCTGGTCGAAATAATCGGATGCATACAGTTCCTTCTCCCATTCGAAGCCGAGCCACTTGATATCTTCTTTGATGGAGTCTACGTACTCGGTATCTTCGGTGACAGGATTGGTATCGTCGAAGCGGAGATTGGTTTTGCCATTGTATTTCTGTGCCAGGCCGAAGTTCAGCACAATAGACTTGGCGTGACCTATGTGCAGGTATCCGTTGGGCTCAGGCGGGAAGCGGGTATGTACCCTTCCTCCGTTGACGCCATTGGCTAAATCTTCTTCTATGATCTGTTCTATGAAATTGAGTGGCCTTTCTTCGCTCATATAATTTTATATCAGAATTTTTATATCCTGCAAATATAGCTAAATCGCTATAATAGTCCTGAAAGCTGAAACCTGAATGCGAATCGTTATATTTACACCCTATAATTGTGAAATGGTATGGTCAACCCTTTAAATCGTCCTATTCGTGTGTTGGTGGCTAAAGTGGGCCTTGATGGCCATGATCGTGGGGCTAAGGTAATTGCGGCCGCCCTGCGGGATGCCGGTATGGAAGTTATCTACACTGGTCTGCGCCAGACACCGGACATGGTAGTGAATGCAGCCCTCCAGGAAGATGTGGACGCTATTGGCGTAAGTATACTCTCAGGTGCGCATATGACCGTTTTTCCCAAGATTATTGCTATTATGAAGGAGAAAGGAATGAATGATGTGCTGCTTACGGGTGGCGGTATCATTCCTGATGCTGATATGACCGCACTCCAGGAAATGGGGGTAGGAAAGCTGTTCCCTCCTGGTACCCATACCCGTGATATTTCTGCGTATATCACCAATTGGGTAGTGGAGCACAGAAATTTTTAAAAAAAATACTTTTTGCGCGTAACATTTTATTTTCCGGGTCGTCTTTGGTTTTAGTATTATTCTGCCAATCTAAAAAACCAATAACCCGATTATGAAATGTAAACTGTACCTTGGCTTACTGTTACTGTTGACATCCTGCCTTGTTGTAACTGCACAGGAGAAGACTGACAGCACCGGTAATGAAAATACCAAATCAGCCATCAGTATCACCTTCGGAAAATACCCGAAACATCGTGATAAGATCTACGTTACTTCCGGCCTGTCCGGCATGCTTTCCTTTGCCTCAATGAAGCAGGATGGCGAATACATGCGTAATATTCCGCGTTTCAGTTTTATCTTCAACTTCAACACCAATTTCAACAAAGATTTTACGAAGAACTTCGGGGTATTCACAGGTATTGATTTCAAGAACATCGGACTGATTTCCAAACCAAATGATTCGCTTAAACTTAAACAGCGTGTGTATACCTTTGGTATTCCTGTTGGCTTCAAGATTGGGGATGTGACCGGTGGCACATTTTTCTTTTTTGCGGGTGGAGAAATAGACCTGGCTTTTAACTACAAGGAGAAGCAATTTATAAACGGAAAGAAGGTTCATAAGTTCAACGAGTGGTTCAGTGACCGCACGCCATTATTTATGCCGTCTCTGTTTGCAGGATTCCGTATTGAGCCGGGGTTTGGACTGAAAGTACAATATTATCCACAGAATTTCTTCAACAGGGATTTCAGTTATACCAGCAGCACTGGAAAAGTTTATCCTTATAAGGGAACAGATGCCAATCTGATATTTGTAACGCTGGGTTATAACTTTAGCGGTGTGAATTATTTCAAAGTGAAAAAGAAAAGACATTATATGCGTATGAAAAGTGGTAAGGCGGAGATTGAAGTAAATTATTAATCCAATGATAAACGGTAACAGCGATTAAGTAATAAATCCTTACATTTAGTGTCCCGAAGTAAATATTGAATATTTACTTCGGGATTTTTTATTGTTGTGTCAACCAAATAATACAGATCTGTTATGAAGCGAAAGTGTTTGTTCCTCTCCGCATCCCTCTTTGGATTAGCGACCACTAAAACCAAGGCCCAGATTCAAGCCGGAGTAACCGGCGAATACGACAAAAATCATGTGCACACCAGTGCTGGCGCACGAACCTTTGTAAAGTATGATGCCCGCAGCGGCTTTGTAGTGGGTATTCCTATTTGTTAAACAACTGAATCCTCCTGCATTCAGAAGAATTACCACTACGGGTGCAGTAATTTTTTTTATGGTATTTATCAGAATAATACCAATAGTTACGTTCAGGTACCATTGATGGCGCATTTCTCATTCGGTGGTGATAAAATTGAAAGGGTTTTTCAATACCGGTGGTTATAGCGTATATTTTTTTATTGTTATGTCAATCAATTAACACAAATCTGTTATGAAGCGAAAGTGTTTGTTCCTATCCGGGCTGCTCTTTGGATTATTGACTATCCAAACCCAAGCCCAAGGCCAGTTTGAAGTTGGTATTACCGGAGGCTACAACAAAAATTATGTGCACACCAGTGCTGGTGCACGAACCTTTGCAAAGTATGATAGCCGCAGCGGCTTTGTAGTGGGTATCCCTGTACGCTATACCTTTAACAACTGGCTTGCAGTACAGGCTGAGCCTTCCTACATTCAGAAGAATTACCGCTACGAGCGCAGTAATTTTTTTGATGGTATTTATCAGAATAATACCAACAGTTACGTTCAGTTGCCATTGATGGCACATTTCTCATTCGGTGGCGATAAGCTGAAGGGTTTCTTCAATGCTGGTGGTTATGGCGCGTATTGGGTTAATGGGCGCATAAAGGGCACAATGGCTAATATATTTGATGCTGGCGATCCTATCCCTGATGATAAGCCGATCGACAATTATTTCCAGCTCAACAAGCCTTACAACTACAATGAAAAGTATGCATTCGACTCCCGTCGTGATCGCCGTATGGAGTTCGGATTACTGGCAGGCGCAGGTGTGGAATATTTATTAAGCCAGCGTTTCAGGTTCTTTGTAGAAGGCCGTTATTACTATAGTCTCACTGATCAGCAGAAAGATTATATGGTCAACCAGGTACCCCGTTATAACGACACCTACGTGATACAAGCCGGATGCCTCTTTAACCTACGGAAACTTTTTCATCACGCTGCACCCGCTGAAACTGCGAAGTAATTATTGTTAACTGTTAATTCAAGATAAGATGAAACATCTTAAGAAATATATTATTGCACTGGTAGCATTATCAGCGGTAATCATCTCCTCCTGCCGAAAAGAAATACCTCAGCTCAACAGACCAGAAGACTACGTGGCAGCCAACTTTAATGAAGTGTTTGACGCATACTGGACGGGTATGAACAACAACTATGTTTTCTGGGACATAGATACTACTGACTGGGACCGCGTTTATAAAACTTATAAGCCTCTCTTTGCAAAGCTCAATCTGTACGATGAAAAAGACGTACGCAAGTCATATACTTATTTCAAGGAAATGACTGCGGGACTTGTGGATTCCCACTATGACCTCAGCTTCCGCGATCAGGATCTGATGAACGACTCTGGTTCAATAAGTCCGGCTTTCGAGCGGAAAGTTAAAAGCCCGGATTATCATCCATCTATTAGAAATGTGAGCCTTTATCATTTTTATGATACGATTCCCAGAAAGTATCTGGACCCTACGTGGAAACGAGGATTCACAAATCTGCCTAATGATCAGGTAATAGGTGTAGCGGGTACGATCAACCAGAATATCCTTTATTTCTATTTCAGTGGATTTAATCTGACGGACTTGTACAACGATTCCACTAATGCTACAAACCGCTTCAGACTGGCGGAAAAGTATTTCTTTGACCTGCTGCAGAGTACACCGAATATTAAAGGAATTATCCTTGATGTGCGCGGCAATGGCGGCGGTTCATTGGCAGATCTGGATTTCCTGTTGGGAAGGATGATTGACAAGCCATTACATTTTGGTTATACCCGTTCCAAACAGGGCAATGGCCGTCTTGATTACTCACCCTGGGCTCCTGCGTACGTAAAACCGCAGCCGGGTGCAAAAGCTGTCGCGGCGCCAATTGTAGTGCTGGCAGATGCATGGTCAGTAAGTATGGCGGAAATCACCACCATGGCTGTGAAAACGTTACCTAACGGGCATTTCGTAGGTGAGCGCACCTGGGGCGGAAATGGCCCACTCACTGGTAATAAATTTTACCAGGGAGGTCAGTTCACTACTGGATTCTTTAACCTGGTATACACTTCTTCCCTGATGTTTAAAAACCTTGATGGTAAAATATATGAAGGAGTTGGCTATCCCCCTGAGAAGGAAGTAAAATTCAATGCGGCAGCACTTAAGTCGGGACGGGATATGCAATTAGAAGCGGCTATCGGCCTGATTCGTTAGGTTGTTGAATAATGCTTAATATTGATCATAAAATTAAACCCATGTATCAGACATTAAGCACAACACTGAATGACAATATACTGGTGATCACCATCAACCGCCCGGATAAGATGAATGCGCTCAATCGCCAGGTGATGGCAGAATTGGGGCTCGTGGTAGATGAAGTGTATGGAGATCACAATATCAAAGCAGCTATTATTACCGGCGCCGGCGACAAAGCATTTGTTGCCGGTGCTGATATATCCGAATTCCTGGAGTTATCCCCCAAGCAAGGAGAAGAGCTGGCCAAGAGCGGGCATGTTGTATTTCACCGCATTGAGAATAGTACTAAGCCTATTATTGCTGCAGTGAACGGGTTTGCGCTGGGAGGTGGCTGCGAACTGGCAATGGCTTGTCATTTTCGCATAGCCAGTGAGAACGCAAAGTTTGGTCAGCCTGAAGTAAACCTGGGCCTGATTCCCGGCTATGGCGGTACACAGCGTCTTACGCAGCTGATCGGCCGAGGCAAAGCCACTGAGCTAATGATGACCGGTGACATGATCACAGCCGCAGATGCCCTTTCATGGGGGCTTGTAAACCACGTCGTGACTGCGGAAGAGTTGCTGCCTAAAGCCATTGCTCTTCTTCAGAAAATATTATCAAAAGCACCTCTCGCTATTGCCAGGGTTGTAAAATGTGTGAATGCCGCACTGGATAAAAATCAGGACGGTTTTGAAACAGAAGTGAAAGAGTTTGCTGCCTGCTTTGCTACCAAAGATCTGCAGGAAGGCGCCAGTGCTTTCATTCAGAAGAGGAAGCCGAATTTTATCGGGGAGTAACACAGTGATTTTGCGACTCAGTGATAAGCGAAATTAGTTTTGAATTGAAGATTTGAAGTAAATCCCCGGCTGATACATTCTGTCGGGGATTTACTTTTATTATTTATTTCGGCTTATTACATTAAGAAAATCATTCAATCATCTGTGTTATTCTACGTACATCAGGTAAATCGTACAAATCAAAAAAATCACAGTTATTCCGTAGGTTTGTACCCTTAAAAGTTCAAGCTATGGAATTTAGAATAGAGAAAGACACGATGGGCGAGGTGAAAGTGCCTGTGGATGCCTATTATGGTGCTCAGACACAGCGCTCCATTGAAAATTTCAAGATCGCTCAGGATATTAATAAAATGCCTAAAGAGATCATCAAGGCGTTTGCTTACCTGAAGAAAGCTGCAGCTATTACCAACCTGGAAGCCGGCGTATTGCCCCAGGAAAAAAGTGACCTGATTGGCCAGGTGTGCGACGAGATCCTGGAAGGTAAGCTGGACGACCAGTTCCCACTGGTAGTATGGCAGACAGGCTCCGGAACCCAGTCCAACATGAACGTTAATGAAGTGGTTGCTTACCGTGCACATGTTATTCATGGTGGTCAGCTTACTGATAAGGACAAATTCGTGCATCCGAATGATGATGTCAACAAATCCCAGTCATCTAACGATACGTTCCCTACGGCTATGCACATCGCAGCGTATAAAATGATGGTGGAAGTAACTATTCCCGGTATTAAAAAACTGCGTGATACACTGGCACAGAAGGCAGAAGCATTTAAACATATTGTGAAAATAGGCCGTACCCACTTCATGGACGCTACTCCGCTCACACTCGGGCAAGAGATCAGCGGTTATGTATCCCAGCTGGATCACGGACTGAAAGCTATCAACAACACACTGCCTCACCTGAGTGAACTGGCCCTGGGTGGTACTGCTGTGGGTACCGGCATCAACACACCTAAAGGTTATTCTGAAAGCGTAGCAAAAAACATCGCCAAATTAACCGGCTTGCCTTTCGTTACCGCTGAAAATAAATTTGAAGCACTGGCAGCACATGATGCTATCGTGGAAGCGCACGGTGCGCTGAAAACTGTTGCAGTGAGCCTGATGAAGATTGCTAACGATGTACGTATGCTGAGCTCAGGTCCACGTGCAGGTATCGGTGAAATCCATATACCGGACAATGAGCCCGGTTCTTCCATTATGCCGGGTAAAGTGAATCCTACCCAGTGTGAAGCCCTCACTATGATCGCTGCACAGGTAATGGGTAACGATGTCGCTATCAGCATAGGCGGCGCCAGTGGTCACTTTGAGCTGAACGTATTCAAGCCGGTAATGATTTACAACTTCCTGCACTCTGCCCGTCTTATCGGTGATGGTTGTGTGAGCTTTAATGATAAATGTGCAGAAGGTATCGAGCCGATCGAAGCAAATATCAGGAAGCATGTGGAGAATTCCCTGATGCTGGTAACTGCTCTCAATACAAAGATCGGCTACTACAAAGCTGCTGAAATTGCACAGAAAGCGCATAAAGAAGGCACTACTCTTAAAGAGATGGCCGTGAAACTGGGCTATGTTACTCCTGAGCAGTTTGACGAGTGGGTAGTACCTGCTCACATGGTCGGCGAGATCAAATAATATTGTTAATATTTATGGAAGAAAAGAGTTCCCGCGCTTAGAAGTGGGGGACTCTTTTTTTATTATCTTCATTTATCACACATAACTAACGCTCATGGATATACTTTTTTTCAGTACCCAGCCATATGACAAGGAGTATTTCAACAAGGCAAACGAGCAGGGGGCACACCGTTTCCGTTTCCTGGAATACCCGCTGAATGAGGATAACACTGCACTGATAAAGGATGAACGGGCTGTATGTGTGTTTGTGAATGATAAAGTGAATGCCGCTGTGATCCGCCAGCTGAAAGAAAAAGGCATCAGGCTGATTGCATTGCGTTGTGCCGGTTTTAACAACGTTGACCTAAAGGCCGCTGCAGAAGCAGGTATCAGATTAGTACGTGTTCCTGCCTATTCACCACATGCGGTGGCAGAACATGCTGTTGCTTTGCTTCTTGCACTCAACCGGAAGATATATAAAGCGTATAATCGTGTCCGTGATAATAACTTTACCCTCAGCGGACTGGAGGGCTTTGACCTGTATGGGAAAACAGTCGGCGTGATAGGCACCGGCAATATTGGTGCGGTATTCTGCCGCATTATGCGGGGCTTTGGTTGCCGCGTGCTGGCGCATGATCTCTATAGCAATGAAGACCTGGAAAAAGCAGGTGTGGAATACAGTTCTGTTGATAGCATCCTTTCTTCTTCTGATATTATTTCGCTGCATTGTCCGCTCACGCCGGATACAAAACATCTTGTTAACTGGCATACTATTGTAAAGATGAAACCCGGCGTTACATTGATCAACACCAGTCGTGGCGGACTGATAGACACTAAATCAGTGGTGGAAGCATTGAAAACAGGCCATATTGGCGGGCTGGGGATAGATGTGTATGAGCAGGAAGAGCAATTGTTCTTTCAGAATTTTTCAGGGACGATTATTCAGGATGATGTGCTGTCGAGGCTAACGACTTTTCCCAATGTGCTGATAACTGCCCATCAGGGTTTCTTTACGAGGGAAGCACTTACACAGATAGCAGAAACTACTTTGCAGAATATCAATAGCTTTGAAAAAAACGAAGCACTGCTCAATGAGATAAAGCTATAGCACTTTATAGCGTATCAGTTCCAGGATAATAGTCCGCAGGCTGAGCAGGATAATGAGTGTGCCGACCATAATCATCAGAGGCTTGCGTTTAATCCTGCGTACAAGCAGTGCTGCAAACGGCGATGCAATAACGCCACCTGCCACGAGCCCAATAATTACCTGCCAGCTGCTGATGCCTGTGAAGAAAAGAAAGGTGGCCGCGCTGGTGAGCGAGATGAAAAATTCCGCAGCATTCACTGAGCCAATAGTATAATGCACTGTTCTGCCTTTACTTAATAAGGTAGAAGTAACAATAGGGCCCCATCCGCCGCCACCTACAGCATCCATGAACCCCCCGAAGAAAGCAAGGGGCGCTAATCTCCTGGTTTTGGCTTTGCGTTTCTGCCGTTGTATGCCTTTCCTGATTACGATAACCCCCAGTATCAGTAGGTAGGCACTGATAAAGGGTTTGATAATGTCTCCGTTGATTTTGTCTGATAGAAGATACGCGCCGGTTACAGCGCCGATCATGCCAGGAATAAGCAGGCAGAGGAATAATTTTTTATTGACATTTCCCAGCTTGAAATGAGAAAAACCAGAAGCCCCGGTGGTGAACACTTCTGCCACATGCACACTGGCACTACTAATAGCCGGCGATACACCTAGTCCCAATAATAATGAAGAGGAGGTAGCGCCATAGGCCATGCCTAACGCACCATCCACGAGTTGTGCACAAAGGCCGGCTGCCATATAGAACAGCAGTTCCGAGGTGAATATGGAACTGGTAAAATGATGCACCCGCTGCTGTAAAGCAGCAGGTGCAAAGTAGAAATATGCTGCCACCAGTGTTGCCGCCACTACAGTACAAAGTGCTGCAATCTGCCACCATTCCCATTTGCAGGATTTCTCTGCCTTTACGGGAAGCGTACGTATAATTGCTGTTCTTTGTGTGTTGGTTTCCGTTAGTTGCGGCATAACACGTGTTTTTAAAGGTTATCGTTTGAATACATTGTCGTAAGTGATAGTCAGATAGTAAAGACCACGAATGGTAGGACCTCCCACATACTGGAAATATGCACTGTTCAATAAGTTGGAGGCGCCCACTTTAAAAGAGGTTTTGATCTGCGGAACACGATAAGTGATCTGCGCATCAACAGTGCTGTAGGCAGGTACATCGCCGTTGCCGAAAAGGTTTTGCCAGTAGAAGGTATCCTGCCAGTGCCATACTACGTTGAAACCTACATTCCTGAACACGTTGCGGTTACCGATGCTCACATTCGTGAACCATTCCGGTGTATTGAAACCAGGGATCAATGCATCGTCTTTGGTTTTATCCTGTGCCAGTTTGTTGTAGTTGGCGTTGCCACTCACGGTGAATCCTTTATAGATATCGTAGGTTACTGCTGCTGCGAAGCCGTAGTTGTTTACGGTAGATTTGCTGTTGGTCCACACCCTGTATCTGTTTTGCAGGTTTTTATCCAGCATCTGATTAAGCACATTCTGATCGGGATTGCTGACATTGCCACTTTGCGGCACTACAGTTTCTATCTGTCCGATGAAATTTTTGTAGGAACTGTAGTAACCATCGAGATCAATGAACAGTTTGTTGCCCAGCAGTACAGCTTTGTAGCCAGCTTCAAAGGAGGTGATTTCTTCCGGTACAATCGGATCGAGGTTGGCGACTTTCAGTACGCCGGCATTTTTTGCAGCAGCCTGTTCTTTGGTGATGTGTTCATTGTTGATACTTTTGTTGACAGCTACACCAAAAGCGTCTACGCTGGTAGTCAGGAAGGAGTTTTTGAAATAGCCAAGCCCTTCTTCAATGAAAGCAAGCCCACCTACACGTCTTACCTGTCCGTTGTTTACAAAGGAGTATGCCTCAAATAAGGACGGGAAGCGGAATCCATTCTGCCAGGATATACGGAAATTATGTTTGTCTTTGATGCTGTAAACAGCGGCAATACGCGGATTCACTTTACCTTCAAACTGTTCGTTCTTGTCATAGCGCAGGGAGCCGGTGAGTTTCAATGCATCATTGAAAAATGTTTTAGCCACTTGCACAAAGCCGCCTGCTTTGCCGTACCAGATATGCTTTCCGTTGGGTTGATTGCGTTTGTCCATCGGCAGGGAGAAATCCACGAAGTTGTTACCATCAGGGATGATCTCATAGGTGCGGTAATCCGCGCCTACCAACACATCTGCAAATGTGACATATTTGCGCAGGTTCCAGGTGCCTTCGGCATGATAGAAGCGGCTTTTCTGCAGCAGGGCGGCGCCTCCGCTGGTGTTGGCCGGGTTCTTTGATACCGGGTAGATATCCCAGTCGTTGATGCCTTTAATTTTATCACGTTGCGCTTCAAATTCAGGCGTACCGGGCGTCCACCGGCCTGCATCCGCAAAAGTGCGTGCTGCCTGGTGTGCAGCTGTAATATCTTTTCCATCTGTGAGCGCTTTGTTGAGAGCAGTGGTGTAGTCTTTCTTCCAGTTATTGTCTGATTTGAATGATTTTTCCAGGTTATCGGCCAGCGGGTTCATGTTGTAGGAATCGCCGGTATTTTCAATGGAAACATAAGAGCGCACAGTAAAATCAGGATGTACCAGTTCTATTTTATGATTCTGCACTCTTACGCCTTTCAATCCTATCCTGTTGCCGCGCTGGAAGAAGCCGTCCATCTGGCCGAAGCGGCCGGAGTAGGATACCTCCATTTTATGAGGCAGGCGGAAGTTGAGCGAGCCGTCCACCTTGGTGTTTCTTACTGTGTAATCGCCTACCAGGTCTTTTTCCCAGTAACCGGTGCGGTGTATGTTATAGGCGCGGCCGTCTTTATCGATGATCTGGATGTTGCTTTGGTCTGCATATTTGTTCCAGGCGTCGTTGGCAATGTTGTTATCGCCGCTCAGCTGTGGAAAGTCGGGATTGGCTTTAGATTGCGGATTGAAGTCATTATGACTGTCTGCATACCAGTCTGTACCCTGCATATAACTGAAGTTAATTTTCCAGGCAAACCATTTGGAATAAGCCTGTGCATAACGTACAGCTGTTTCTGTCAGGAGCTTTGCGCTGCTACCGCTTTCACCGACGTGGTTGACAGCCAGCTTCTGGTATACGCTGACACCCTGGTACAAAAAAGGGTTTTTGGTGACGAGGTTGGACATACCATTGATAGCATTCATGCCGTACAGCGCAGAAGATGCGCCGGGCGTAACTTCCACGCTGGATATATCCAGTTCCGTAGGTCCGATGGCATTACCCAGTGGTACTCCCAGTGTAGCGGCCTGATTGTCTACGCCATCCACCAGCTGCATGAAGCGGAAGTTGTTTGGCACATTGAAACCTCTGGTATTGAATACTTTGAAGGTAAGACCTGCAGTGGTCATCTGTACGCCTTTCAGGTTACCCAGTGCATCATAGAACGTAGATGATGGTGTTTCTTTCAGTGCGCGGATGTCCAACTTCTCAATAGCCACGGGAGACCGCAGCATTTTTTCCTGCTGGCGGGAAGCAGACACCACTACTTCATTTACCAGCAGCGATTGTGTAAATAGTTGTATCGCGATCTTACTGTTGCTATTTTTTACTTCAAATTCCTGCGGCTGGTAGCCTATGAGTCTTATCACCAGCCTGAAAGGGAACTTTGTGTTGGCTGTCAGTTGGAAATGGCCGTCAGATTCAGTCTGTGCGCCGAAGGATGTATTTTTTATCTGTACGGAAGCGCCAGGTAATCCCAAGCCATGATCGTCAGTGATCTTGCCTTCAATGACGTAGGAGCCGTTGAGCTGTGCCTGTGCCAGTGCTGGAGAGAATACCAGTAATATCAGGAGGTATTTGCCCAGTATAGGTAAAAACTTTTGCATAGTGTTATTGAACATTAAATGATTCTGGATGGTAAAATGATTATCTGGGGAGGAAAGCCAATGTCGGATGTCTCAACATCGATCAGTTAATAATGAATTGTGTGTACATTTAGAAGTCATATAGTCTATAGAATTAGTAGACAAATATAAAACGGCTATTTCTGATTTCAAAGTAAAAGCTGTTTTAATGTTGAAAAAAGTAGCAAGCTGTTTGATACTCCATGAAATTTTAACCATTTTAGGCGTTTAATTACAGAAATGTGTATAATTTGAGGGGATGAAAACCGGGGAAGCCGGAAAATCCTAAAAGCAGCTGTAACTATTATGTCAGACGAAACAGTCATCCGCGAAGATGTCGAGAAATATTATGATGAGCACATAACAGGTAAACTGACCGGGTTCATCGATGGGAATCCCAGGAATGATGCAGCCTGGGATACACTGATTTCGCATCTTTCCTCCCCGCCGCAAACCATCCTTGAAATCGGCTGTGGCATCGGGGACATGTCGTTTAAAATGCACCAGCATTTTCCGGAGGCGAAAATTACCGGGCTTGATATCAGTCCTAAATCTATAGAGATCGCGAACAGGCTCTTTTCCAGCGGGCAGGTAGACTTTGTTGCGGGAATACTGGATGATGAGGTATTTGCCGGGAAGAAATTCGATCTTATCGTGCTGTTCGATGTATACGAGCATATTCCCAATGAGATCAGGGCATCATTCGATCGTACACTCAATAATATTCTCAGTGATACTGGCATAATCTTCCTGGCCTTTCCCACGCCTCAGTTCCAGACTTTCCTGAAGCAACACTCTCCTGAGCTGATACAGCCGGTAGATGAAGACATCGATGTGCACACCATTGCATCATTGGCGGCTGCCACCAATACTAACGTGATCATCTATAAGGAAGTGAAAGTGTGGCGTCAGGGTGATTATGCACATGCATTTTTAAGGAAGGCGGATAAACAATGGGGGGGCGCCGTTCCACTCGGTTCCATCTCTGTCAGGATAAAGAGAGGCATCTCTAAAGTGATCAGGAACAATGGCTTTATCTCTGCAAGGAAAAGCAGGATAGCATTGGTGAGAAAAAAGTTAGGAGATATTATCCCCAATAAATTCTAACAGCGTCTTATAACAATAAAAAACGTTCGCTTTAAGCGAACGTTTTTTATTGTTATAAAGGAATTTTTTTAATTAAATAGCTTGTTGTTTCACTTCTCCCGGTTGTGTTTCCGAATGTCTTCCAAAAAATCTTTTCTGGAAAAGCAGTATAGAGATTACGCCAACTGAGATGGCGGCGTCAGCTACATTGAACACCGGGCGGAAGAATACGAAGTAATCACCGCCTTTGAAAGGCACCCAGCTGGGCAGATAGCCTTCATAGATGGGGAAGTAGAGCATATCTACCACGCGGCCATGCAGGAAGCTGCCGTAGCCACCGCCGGACGGCAAGAACCTGGCTACTTCATAGCCGATGCTGTCATTGAAAATAAGCCCGTAGAACATGCTGTCTATCAGGTTGCCGGCAGCGCCCGCCAGTATCAATGAACCACAGATGAGCAGCCCTGTGCTGTATTTTTCCCGAATGAGTTTCTTCATATAGACGAAACCTGCCACTACGGCCACCAGGCGGAAAGTGGTCAGCAGGATTTTACCGAAATCACCTCCAAACTTCAGACCGTAAGCCATTCCTTCGTTTTCAATGAAATGAATGCGGAACCAATTGGGGATAATAACAAACTCCTGTTGCATGAACATGTGCGTCTTGATCCAGCATTTCAGGGCCTGGTCAATAACCAGGATCAGGACAACAATAAGTACTACGTGACGATATTTCAACTTATATTAGAATTTTATCAAAAATAATAGTTTCTTTCAAAGTTCGAAACCTGCAATATCATTATTCCTGGAAATATACTCTTTTTACCCGCTGTGAAATTCCTGTTAATATTTCATAAGGGATAGTGTCGGCCCAGGTTGCCAGCTCTTGTACGGGCAGGTCCTGGCCGAAGATGATCACTTCATCACCCTCCATTACGTCGGGGATGTGGGTTACATCCAGCATTATCATATCCATAGCCACTGTGCCTACTACCGGTGCAAGTTTGCCGCGGATAAGCATTTTACCGGCACCGTTGCTTAGTCTGCGTGGATAGCCATCCGCATAACCAATGCGTACGGTAGCTGTAACGGAGGGGACTTTGGCTTCCCAGGTAGCGCCATAACCCACAGTGTCGCCCGGTTCCAGGTGTTTCAACTGGGCAATAGTGGTTTTCAATGTACTCACATTGCGGAGTTGCTCCTGTATGTCCTTGCTGCTGTCCTGGCCATACATGCCAATTCCCAGACGAACCATATCCAGGTGCAGTTCCGGATGCCTTGTAATGCCGGCGCTGTTGGAGATATGACGGATAACGGCATAGCCCAGCGCTTTTTGCAGTTCGTGGCTCATATCAAAGAACAGCCGCCCCTGTTGCTGGGTGAAGGCATCTTTTGCAGGGTCTTCACTGGCAGCGAGATGGCTGAAAATGGACTGCACTTTCATGAGCGGGGCAGAGGTAAGTACTTCGGCTAGCTCGGCGATTTCATTTTTGATAAAGCCGAGGCGGTGCATACCAGTATCCAGCTTGATGTGGATGGGAAAGTCTGTTTTACCTGCTGCGCTTACTTCTTCCATGAACTGCAGCAATATTTGCATGGAATATATTTCGGGTTCCAGGTTCCAATGCAGGATGGCGTCAAAGCTGGCTGGCTCAGGGTTCATCACCATAATAGGCATGGTAATGCCGGCTCTGCGCAGTTCTACACCTTCGTCTGCATAGGCCACAGCCAGGTAATCTACACCGTGGAACTGCAGCAGGTTTGCAATTTCAAAGCTGCCGCTGCCATATGAAAACGCTTTTACCATCGCCATCAGGCGGGTACCGGGTTTCAGCAAGGACTGGTACACTTTCACATTGTGGGCAATGGCAGAAAGATTTATTTCCAGTATGGTCTGATGCGCTTTCTGTTCAAGCAGCTTACCGATGCGCTCAAACTGAAATACGCGAGAGCCCTTTACCAGTATGGTTTCGTTCAGGAAATCATCGGCGTTAAACTGCTGTACGTATTCATCGGTAGTGTTGAAGAATTGTGTTTTCAGTCCTTCTATCTGTTGGAAGCTTTTCTTTTCCCTACCTATATTTTTACCGATGGCGATCAGCTTATTGATATTCTTTTTGTGTAAAAGATCAGCTACTTCCTCATATAAGGTGGCGTCGCTCTTGCCACTTTGTAAAATATCACTGAGGATAACAGTGCGGGTAGCATGCTGTTGTTGCTGCTGGAGAAAGTCCAAGGCAATGGTCAGCGAGCCAAGATCCAGGTTGTAACTGTCGTTGATCACGGAGCAGTTGTTGATGCCCTGCTTCAGTTCCAGCCTCATGGCTATATTACTGAGGAGATCCATGCGTTGCTGGATAACTTCCTGTTCCTTACCCAGGTATAACATCAGTGCCCAGCAATGGATGGCGTTTTCGATGGAACCTTCATCCACAAAAGGAATGGTGATGTGCAGTGGTTCCTGTTTGTATAGTGCGTCTATGCGGGTGTGGTTATCGTTTTTATCCACACTGATAATACGCAGGTCTGCATCAGTTTTCCGGGACCATGAAAAGAGTTCCGGACCACCACCGCCACCTTCCTGGTTTTCTTTTTTACCAACCTGGTTATGGAAGGATAATACACACTCATTCAACGCGAGATAGTCCTTGCAATAAATGAGAATATCGCTTTTTGCGAATAGCACCAGCTTTTCATTAATCTTCTGGCGGATGTTGAGAAATCCTTCACTGTGCGCTTCCCCGATGTTGGTGAATATGCCAATGGTAGGACGGATGATCTTTTCCAGGTTCACCATTTCACCGGGTTGGGAAATGCCTGCTTCAAAAATCGCCAACTGGTGTTCGGGCTTCATCTGCCATACAGACAATGGCACACCAATCTGTGAGTTATAACTCTTCGGACTGCGAACAATATTATAATCCTTTTCCAGCAGCTGAAAGAGCCATTCTTTTACAATCGTCTTTCCATTGCTGCCGGTAATACCAATCACGGGAATATGAAACTGATGACGATGTGAAGCTACCAGCATGTGCAGGGCCTGCAGCGTATCTTTTACCAGTATGAAGTTGGCTTTGGGATATTTTTCCAGAGGAACAGCCTCGCTTACTATAAAGTTGCTCACCCCTTTTTTGTACAATTCTTCAATGTACTGATGCGCATTGCGCCGTGGACTTACTAACGGTATGAACAGCGATGATTCCGGGAAGCTGAGCTTCCGGCTGTCCAATAAGAGATGATCAATTTCAGGAAATCCGGTCTCTTGCAACAATTCCCCTTTAAGGGTTTTGTTGATACTTGCTGCGTTATACACTTTAATCAGGTTTGAATAATCACTTAGCAGCTATAAAACTCTTTCTACAGACTGCTTTTTATATCTCTTCTCTTTCCGGTAATTCTTTTTTCTGATGATAAACGGAATAAAGAATCGAACCTCCGAGGCATAGTACTATTACGATCAATGATGCATACACGGGAATGTGGATGAAATACTCTGCCAGCATTTTAAGTCCTATGAATATAAGTACAATGGCGATGCCTTGTGGCAGGTAATCAAACTGGTCTACGGCGCCCCTCAATAAAAAGAACAGGGAACGTAATCCCAGAACTGCAAAAATGTTGGAGGTATATACCACCACCGGCTGTTGTGATATGGCAAATACGGCCGGGATGGAATCCAACGCAAATATAATATCTGTTACAGCCAGCATGACCACCACCAGTGATAACGTTGTGAGATATGCCTTATTATGTTTGCGGATCACAAATTTTCCTTTCGGGTCCTGGGTGGTTATCCGCATGTACCTGTTCATAAACCGGTATACAGCATTCTCTTCCGGCTTAAACTCGGCTTCATGATCTGTTGTAAACATCTTAATCCCTGTGTACACCAGGAAGACTCCAAAAATATAGAGTATCCAGGAGAACTTGTGGATCAGCACCACTCCTATACTGATAAAGACCGCCCTGAAGACAATGGCCATCAATATCCCAATCAGCAATACACGGGCATAGTTTTCTTCTTTTATTTTAAAGAAACCGAAGATAAGAATGAAGACAAAAATATTGTCTATCGACAGTGACCATTCCATGAGATAGGCGCTGAGATAGCTGATCGCGGCTTCATGTCCATCTTCAAACCACATATATCCGAAAAAGAGCAACGACAGCGCCACCCAGAAACATGTCTGAAAAAGCGCTTTTTTAATGGATATCTGTTCATTCTTTTTACTGAGCAGTCCCAGGTCAAATATCAAAGCCAGTACTACAACAATGCCGAATGTGAGATACGTCCACTGTACAGGTGTCACGATACCTTGTTTTTTGTGAGGTGCAAAGATATTGAAATTCAACCAACGGAGAGCCCGGCGATATGGTTACTCTGCGAATTTACGCTGGCGGACAAACTGGAATACCATGGCAAACAGCAGGATCAGCCCTATGGGGACTACAAAGCAGCGTACCTGCCATTTGTTTTTGCCTTGCTTTATTTTTTCCGGGTCCAGCAAACGCAATGTCAGCTCTTTATTACGGCTTTCCATCATACCGCTGTTGCCGCTGAGGAATTCCAGGCAGTTGAGGAAAAATTCTTTATTGGCAAAGGCAAAACCAGGATTGAACTCGTTGATACCCATCTGTAGCGGACCTTCTTTACGGGATACAGCATTGGCAATGAGATCACCATCACTTACCACGATCATGGCATTGTTTCCTACGGCAGATTCCCTGAATGGCTTCCCTGAAGCTGCTTTGAAGCTGTTTTCAACTTCCTGGCCCAGCCGGTTGCGATACAGGGAGTTAAAGCGCCCTTCCAGCAGGACGGCTGCGGGTACAAATTGTTGCCGGTAGTCACGTATGCTGGGCTTCACCTTTACTGATTCCAGCCCTATCTGCGCAGGTATGCGCATGCTGCGGCTGTGACTGGAAGTGGTGAGCAGTATGGTTTTCCTGATCCCGTCGTTGCCCACTGTATCCATAGAGCTTACAAAGCGGCTTAGTACCATATCCATATTTTTTACAATGGGATGTGCGCCGGTAGGTGTCAACATGGGAAAGAACGGGAAGGGCACCGGCTGTATCTGTGGCCGGTTACCTACATTGCCTACTATCAGCGGCAATACATCACATTGCAGGTCCTGCACCAGGTCCTGGTTGATACGCACACCATAGCGGAAGAACAGGTCCTCCAGGTTCAGGCCCCGGTCAAATACAAAAAGCTCCGGATGTTTCTGAAGACTATCCATTGTAGCAGTGGTTTCATCAATGAACCAAAGCACTTTACCGCCGTTCATTACATACTGGTCTATCTTCAGTTTGTCGGTATCGCTGAAAGGCTTTACCGGCTTGGCAAAGAGCAGGATGTCAAAATCAGAGGGGATATAGGAGGTAGATTGGAGGGAGAGCGTATCCAATCCGTAATTGTTTTGCAGTGTGCTTAGTGCGTCATATACTTCGGCGCCCAGTGTTTCACCGTGGCCCATCATATAGCCTACCAGCGGCTTTTTGTCGGTGGCCAGCTTACTGATGGCATTGGCAAACTGGTACTCAAGCAACGCTTCGGAGCTGGACATGGTCTGCATGGGATCCTGTCCGCCCTGATTTTTCAGCAGGTTCACGCCTACAGTCTTGTTCTTATAATGTACGAGTGCCCCGGGGAAAATGAGTTTTTCTGCATACCCTTCATTGGCTTCTTCCTGCACTTTCATGTTGAAAGGCATGATGCCTTGTGCTGTCAGTTCGCCAAAAAATTTCATGCGGGCTGAATCCGAAAGGCCCTGGCCGGGATTCACAAAAGTGAAGCGGACATTCTGCCTGCCGTATTCACGAAATTCCTCCAGGAGCTCCTTGGTAGCCTGTGCAAGCTGCCGGAAGCTGGCGGGGTAATCTCCTTTCAGGAATACTTCGATGTCTACGGGGCCGTCGAGGCTGCGCAGCAGTTGCCGGGTGTGTGTGGTGAGGGTATACCTTTTCTCTGCTGTAAGATCCCATCTGCCGTGAAAATAAGCAGCTGCTACGTTAATGCCGATCAATGCCAGCATTACCAGCAGTGCCTGTTGTATATACTTTTTTCGTTTAGCCATACCCTTTAGGATGTAACGATTTTTTTACCTTTTTATTTGGAATAAGATATTAACTGTTTTGCCAGAGTTTTCTTTGGAGGGATAATTTGGTGAGATAAAGCATCAGGCTGATGAGGCTGACGAAATACACAATATCCCTGCTGTCCAGTACTCCGCGGCTCACAGAAGTATAGTGGAATTTAATTCCTGCCATCTGGAGGTAGTAATCTGCGCCGCCACTGAATCCGGGGATTTTACTGAGTGCATCGAATCCGTTGTAGAAAATGAAACTGGTGAAAACCGCAATGAGAAAGGCTATCATGGCGTTGGATGTCAATGACGACGACCACAGGCCGATAGCGGTGAAGGCAGCTCCGAGGAGGAACAGGCCGGTATAGGAGCCCAGAATGCCTCCATTGTCCAGCTGTTGCGGGTTCGTGCTAAGTTGTCTGATGGCTACATAATACACTACCGTTGGCAGTAATGAAATGGCCACCACGAGCATGCTTCCTAAAAATTTGCCCATAACAATCTGCCACCAGCTTAGCGGCTTGGTGCTGAGCAGCTCCATAGTGCCTGTTTTGAATTCATCTGCGAAACTGCGCATGGTGATAGCGGGTATCAACAGTAAATAAATAAGCGGCGCCAGGTCGAACAAGGGGTCCAGATTGGCGTAACCGGTATCGAGCAAGCTGGTGTCGGGGAATACGAAGAGCAGTAGGCCGTTTGCCAGTAAAAAAAGAATGATGGCTACATAGCCTGTAATGCTGCTGAAAAACTGATTTATCTCTTTCTTAAAGATGGCAAGCATGAACAGAGTGTAAGGATTAGGATATGCAAAATACAAATATTATGAAAAGAGTACCACAGTGGATTAACCACCCTGATGGTGAGCCCACGACAGCGAGTCTACGTCAACCCCGTCTTTATACAGCTCCCATAGCGGACTCACGGCTCTGAGCTGTTGGACGGTATCTCTCACTGTATTAATGACGTAATTTATTTCTTCCTCCGTAGTGAAACGACCCAGTGCGAAGCGGAGAGAAGCATGTGCCAGGTCGTCTCCCAGCCCCATGGCCTTCAGCACATAACTTGGCTCCATAGAAGCAGAGGTACATGCTGACCCGGAAGAGAGTGCGATGGTTTTGTTGAATCCCATCAGCAGGGTGGATCCTTCAATATATTTAAATGACAGATTGGTAACATGGGGCAGCCTGAATTTCGTAGAGCCGTTTACGTATGACTGCTCAATTTCCAGCAGAGAGGATTCCAGCTGGTTGCGGAGCGCCATCAGGCGGGCCGTTTCGGCCGACATCTCCTGCATACAAAGCTCGCAGGCTTTACCGAGGCCCGCAATACCAGGAACATTTAGTGTACCGGAACGCATCCCCCGCTCATGGCCACCGCCGTCAATAAGCGGTGTGAGTCTTACCCGTGGCGACTTCCGACGTACATACAACGCTCCGGCGCCTTTGGGCCCGTATATTTTATGGGCGCTGAGCGTGAGCAGATCGATGCAGTCGTCATCAACGTTCACCGGGATTTTGCCTATGGCCTGTGTGGCATCGCACATATACAGGATCCCATGTCTGCGGGCAATTGCGCTGATCTCCCTTACCGGATTGAGTACGCCGGTTTCATTATTGGCATACATCATGGCAATGAGGATAGTTTGCGGCGTGATGGCCGCTTCCAGCTCAGCCGGATCAGGAAGGCCGTCCTCATTGACCGGTAGCCAGGTGATGATGGCGCCTTTTTTTTCCAGATGTTTGCAGGTATCCACTACGGCCTTATGTTCCGTAACGCTGGTAATAATGTGATTGCCTTTGGCGGCATACATCCCGAAAACCCCTTTGATGGCGAGGTTCACCGCTTCTGTGGCGCCGGATGTAAAAACTATTTCCTGCGGATCAGCGCCTATCAACGCAGCCACCTGCTCCCGGGCGAGGTCTACAGCCGCTTCTGCAGCCCATCCGAAAGGATGGCTGCGACTGGCAGCATTCCCAAACATTTCTGTAAAATAGGGTAGCATCACTTCCACCACCCGCGGGTCGCAAGGAGTAGTAGCGTTGTTATCCAGGTATACAGGCAGTTTTAACATATGGTGCGTTATTTTAATATTTTTGGTGCAATTCAAATCTACAACATAAGTTCTATTTTTACAGGGTTAGTATCTTAATAAAAAACAGGTTGTTATATCAGCCTACAAAATCACCAGCATGCTTAAAGTAGAACATATCGGTATAGCGGTAAAGTCATTATCAATATCTGTTCCCTTGTTTGAAAAATTACTGAACACGCCTTGTTATAAAACAGAAGCAGTGACGAGCGAACAGGTACAGACGGCTTTCTTTCAACGGGGAGAAACAAAGATAGAGCTGCTGGAAGCCACCGGCCCGGATAGTGCCATCGCTAAATTTGTGGAGAAGAAAGGTGAAGGCATGCACCACATTGCTTTTGAGGTCACAGATATTTATGCGGAGATGAAAAGATTACAAAGTGAAGGCTTTACGTTGCTGCAAGACGCTCCAAAACATGGCGCCGATAATAAACTTATCTGTTTTCTTCATCCAAGAAGTACTAACGGTGTGCTGGTAGAACTTTGTCAGGAAATCAAGTAAAGAATTGCTTATATATTTGAAAATATCTGAATGTAATTTTTTTTATTTTTTTTTAATCTTTTGCAATCCAAACAAACCTTCTCATACGTAGGTAAATTGAATCGTCCCTAAAAGCGAACAAAATAAGTAACACAAATAACCAGATACCAGATCCTTTTGAATAAATTTTTTTTTATTTTTTTTGAACAATTCCATTTTATGAAACGTTATCTCAGTATAACATCTCGAAAATAACAACACAAAAAAGCATTACCTAAACATATTACGAGACCTGAACAATACGCTAAGTAAGTTTAAGTCTTTACGATTACTCTAAAGTTGGCATAGGTTATGAACACCTGCGGGTTTTTTAGCTTGCAGGTCTTTTTTTTGACTATGATTCTCGTATGATTATTTTGATGGTGATGATGAGCGAAGATTTGTGAGGAAATTAAAACATTGTTTGATGAGGAGAGATTTATTGGTGTTTTAAGTATTCTATTGTAGAATAGAAAATAATTTAAACTATTGTTGTACGAAATAGACGAAGCCCCGGCAGATAAACCTGCCGGGGCTTCGCGTTTATATTGGTAATCCTTTGTAATCTAATTTTCTCCTGAATCTTCGCCCATTAATTGAAGATGTAGCGGATACCGATCTGGCCTTGCCAGCGGGAGATATAGTTATTAAAGTTGTTGGAAAGGTTGTTGGTATTCTCTCTCCAGGAATTGGTAAGCGGTATCTGGTTGGCATTGTCCAGGTACGGGAAGGAGTATGCAGGAGCCGCGGTAGGCTTACCGTTGGCATCGCGTACCTGACCCTCATACTTCAGGAAAGACGGTATATTGGACAATTTGTTGATACCCCATTTCCTGTTCAGGAAGTTACCGAAGTTCATAATATCGAAAGTAAGGCGCAACGTATGCTTCACTTTGTTTTTGCCGGTGAACATGAAGATATCCTGTGTGATGTTCAGGTCTACACGTTTATAGAATGGCAGCACTACTGCGTTGCGCTCTGCATATTCTCCACGGTGGCGGCTCAGGTAATCATCCTGTTTGATAAAGTTGTCCAGTTGATTCCAGGTTACCTGTGTGCTGCGTTTGTCAGCGGGGTTGTTGGGATCAAAATTCTTGTCACCGTAGCCTACAGGTACCAGATTGATCTGTTTGGCGTTGGCCGGGATGAAGATCAGGTCGTTATTACCGTTAGATGCGTCATTGTTAACATCGCCGTTGTAGGTGTAAGAAGTAACGCCATTGGGCGCGGCTTCAAACACCATACCGATGGAGGTAGCGAAATGCCTGGCCCAATTAAATCTGTAGGAAGCTGAAGCGATAACGCGATGTGGCAGATAGAAGTTAGCGTATCCGAGAACCGGCGCATTCGGATCGCCACTTACCGGGCGGTCGCGCCAGTTGCCCTGGGCAATGGAACCGCCATCGTTGATAGTACGGGCTTTGCTGTAGGTATAGGCAGCGCTGAGGCTGAGGTTAGGTGTATTCTTCTGCAGCTGGAAGGTAATGAAGTAAGAATAACCTTTGCTGGCATTCCGCATCAGGATAGCGTCACTGATATTTGGATTGCTGAGGGTGTTTTTGCCGGGAGCAGCCACGGGCCCATAGATCTGGCCGGAGCTATAACGGGTACGGTTATCCGGAGTGCTGTCCAGTGTAAAGCCTGATGTTGGCAGGTTGATGTTCTGGAAGTATACTGCATTGATGTCTTTGGAGTAGTTCGCTTCGAGGGTGGCAATCACGCCCCATGGCAGCTGGCGGTCAATGGCCAGGCTTGCTTTCAGTACCTGCGGATACTTGAAGTTCTTATCTGTAACCGCTATGTTGTATGCGGTAGCCAGAGAACCGGAAGTGTTGCGGTAAGCGTTGGGGTCAGGATTGAACGGATAAGGAATGGTGGAGTTGTTGCTGGCTTGTGCCACAAATGAACCAAACTGCACGCCATTGTTACTGGCCTGGTTGCTCAGCCATACAGCCGGTGGCGGACCTGCAAACAATCCTACACCACCACGGATCTGTGTTTTGTTGTCGTGGGTTACGTCCCAGTTGAAGCCAACCCTTGGTGAGAACAGTGGGGTGGTTTTTGGCGCATGGCCAACATCCACCTGGATGCCGTCTCTAAAGGTCAGGGCGGCGAGGGAGTCGTTTTTGTCGAAAGTGCTGCCAATAACCGGAACGTCTATACGTAAACCATAGGTCAGTGTAAAGTAGTTGTTGATGCTCCATTTATCCTGAATAAATACACCCAGCTCCAGCATATTGATCTTGCCATAAGGGAAAGAGCCGTCTTTAGTAGTGCTGTAGCTCAGCGCATAGCGGTTGGTAGTCAATGCACCGGTAGTAGCGCTCGCGTAAAAGTCTGTCAGGGTGTTGTAGCGATAGATACCGTTATAGTTGGGCGCAAAACCGTTCATGAAGGTCTTTAAATAGTTCTGCGTTCCGATAGTAATCTCGTGGCTGCCTTTATACAAGTTGAAGATGTCTGACAGCTGGAATACGTCTGTTTTGAGCTTGTTGTTGTAGGTGAAAGGCTCATAGCCGAAAGCAGTGTAGCTCTGGCCTTGTCCGTTAAGGATGTCCACCAGCGGGAAGTTACCGCCTGACAGGGAGCTTCTGAAGTCGCGGAGTGCGGAATAGCCGATCTGGAGTTTGTTGGATGCGTGATTACCGATGCGCGTATTCAGCTCAGCGATGAAGATATTGAAGTTATTGTTTATGGTATAACCGCTACCGCTGAAAGGCAGGCCAGTAAGGCTTGGCTGACGGCCGCTACCGGGAGCACCGCTGTTACTTGCAGGAATATCCTTGTAGGATTTGAGATAGTTATACTTTAATGTAAATGTATTGTTGTTGTTGATGTTCCAGTCCAGCTTCAGCGTTACCTTGTCGCTATAAGTGCGGTAGGTATAATTCTGATAATCTCCCGGATCATAGCTGTATTTGTCCATCAGGAATTTTCTCAGTTTGTCCAGGGTATCGGCAACGGCCTGTGAAGTATTGCCGGACACGCTTCCGCCGGGTTTGGTATTGGCTATCCAGCTGGTAGCAGGTGCGGAGATTCTTTCCTGTTCGCCGCTGACGAAGAAGAAAAGTTTATTGCGGATGATGGGGCCGCCAACGGTGAATCCGCGGAGGTTGTAATCAAACGAGGGTTTGGTTACGGTGGTGGTACCTACTTTCAGACCCTGTAATCCTGGCGTCTGGATGTTGGTATAGATGGTCCCTTTGAAATCGTTGGTGCCACTTTTTGTAACGCTGTTGATACCGGCGCCGGAGAATCCGCCCTGGCGCACATCATAGGGAGATATATTCACCTGTATCTGTTCCAGCGCGTCTAGGCTGATGGGCTGGGAGTTGGTCTGGGAGCCAAGTGTAGGCTGCAGGCCGAAAGAGTTGTTGAAGTTGGCCCCGTCAACAGTGATGTTGTTGTACTGGTTACTTCTGCCGCCGAAGCTCAGGTTGTTGGCTGAAGGCGTGAGGCGTGTGAAGTCGGCCATGGAGCGACTGATAGTAGGAAGTCTGTCCATCTGTGCTCTGGTGATGATCTCCTGGCTGCCGGTATGCGCGCGGTTGAAGATTTTACTCTGGCTGTTGGTTTTTACAACTACTTCATTAAGCGAGCTGGTACTGGTTTCCAGTGAGATGGTAGCTTTGTATTCCTGGCCAAGTGTCAGGAAGATGTTTTCGCGTTTCTCATCTTTAAAACCAATGTAAGAGATGGTCAGCACATAAGGGCCGCCAATACGGAGGTTGGGAAGATTGAAACGCCCGTCTTTACGGGAAACGGTTACATACTTTGTACCGGACGGCTGGTGAACAGCTATGATGCTGGCGCCAGGTATAGCGCCTTGAGAACTGTTCACGATACCGGCAATGTCGGCAGTGGTCTCCTGAGCATGGAGCACAAAGGGGATAAACAGTATGCAGCAAAGCATACCTAGAAAATAGTTGTAAATTTTCCTGTGCATGTGCGATTCAGATTTTGGCAAATATCAAATGAGATAATATAGTAATAAAGATAACGTAATTATGAAATCGTTAACATTTGATATTTGCCAGAATCCATGAGGGGAAAGCTATTCCAGCACTTTCTCCATACCTGTGCTTCTACTTCCCTTGATGAGGATATGCGCATCGCTGAACTGCTGTTGTTGCAGCCATTTTGCTGCTTCGGCGGCGCTTTCAAGATAGATGTATGGATGGGATATTTTTTTGAAATCGCCACCTACTAAAACGACAGCGTCCCAGTGTGTGCGTTGTAGTAAACCGGCCAGTGTCTGGTGTTCTTTTACACTGTCTGCACCCAGTTCCATCATGGCGCCAAGCAGCAATATTTTTTTGGAAGCTTTCAGGCCCGCGAAGTTTTCGATGGCGGCTCTCATGCTGGATGGATTGGCATTATAGGCATCCATGATGATGGTATTACTACCTTGTGTGATGACCTGTGAACGGTTATTGGACGGGCGATAAGCGGCAATGGCAGGGCCTATTTTTTCTTCCGGCACTTTGAAATGGCTGGCTACTGCTACTGCGGCCATTACATTCGGAAAGTTGTATGCCCCGGTAAGTTGCGTTTGAATGAAGCCTACCCGGCTGTTACCGGTAACCTGTACACCAAGGAGTGCGTCGTCTGCAACAGGATCGCCGGTATAATCCGCATCTTTGCTGCCGTAGGTGATCACCTGAGGAATACCTTTGCTCATTTCTTTCAGATAGGCATATTCGTTACATACAAATACGCAGCCGTTATTGCTGCGCAGGAAATCATACAATTCGCCTTTGGCTTTCTTTACACCTTCTTCACTGCCAAATCCTTCCAGGTGAGCCTTACCAATATTGGTGATAATACCATGCGTGGGTAATGCTATTTTGCAGTAGCCTGCAATTTCCCGCTGATGATTTGCGCCCATTTCTATCACTGCTATTTCCGCATCAGTGGTGATGCTTAAAATTGTGAGCGGAACGCCTATATGATTATTGAGGTTGCCCTGTGTGGCGTATGTTTTAAATCCGGCGGCCAGTGCGGTATTAATCAGTTCTTTCGTAGTGGTTTTACCGTTAGTGCCTGTGATGGCGATAAAAGGGATACTTAATTGTTTACGATGCCATAGAGCCAGTTGCTGTAACGTTTCGAGAGCATTGTCCGTCAGCATCATTTTTTCCGGTACGGTGAAATAAGCAGCATCATCCACCACAGCAAAGGCTGCGCCCATCTCCAACGCCCGGGTAGCAAATTCATTGCCGTTGAAGTTGCCTCCTTTCAGGGAAAAGAAGATATCATTTTTCTTCAGCTTTCGGGTATCTGTCTGAACACTGGGGTGCTGCAGGTAGATGCTATATAGTTGTTCTATGGTCACGTTGAAAAGTATTTGTTACAAAAATAAGTGTAAGATATAAATAAAAATATCTGTTGCCACAGGCAACCTGCAACCAGAAACCCGCGTATTGTCAAACAAATCTGTTTTGCCTATATGAGATCAAAAATTTTGTTACTATTCTCAGGATGCCTGTTGGTGCTATCCTGTAAGAACGAGCAAGCGCCTGCACCTGTTAAGCCTGTCGATCCTAATAAGGTAGACTGCAGTAAGGCCAAGATCAATACCTCCTATGTCCTCGGAGCGATTAAGACCAATTGTACGGATAGAGGTTGTCACCGGTCAATGTTTTCCACGCCTGAGGGGCTGAAAGGCTATATCGGCACAAAAAGGGAAACATTCGAGCAACGGGCGCTCAGCGAACAGGCTACGATGCCACCAGCCCGCTTCCCGCGCCTGTCACAGGGCATGAAAGACTCCATCGCATGTTGGATTGGACGTGGTATGCCGGACGAATAATGAATGTTTCAAGTATGTTAAACCTGTCGTAAATGAAAAATCTGTTTCTGGTCATTTGTTGTCTGTTGCTCTCTGTGCAGGCATGGACGCAGGATGTGTATACCTGCCGTAATGCACAGTTGTCTTTCTTTTCCTCTGCACCGCTGGAAGATATAGAAGCTAAGACAGACAAGGGCGTATCAGCCATCAACATTAAAACAAAGGCTATCTATTTTAAAGTACCAATATCATCTTTCGAGTTCAAGAAAAAATTAATGCAGGAGCATTTTAATGAAAATTACCTCGAAAGTGATAAATACCCCTTCGCAGAATTCAAAGGTAATATCAGTAATGATGTTGATTTCAGCAAAGATGGTACCTACAACGTAACTGTATCCGGTACGCTCAATATCCACGGCGTTGGCAAACAATACCAGGAGAAAGGCGCCGTCACTGTACAGGGTGGCCGTATCACCACCACTTCCACTTTCAATGTCAGCATAGCTGATCATAAGGTCAGTATACCCAGGCTGGTGATCAAAAATGTGGCAGAAGTAGTGGCTGTAACGGTCAATGCAGTTTATACAGCAGTTAAATAATCTTACACTCAATGAAAAGACTCATCGCTATTATATTGTTTTGCTGCACCGGCAGCATTGTAAGCCAGGCGCAGAACGACCTGGACAAATTATTCGATTCCGCTGCAATCAGGCACCAGCCGGTGATGTATACCTACAAGGGTACACGCATTATCCTGGGGCATTCTACGGAAATGCTGCGCAAGCACGAACTGGATTTCCGTGTAGATCACCGCTTTGGTGATGCTGCCGGTGAATTCGGCGGCCCCAAGTCATTTTTCGGAATGGACAACTCCACGGATATACGTATTGCATTTGAATATGGTATCTCCGACAGGCTCATGGTTGGCCTGGGCCGCTCCAAAGGCTCCGGCATACAAAGCCAGCTGATAGATGGCCTCATTAAATATAAGTTGCTCTCGCAAACAACAGACAACCATGTGCCCTTTTCCGTGGCGTTGATGGCCAATGTTACCATTACTGCGATGACTTCCGCCAAGGACTCTGTGAATCCCGCGTTCTTTAAGGATGCGGCAGACAGGATGAACTATGTGGTGCAGGCTATCGTCTCCAGGAAGATAGGCGACCGGCTCTCACTGACACTGTCTCCTACCTATGTTCACCGCAACCGCGTAGGGTACATGGACATGAACAATATGTTTGCCCTGGGCGCCGCAGGTCGACTGAAACTCTCCAAAAGAGTGGGCTTTATTGTGGAATACTTCTATCCTTTCCGCACCCAGGAAAGCAAAGACTACTACAAATCGCAGGGACTCAGCTTTTACAACCCGCTGGGGGTGGGCCTGGAGATAGAAACCGGCGGACACGTGTTTCATATCAACTTCACCAACGCCACCGCAGTGCAGGAAAGCCAGTTTATACCTGAAACAACCACATCCTGGCTCCAGGGTCAATATCGCTGGGGATTCAATATTTCCCGTAGATTTACGTTGTTCGGGAAAAAGAATTGGAAAAAATAAGATGTCACATAAAAGAATATTCCTGGCTGGCCCGGGTGGCAGCATTGAAGCTGGGGGTGCAACAGGTGGCGATCGTGGTGGGCCGTACCATTTACCTGTACGGGGCCTCCCGCGCTCAGTTCCTGTCTGACGAAGCATGGGTACGGCATGAGGTATGCCATGTAAAACAGTACCAGCAATATGGTAAAGTTGTTTTCCTCTGGAGATACCTGGCTGAGTACTTCCGTAAAGGATATTATCTTAACAGCTTTGAAGTAGCCGCCCGGGCGTCGGAAAACGACCCCCGGATACTGGATGGTGTAGAAATAATCTAAAAAATCGTTAAAGTACATCTCCGGTCATATTTTTTCTGACCACTGGGTTTATTTTTCTTATTTTTACGTTAAAGGTTGATTATATGGTTAAGAAGGTAACAGAAGGAATCACCATAAGCGTGGAAACATTCTACCAGCCGGATTATTCAAATCCTATTGGAAGCGAATTCATGTTTGCTTACCGTATTACCATTGAGAATAATAATACATTCCCCATAAAGTTACTCCGCCGCCACTGGTATATTATTGATTCCAACAGCACCCATCGTGAAGTAGAAGGAGAAGGCGTCGTTGGTGTACAGCCGCTGCTCGCCCCCGGTGAAACTTATCAATACGTCTCGGGATCCAATCTGCGCACTGAGATCGGCAAAATGTACGGTACCTATACAATGGAAAACCAACTGGATAAGAAGATACTGGAGGTGAAGATCCCGGAATTCCAGATGGTGGTGCCATTCAAACTGAACTAATGCATATTTTTTGATTTTGGAATGTCGTGATTTCGGAATTATCTGACATGACTTCATCTCTATCATTTCCAAATCACGAAATCCCTCGTAAAATTCTACCTTGGTCTGTACTTCGACTCTCTGAATATCTCTGTTAAATTCCTGTTTTCCATCAATTGCTGCAGGGACACCTCCGGGTGATTATCCATGTATTTACTGATAATACGGTAGCCTACATAGTAGCCTATCTTGCCCGGCGAGCCTTCAGGCATACCTTGTGTGCTGGGAGCATCGCCCATAAAATGGCTTACCTGCTGCCAGTCGTTGGAATAAAGCAGGTTATTCTGTACGAAGAACTGCCAGATCATTTGCTCATTATCATGACACCATTGCAGCTGATTTTTCGTATAGCCGAACCTGATAGTGTCCGCGGTTTCCGGCAATACCTTATCCAGGAAATACTGCTGCTTGCCGGCTTCCACCATCTGCTCCAGCAGGTTGGCTGGTGTACGGGAAGGTGGATACATCTGTTGCTGAAGTACCTGAACACAGTTGGTGGTAATATATTCGGGGGCAAAACGTTGTATCATATATTCGGGGTAATCGGGGATACGTGCGTAAGGTGGATAATCCCCACCCATATACATATCCAGGCCAATGCCCAGGATGGAGTCTATGGTAATGGCGCCGTAGTTGGCGATACCAGAAACAAAGGTCACCACTTTAGGTGTTCTGAATGCCGGGATGTAGTATTTGATATAGCGGAAACTCTGCGTCAGCTGCTGTTGCAGCAGTGTAAGATCTTTGTATTTCTTCGCCACGTCATTGCCGAGATGCCGGAAGTCGGGTGTAGTAAGGAAAAGATGCAGTTGCTTTTGCACTTCGGTACTGCTGTCTGTATAGGCGCCGAAGTTCATAACATCGGACATATACACTGGCAGGAATACTGGCCACGTAGCATGCAGCCTGGCAAGCCCGGGCTGGATATTATTGGTGTCAATAGTGTAAAGAGCTGAGTCAAAACGCTCTACGGTAACATTCACGGGTATATGACTAACATCCGGGGCCTTTTTGCCGGAGTGGCAGGCACTGATGCCCAGCAGCGCTATCAGGCAGCCTGTAAGTAGGGTGTATTTATTAGTGTAACTTTGCATCGTTTTTAAAAACTCATTAAAGGGTAAAATTATTATATACTTGTATATAAAAGTGTATTACGTCTTTTAAAATTAGATCATTTATATGAAGCGGATTTTTTTCCTACTAATTATAACGGGGTTTGCGGGCGCCGCAATGGCACAGAATGGTTATAGTGCGTTTAGAGACAGGGTACGACTGGGTTTTAAAGTAGATCCGATGATCTCGGTGTTGAAACCTCAGGAGTCGGGCGTAAACCGTACATCCACCAAGGGCGGCCTGGGATTTGGTCTCATGGCCGATTTCAGCCTGAACGACCGCGGTAATTATAATATAGCCACCGGCTTTGAAGTAGTACTGGCTGGTAGTAAACTCAAATATGATGCGGGAAAAGGATTGAGTGATTACAAGCAGAATCCTGCTGAATATAACATGAAACTCACCTACATACAGATACCGCTGGCGCTGAAGCTTAAAACTACATCGGAAGGCGGCCTTGACTGGTGGGGACAATTCGGTACCTTCTTCGCGTTTCCGGTAAGCGGGCGCGCAGATATTATCTCCCTGAATCAAACCTATGACAGGGTGAATATTCTGAAGGAAATGAACCGCATCAACATAGGTATGCTCATTGGCGCCGGTGTGGAGTACCCGCTGGGCGAGACTATGAGCGGTGTTTTGGGCATTGTTTACCAGAATGGGTTTGTAGATGTTACCCGTAACGGCAAATGGAATGACGGCAGAGTGAATTTGAATAGCTTTGCATTGAGGGTAGGTGTATTTTTTTAATAACTCCCGGAGTTAATGATTTTATCCGGGTGATTATATTTTTTTTATGAAGATTATACTGGCACAACAGAATTATCATATAGGCAACTTTGAAAGCAATACGAAGAAAATCCTGGAAGGTATTCAGGCCGCAAAGGCCCAGGGGGCTGACCTGGTGGTATTTTCAGAATTATGCGTTTGCGGCTATCCGCCGCGTGATTTTCTCGAATTTGAGGATTTCATTGCACAGAGTTACCACGCCATCGATGTGATCAGGCAACATACCCAGGACATTGCTGTATTGGTGGGTGGTCCATGCCGCAATCCGCAGATAGAAGGTAAAGACCTCTTCAACGCTGCGTGGTTCCTCTACGAAGGTGAAGTAAAACAGGTAGTACATAAGACACTGTTGCCCACCTACGATGTATTTGATGAGTACCGCTATTTTGAGCCTGCCTACGATTGGAGTGTTATTCCATTTAAAGGGAAGAAGCTGGCTGTTACCATCTGTGAAGATATCTGGAACCTGGGAGACAACCCGCTGTACCGCATCTGTCCTATGGATCAGCTGATGTTACAGCAACCGGATGTAATGATCAACCTCTCTGCCTCCCCTTTTGATTATGATCATGATGAAGACAGAAAAGAGATCATCCGTGCCAATGTGCTCAAATACAAATTGCCCATCTATTACTGCAATACCGTGGGATCCCAGACGGAGATCGTGTTTGACGGTGGGTCACTGATCTTCGACGCACAGGGTAATATTGTGAAAGAGCTGCCATACTTTGTAGAAGCCATGGATGGCGTTGAGCTGGAAAAGCTTACCGGTAGTAGTACTGAGCTACCAAAACCTGTAGTGTTCACTCCGCTCACTGAGCTGATATTTGATCATAACATTCATCGCATTTATGATGCGCTGGTATTGGGTATACGTGATTATTTCAACAAGATGGGCTTTACAAAAGCTATCCTGGGCTCTTCTGGCGGTATTGACAGCGCTGTAACCCTGGCTATCGCCTGCGACGCATTAGGCAAAGAGAATGTACGCGCCGTGCTGATGCCGTCCCCCTACTCTACCGAGCATTCTGTGGATGATGCGGTGGCGCTGTCAGAGAATCTCGGCAACCCTTATGATATTATTCGTATCGACAATATTTACAATAACTTTTTGGATACACTGGAACCGTATTTCAAGGGGTTGCCCTTTAATGTAGCTGAAGAGAACACGCAGTCACGCATTCGTGGTAACCTGCTGATGGGTCTGTCCAATAAGTTCGGTTATATCCTGCTTAACACATCCAACAAAAGTGAGTTGTCTACCGGCTATGGCACCCTGTACGGCGACATGGCAGGGGGCCTGTCTGTGCTAGGTGATGTATACAAGATGCAGGTATATGCACTGGCAAGGTATATCAACCGTAATAAAGAGATCATACCTGTCAATATCATAGAGAAAGCGCCTTCCGCAGAGCTGCGCCCTGGTCAGAAAGACAGCGATAGCCTGCCTGATTATGCCGTGCTGGACAAGCTGCTCTATCAATACATAGAGCGCCGTCAGGGCCCTAAAGAAATCATCGCTCAGGGATTCGACCCGGCTTTGGTTTCGCGGGCCTTAAAGATGGTCAACACCAATGAATACAAACGTAATCAGTTCTGCCCTATCATACGCGTGTCCTCAAAAGCCTTTGGTGTGGGACGAAGGATGCCTATCGTAGGGAAATATTTAAGTTAGCAGTCAGCTTACTTCTCACTGCTAATACCTATTTTAACTACTTTTGCCAAAATTTGATCACTTAACATGTTACAAGTACCGTTTATACGTCAAAATAAAGAATTAGTCCTGGAGCGCCTGACCCTGAAGAATTTCAAGGAGCTGGCCCTCGTGGATGAAGTGCTGGCCCTCGATGATCAGCGTAAGAAGTTAACCCTGGAATATGATGAAACACAGGCGCAGATCAACAGTCTCTCAAAGGAGATCGGTAAACTGATGGCGCAGGGAAAGAAGGAAGAAGGCGAACAGCAGCGTGCTGCTGTAAATACCCTGAAAGAGAAGCTGGGTCCCGTGAATGAACAGCTCAACGCTACCGAAAAAGCGTTGCACGATACCTTGGTGAAGCTTCCCAACCTGCCTGCGGCTATAGTACCTCCCGGCAAAACACCGGAAGATAATGTGGAAGTCCGCAATGGGGGTAAGATTCCTGAGTTGGCTGCAGACGCGGTACCGCACTGGGACCTTGCCAGGAAATACGATCTGATCGATTTTGAACTGGGTAATAAAATCACCGGCAGCGGTTTTCCCGTGTACAAAAACAGGGGCGCCCGCCTGCAACGCGCACTGATACAGTATTTTCTGGATTATAATATCAGTAACGGTTATACGGAGTATGCACCTCCCTATCTGGTGAACGAGACCTCAGCCTTTGGTACAGGTCAGTTGCCCGATAAAGAAGGACAGATGTATCATGCCACGGAAGATAACTACTTTCTGATACCTACGGCAGAAGTGCCGGTGACCAACATCTTCCGCGACGAGATCCTGAAGGATACTGACCTGCCGATAAAGATGACTGCCTATACGCCCTGCTTCCGCCGCGAAGCTGGCTCTTATGGTAAAGATGTACGTGGCCTCAACCGCGTTCACCAGTTTGATAAAGTGGAAATAGTACAGATCGTGCATCCGGAAAAATCCTTCGATACACTGGATGAAATGGTAGCGCATATAGAAGGATTACTCAACAGCCTGCAGCTGCCTTACCGCATCTTGCGCCTTTGTGGGGGCGATATGGGCTTCGCTTCTGCTATCACTTACGATTTCGAGGTATATAGCGCAGCTCAGCAGAAATGGCTGGAAGTAAGCTCTGTATCCAACTTCGAAACATATCAGACTAACCGCATGAAGATCCGTTTCAAAGAAAACAACGGTAAGCCCGTGTTGACTCACTCTTTGAATGGTAGTTCCCTGGCATTGCCGCGCATCATGGCCTGCCTGTTGGAAAATAATCAGACTGCTGACGGTATTCACCTGCCGCCGGTACTGCACACATATTTCCGCGGTAATAAGATAGAACTGTAATCTTCGGATTTTAATTAATTATTTCGATAGGTGATAAAAGCGGCCGTTACGGCCGCTTTTTTTATTTTCGTACCATGCGACACTTTTTGCCCAATGGCTCGGAGCTTACCATCCGCCTGCCCAGAATAAGCGATGCGGCGGGACTGCTGGACAATTTCCAGCGGATGACGAAGGAAGGTGATTTCCTGCTGTTTTCCCATGCTGAAGCTATGGATCTGGATCTGCATTCGGAGGAGGATTTTATCGGTACCCATCTCGACAATCCGGATCAGTTGATGCTGATAGCGGAGGTGAGTGGCCTGATCGTAGGTTCGGTTACAGTTAATAACAGTGGTTACAGCAAGAAAAAGCATACAGCAGAAATGGGCATAGCCGTAGAACATGCCTGGAGCAATCTCGGGATAGGCCGTCGCCTGATGACAGCTATGATACGCTGGGCGGAAGAACATCCCGACTTGCAGGTCTTGTTCCTGAATGTATTTTCAAGCAATGAAAAGGCGATGCAACTATACCGTAACTTTGGGTTCCTGGAATGCGGCAGACTGCCACAGGGAATACAATTGCGGCCAGGTGCATATGCTGACCTGGTAACGATGTACCGCCGCGTAAAGTCATAATTTCAGATTCACAACAAAAGATATTTGTATGCAACGATATGATCGTCAGACAAGACTGGATGGCTTCGGCCCGGAAAAGCAGGCGTTGCTGCAACAGGCCTCCGTGCTCGTAATTGGTGCTGGGGGTCTGGGAGTACCCGTGTTGCAGTATCTAACGGCAATGGGGATTGGAAAAATGGGCATCGTGGAGCACGACACTGTATCCATTACCAACCTGCAACGGCAGGTGCTCTACACTACTGCCGATACCGGCAAGTCCAAAGTGCAGCTAGCCGTAAAACGGTTGCAGGAGCTCAATCCGGAAGTAAAGTTTATTATACATGATACCTGGCTCACTACAGATAATGCACTCGATATTATCAGCCACTATGATGTTGTAGTTGATTGCTCCGACAACTTTGGTACCCGCTACCTTGTGAACGATGCCTGCGTAATTGCCGGTAAACCACTGGTGTATGGCGCCATTTATAAATTTGAAGGACAGGTAAGCGTATTCAATTATAAGGGCGGAGCCACTTACCGTTGTATTTTTCCGGAAGCCCCGGAAGCTGGTGAGATGCTGAATTGTAATGAGATCGGTGTACTGGGCGTATTACCGGGCATCATCGGTTGCTACCAGGCCAATGAAACGGTGAAAATCATTACTGGTATTGGTACACCGTTGAAGAATCAGTTACTTACTATCGATACACTACATAACATACATCATACATTCAATATCACGCCTGTGGAGGCTAACCTTCAGATCAGCCAGCTACAGAAGGACTACAACCAATCCGTATGTGAAGTGATTGGCGTACAATCCTTATCTGTACAGCAGCTGCAGGAATGGTTGCAGAAAGACGAAAAGCTGCTGCTGGTAGATGTGCGGGAAGATGATGAATGGGAGATCTGCCATATACCACAGTCTGTACACATTCCGATGGGACACGTGTTACAGCATGCTGCCTCATTGAATGCCGATGCGCCGGTGGCGCTGATATGCCATCACGGTATGCGTAGCCGTGCTGTAGGACAACGTTTGACTGCAATGGGCTTTAAGAAGGTATACAACGTGGAAGGGGGTATTCATGCCTGGGCATGTGTTATAGATGATCAGATGCAAACTTACTGACAGTGATAACAGAACTTTGTATTTTATTTTTTCTGGTAGCGCTGCTGTATTCTGCGGCAGGCTTTGGCGGGGGCTCCAGCTACCTGGCCCTGCTGGCGTTATGGAGCGTGGATTTTCAGCTGATGAAATCCACAGCGTTGTTGTGTAATGTGGCCGTGGTGGCCGGGGGGGTCTATCATTTTTACAAGAACGGCCATCTGCCGCTGAAAAAGGCATGGCAGTTGTCGCTGGTGAGTGTGCCTATGGCGTTTATAGGGAGCTACATACCATTAAAGCAGGAAACATTTTTCCTGTTGCTGGGTATTGCCCTTACACTGGCGGCGGTGTTTATGTGTTACCGCATGTTCTTTGAAAAGGAAGGCGATCCTGTTCAGTTGCAGGAGGGCAGCGGAACTGTATACGGCGTCATCGGCGGAGCTATCGGGCTTCTATCGGGAATGACGGGTATTGGCGGTGGCATATACCTGGCGCCGGTACTGCGTTTGGGGAAATACGATACTGCTAAGAATATCGCGGGGCTAAGCAGCTTCTTCATTCTCGTGAATTCCATTGCCGGCCTGCTTGGCCAGGCGGCCAAACATGCAATAGTATTCGATGCCGCATTTGCAGGACCTTTGCTGATAGCTGTGATTGCAGGTGGGCAAATAGGTGCACGACTCAGTGCGAGAGTGTTGAAACCCAGATGGGTGGCTGGAGCTACAGCGATTCTGATTCTTTATGCAGGTGTAAGGATGATAATGAAATAGCTTTTATGTATCAGCTGTTGGCAACTGAAAGCTATTATCCTCCGATCACAGACATACTTTCCATTAATGAATCTGTATGCTGCTTTTCGGCTGTGAAACCGTCGGCGGGGCGGGTATGTATAGCGGATTGCAGGGCTGATAGCAATCCCGCGGGAGTAACATTGCCCCGCATCATATCTCTCACATTAAGCACGTCATTGCCGTACAGGCAGGTTTTTACGCTACCGGTGGCGGATATACGAATGCGGTTGCACGTACCACAAAACGTGCGGCTATAAGCGGGTATTACGCCAACATTACCCTGGTGACCGGGAATGCTGTAATTGAGTGATGTGGAGTGAGGTGCATCAGTTTCTTTTATCAGTGTATAGCTATTACTGATAGTATCCAGGATGCGGTGATAATTCCAGGAGATACCTGAAAAGGTGTGCCCCTGGCCGTTAAAAGGCATCTCTTCTATGAACCGCACTGACAGATTGTTTTCGCGCGTCAGCGCAACAAAATTATTTATCTCGTCGGTATTCACATCTTCCATTATTACCACATTTATTTTTACCTGCATGCCGTGTTGCAGCAAGTTTTCCAGCGTTTGCATCACCCCGGTGAATTTATCCCTGTGTGTGATTCGCCGGAAACGCTCAGCCTGCAAGGTATCCAGGCTGAGGTTGATGTTGTTGATACCGGCTGCCTTCAGCAAAGGAATGTAAGGCTGTGTAAGCACGCCATTAGTAGTAACAGCTATTTCAGTAATGCCTTGTATCCCTGAAATTCGTTCAAGCAACGGCATCAGGCCGGGGCGCAGAAAAGGCTCGCCACCGGTGATCCTCACTTTGGAGATACCAGCTTCTGCCAGCAGTTGCAGCAATGAAAAGATCTCATCATCCGTCAGCAGCTCCTTCCGGGGTACAAAGCGCATCAGCTCCGGCATACAGTAAGTACACCGGAGGTTACAGCGGTCGGTAACCGAAAGCCTAACGTAATCGACTATACGATGATGGGCATCCGTCAACATATATCAGCAGTTTTGGCCGGCCATTGGATTATCAAATGCCTGGCTGTCGTCCTCATCACGTTGGGTGAGGCATTGGAAATCCTTTTCCACCAGTACTTTCAATTCAGTGCCGTCTGTGTTGGGGAAGGTAAATTCAAAGCCCACTTCCTGAGGCGTATACCATTTTATGAGAATGGTATTGGGAACCAGCAGGTGCACGCCGTCGTGTTCCATCTTGATGGCAGGATTGTCAATATCTTTCCCGCGGACGCAGAAATGCAGCACTCCGGCGCCTATATGGGTACTGGATTCAGCTTTACCAGCTGTTTCCAGCAGCTCTACATCGTTTTTATCCAACCGGTAACGGATACTGTTACCCCTTAACCGTATCTTCATATAAAATCATTTTCTCCTCATTAAAAGTACTACATTATCATTGCTATATTGTAGTTTTAAAGCAACAATTTTGACGGTATGAGCTTACTGCTGTTTGGTGTGGTAAAAGATGTGGCAGGTGCTGCCAGTATCAGTTTCCCGGATCACATAAAAGATGTGGCAACCCTGAAGAGATGGTTGTATGATTCATATCCTGCGCTGAAACAGCTGAAATCCATGATGATAGCGGTAAACAGGGAGTATGCTGCTGATGGAACGGCGATCAGTGCGGAGGATGAAATTGCTGTAATTCCCCCTGTGAGCGGAGGTTAACATTGATTTTTTTTCGGAAGACGATGGATATTCTGTTAGATATAAGAGATGTGGTAACCGTACAAACGGCACTGGATTTCATCCAGACGCCGGAATGCGGCGGTGAGGTGATGTTTGCCGGTACGGTTCGTAACCATACGAAACGACGACCTGTTGTGAAATTATTTTATGAATGCTACCGGGAAATGGCCATCTCTGAAATGCATAAAATAGCGCAGCAGGTGCAACAGCAGTGGGATATAAAGAAGCTGGTTATCCTTCATGCTGTGGGGGAGAAATTTCCCGGCGATGTGGCTGTAGTGGTAGCGGTGGCAGCAACCCACCGTGGCATCGCTTTTGATGCCTGTGAGTACATAATAGATACACTAAAAGAAACAGTGCCTATCTGGAAAAAAGAATTCTTCGAAGATGGGGAAGCTGTCTTCTCATTGACCCCCTGACGTTTGCTGCCGTAACGCTTCAGCCTTTTCTTCCGGCGTATTCGCATTGAATTGCTCGGTAGCATAAGGATTGCTGAGCAATTCGATGTCGCTATTCAATAGTGTTTTGCGCGGGCAGTTTTTTCCCGCTATTACATTCTGCTCCAAAGCCGCCAGCCCGGCAGGCTCCCATATGGCGATCAATGGTTCCGGTAAATTATTCACCGGGCTGATAAAGGCCGTCGCCGCTTTATGCGGATTCCTGGACCTGATGAGCACTTCCAGGCTTTGGCTGCTGATCAGTGGCAGATCGCAGGCCAGCACCAACCATGCCGCTGCCGGGAATTGCTGGTGTGCGCTGAGCAGGCCAGCAGAGGGGCCACCATAGGGAACTGCGTCTGTGATAGTATTGGGATAGTTGTTGAATGCTGTGAGTTGTTCATGGCGGCACGACAGATATACCTCGTCTGTAAAGCCCGCCAGCAGCTGGCTAAGATACTGCCACTGGGGCATTCCATGGTATACAATCTTGCTCTTGTCTTCCTGCATACGGGTACTGAGACCACCGCAGAGCACCAGACCTTTCAAAGGCGCTGTATTATTTTCCAAAATCATGTTTACCACCTGTTTTGCTGATCAGTTTGGTTTCACGGATAATCATTTCCTGAGTGAAAGCTTTGCACATATCGTAAATCGTAAGGGCAGCCACACTGGCGCCTGTGAGGGCTTCCATTTCCACGCCTGTTTTGCCAGTGGTTTTGACAGTGCATCGGATCACTGCCTCATCTTCTTCCAGAGATATTTGTACGTCACAACTGTCCAGCAGCAGCGTATGGCAGAGAGGTATCAGTTCCGGCGTTTTTTTGGCGGCCATGATACCCGCAATGATGGCAGTCTGGAACACAGCCCCCTTGCTGGTTTGTATGTCTTTGTCGCGGAACTGTTCGCGCACGGCTTGCGGAAGATATACCCTGCTACCGGCAACGGCTATACGATAAGTGCTGTCTTTTCCGCTGATGTCTACCATAGCTGGCTGACCGGTAGCGTCGAGATGTGTAAAACCACTGCTTGATGGATTGGACATAAAATCATAAATTTAAATCATCTTCACCCTCACAAAAGTACTAAAATGATGCTTGATGTAGCTGCTGCTTATACGGCCGTGTTACAAACAGTACGGGACACCGGAACTGAGATATTGCCGTTTGAATCTGCTACTGGCCGCATTTTGCGTGAAGAGGTGCAGGCAGACAGGCCTCTCCCTCCATTCGACCGTGTGACAATGGATGGTATCGCTATTGTGTATGATAGTTTTCACCGTGGCCAGCAGATCTTTGTAGTGGAAGATATACAAGCCGCAGGGGCCCCACGGCTGCAGCTTTCCAATACCGCTAACTGTATGGAAGTGATGACGGGGGCCATTCTGCCTGACCTCACCGATACTGTTATCCCCTACGAGCACCTGGAAGCCTCTGAACATGAGGGTTTCCGCCGCTTCGCCGTTAATACCGACGTAAAACAGGGGCAAAACATACATCTCAAAGGATCTGATGTGGAAGCTGGGTATACGTTGCTACAGCCTGGCGCTATTATAGGACCAGCAGAAATGGGTGTGCTCGCAACTGTCGGTAAAACACATGTGCAGGTAGCAAAGCTGCCACGCGTAGCAGTGATCGCGACCGGCAATGAGCTGGTGCCGGTACATGCCACGCCGGAAGAACACCAGGTGCGGATGTCCAATGTTTACAGCCTGGTGGCCTCTTTGCAACAGATGGGGATCTCTGCGGAATACGTTCACCTGAGCGATGATGCCACTGAAATGCAGGTAAAACTACGACACTTACTACCGGAAACGGATATATGGATAAGCTCCGGCGCTGTGTCTGCCGGTAAATATGATCATCTGCCTGCGGTATTGCAACAGCTTGGAATGCAGCAGGTTTTCCACAAAGTGAGGCAACGGCCCGGAAAGCCTTTCCTGTTTGGTACTTTCAACAATGGTCCGGTGGTATTTGCCTTACCAGGGAACCCGGTATCTGGATTCATGTGCTTTTACCGGTATGTTCGCCCGTGGCTGCAAGCTGCTATGGGCGCTGAAAGGCAACCGCCTGCCTATGCAGTGCTGCAGGAGAATATGAATTTTGAGCCATCTCTGGAATATTTTTTGCCGGTTAAACTGACATCGCTGCCTGATGGCGCCGTTGGCGCAGTCCCACAACCATACCACGGTTCCGGTGATCTGGCCAGTTTGCTGAAAGCTGATGCTTTTATGGAATTGCCCGCTGACGAGTCTGTATTTAAAAAAGGAAGTTGTTATCCTGTGTGGTTGTTCCGTTAAACCCAAACGGAAAACCGGAGTCTTACATTAAATAATTTTTGCTTATGCCTGCAGTCTCCCACAAACTGGAAATGCAACATCTGGCCTGGCGCGCCGGGTTCGGTGAAACCCTCCCTGTGATCTCCTCATGGGAAAACAGAAGACGTAAGGAAATTGTGAATAAAATACTCATCGGTCCAAAAAACGCTGAAATAGAATCTGCAGATGTTATCAATATAACAGACTTGCCCGATTATAAGCGTCTCAAAGAAATGAGCCAGGACGAAAAAAAGAAAGTGAATGAGATGAATACCCAGGGCATCAAAGATCTCAACGTAGCCTGGACAAATCTCATGATAAAAAGTGAACATCCTTTGCGTGAAAAGATGAGCCTCTTCTGGCATGGGCATTTTGCCTGCCGCACGCAGAATGTCATATTTAATCAGCAGTTGTTGGGTATCATCCGTGAAAATGCTTTGGGCAACTTCGGAGAGCTGTTGAGCGGTGTGTCTAAAACACCTGCCATGCTTCAGTTTCTGAACAATCAACAGAATCGCAAAGCGCATCCCAATGAAAACTTCGCGCGCGAAGTAATGGAGCTGTTCACTATGGGGCGCGGCAATCACACCGAAACAGATATAAAGGAAGCTGCCCGCGCCTTTACGGGATGGGGCTTTGATGATGCTGGGAGTTTCGTTTTCCGCGATAAACAACATGATGATGGTGAAAAAACTATTCTTGGAAAACGTGGGAATTATAATGGTGATGATGTCTTGAAAATATTACTGGAACAAAAACAAACCGCAAAATACATCACCACCAAAATATATAAATACTTCGTCGATGAAACGCCTGATGAAGCCAGGATCGCTGTATTGGCTGATAAATTCTATCAATCCAACTACGACATCAAAGCGCTGATGCGCGAGATATTCATGGCCGACTGGTTCTACGATAGCAAATATATCGGCAACCGGATCAAATCGCCGGTGGAGCTGTTGATAGGCATTCGCAGAACAGTGCCTACCGCTTTTGAACAGGAAGAAGCCATGCTCGTGTTTCAACGCATCCTCGGGCAGGTGCTCTTTTATCCGCCCAATGTGGCTGGCTGGCCCGGAGGGCGTAACTGGATCGACAGTTCCAGCCTGATGTTCCGCATGCGCGTGCCACAGGTGATCCTCTATTCTCAGGTAATGAACGTGCGCCCTAAAGAACTGACGCCGGAAATGGGAGAAGGCGCCAACTATAAAATGACGCTGCAAATCAATGATTTCCTGAAAAGACAATATGCAAAGAAAGTGAATGCCCGTATCAACTGGGACCCTTACATAGAAGGATATAAGGATGTGAAGCGGGAAGATCTGGCCCAAACCATTGCTGGTACACTGTTGCAGACGAATGGTAACATCACGCCGCAATTGCTGGAAAAATATGCTGACAGCAGCACCCGCGAGAACTACATCAAAACAGTAACAATTGATGTAATGAGTACGCCGGAATATCAATTATGTTAACAGTTACAGGCTAATGCCTCACCGCTTAAAATTTGTTCTATGCTGATCCTTAACAGGCGCCGTTTTTTACAGGTAGGTTCACTGGCTTCCGCAGCCGTGATGATGCCCAAGTTCCTGAAGGCATTTGAATCCGGGGCACTCGTGCCTCCCGGAAACAAAGTGCTGGTGATTATCCAGCTCTCCGGCGGCAACGACGGACTCAATACAATCATTCCTTATCGCAACGATATTTATTACCGCTCCCGTCCCACACTGGGCATCAAAAGGGAAGCCGCACTTACTCTCAATGATGACCTGGGTATCCATCCCTCGCTTACCGGCCTGAAGTCACTGTACGATGACGGTTCGCTGGGGATCATGAATAATGTGGGTTATCCCAATCCCGATCGTTCCCATTTCAGATCGATGGATATCTGGCACACTGCCAGCCAATCTGATCAATACTGGACTGATGGCTGGGTCGGCCGCTACCTTGACGCACAATGCAAAGGCTGCGATAAGCCCACACAGGCACTGGAAATAGACGATACACTGAGCCTTGCATTAAAAGGAGAACATGCAAAAGGACTCGCACTCACTGACCCTACCAGACTTTTCGGCAGCAGCAACGACAAGTACTTCAAAGATCTGATGCAGCAGCATACACATGAAGACGAGCATCATAATGTAGAATATCTCTACAAAACCATGAGTGAGACGATATCATCTGCCAACTATATCCAGCAACAGTTTAAGACTTACCAGACCAAAGAGGCGTATCCCAACACAGAACTGGGGCGCAACCTGCGTACCATCGCCAATTTGGTGATGTCCGATATCAATACCAAAGTGTATTACGTTTCTCACGGTAGTTTCGATACACACGTAAATCAGCAGGACCAGCAGGCGCGCTTGTTCCAGCAGTTGAGCGAGGCCCTTACCGTATTCACTGGTGATTTGAAAAAGAATAACCGTTTCCAGGATGTGGTGGTCATGACCTTTTCTGAATTTGGCCGGCGCGTAGGGCAGAATGCCAGTGGCGGCACTGATCATGGCACTGCCAACAATATGTTCCTGGTAAGCGGTGGGTTGAAGAAAGCAGGTATTCTCAACGATGGTCCGGATCTGACAAATCTGAAAGAGGGCGATCTGCAATATAAAGTGGATTTCAAAAATGTATATGCTACGCTGCTGGGTCAGTGGTTAGGTGCTAACGATAAAGAGATCCTGAAAGGGCAATATAACTACCTGGATTTTGTTTGATTATGTCATTAATAAAAGAAAAGGACGCCATTATCGGCGTCCTTTTTTGATAAATAAACTATCTGTCTTTACAAATTATCCGGATTAAAATTCTTCACAACCCCAGCACTCACTGGCTGACAGTTTTGATCACAGCCCGGAACGCACCGTCTTTCAATTCCCTGGAAAGGCCCGACCCTCCTGCATCTGACAGGGTGCCAATGAATTTACCTTCTACTGTGACATTATCGATGCGGGTAATATTGATAAAACAGTTACTGCTTCCTTTGGAAGAAAGCGTAACAGGATAGGGATTATTCAATATCACCTGTAGCGTATTCCCTTCCCTGGAACAAGGATATATGCCAGGAGTGAAAGGCAGTGCCGGTGCTACCAGTGTGAGACTTATCACATCTCCGGTATAACTCTGGCCGATGACTTCCATTTTAGGAAAATCGTTCAGCGGATCTGTGTCGGTGAAATCAGGAACATACACGGTTCCTTTCGGATTTTCCGACAGATAAATTTTATTGTCGAGTTTCAGAGAGACAAATTTTCTGTCCTGACTGTCATTCTTATCCTTCTGGCAGGAAATGCCCAGCAGCATGGTGATTCCGAGTAGCACGGGGATGAATATGCGCATAGGTATTTATTATGAAAAGTTTTAATGAAAAATCGCGATAAAAATAAACAATTTCAGATACAAAAACGGATGCATGAACGTGTTTGTTACATTTCCGTTTATGCATCCGCGTTATCATGAAAAGATGAGGCGCCTACGCTTTGCGCGCAGTACGGTAAAGATACCACCCCATAAAAACAAAGAAGGCACATCCCAGCACGTAATAGCCACTTTCACCCATAGAAGAAAGGATACCCGCCTGTCGTTGGTTTACCGCACTCAGGAATGATGCAGACCAGTCGAAGCCGGCCAGTATGGCAATGATTACACCAGCTACAGCGCCGCCTGCCACCAGACCGGTAGCAAACAGGTTGCCTTTACCCAGCTCTTCATCTGCAACGGATTCATGGGTTGATTTGCTTTTCCTGTTTACAATGCCACGTATAGCGCCACCCACAAAGATCGGAAGCGTGGTAGACAACGGCAGATATGCACCTACCGCAAATGACAACGAGTTAACACCACACAGCTCCATGGTGATGGCCAGGAAAACGCCTACCAACACAAATTGCCAATCGAGATTGAATGACAGGATGCCCTTGGCCAGCGTCGCCATCAGCGTGCCCTGTGGAGCAGGGTAATAGGTACTGCCGATAGCATGTTCTGTAATGCCTTTGCTGATCATCTCAGCAGTGGGTTTATCAAGGAATTTTACAGTGAGTCCTATCACTACAGAAGAGACGATAGCGCCAATGAATAATGCGAGCTGCTGGTACATCGGTGTGGCGCCAACAATGTAACCAGACTTGAGATCTTGTGATGTACCGCCAGCGTTGGCTGCGGCAATACAGATCATACCACCCACTACCAGTGCCATTGGCTCATATAATTTTCCGGTCCAGCCTACCGCGATGAATACGAGACAGGTGCCCATCAGTGTAGCGATCGTCATACCGGAGATAGGGTTGTTGGAAGATCCGATCAGCCCAACAATCCTGCTGGATACAGTTACGAAGAATGCGCCGAAGATCACTACCAGCAGACCTACCAACAGTTTCTTACCAATAGAGTCACCTGGCAGCTGCGGCAGGAAAGCCATGAGCAAGATCAGTGCAATACTGCCTATCAATACTATTTTCAGGTTGAGATCGCGTTCTGTTCTGGGCATACTGCTCTTGGCATCAGCAGATTCGTTGCCGTCTTTGATAGCGCCGATGCTGCCTTTGAAAGAAGATATGATAGTGGGTATTGTTTTGAGAAGGGTAATAAACCCTCCGGCTGCTACAGCTCCTGCGCCGATCTGGCGCACATATCCGTAATACACGGCTGCTGAATAATCAGAGAAGGTATGTGTTACGGGATTCCAGTCGCCTTGTCCGCCCGGAGTTTGTAAACTCGCGAGGTAGCCTACTTTCACAAGCTGGGAAGCAATCATGTCTGCGGGAAGTAGCGAAGCAAGCAGCGGTATCAGCGCAAGCCAGGACAATACGCCGCCAGCTACCAATACACCGGCAATACGAGGGCCTATTATGTAGCCAACACCCATGTATTCAGGAGTTATGTCGGCACTGATCTTTGCAGAAGGGAAAAATTTGCTGGCCTGTTTTGTCATGTATTCCGGTGTTTCGGCAATTACATGCAGCACTTTTTGCAGGATCGCATATATGAAAGCGAAGCCCAGGCCCTGGAAAGCAGTTTTGGCAAAATCGCCACCCTTTTCTCCCGCAATGAGTACATCCCCGCAGGCAGTGCCTTCCGGATAGGGTAGTGTTTTATGTTCTTTTACAATGAGTGAGCGCCTGAGCGGGATCATCATGAGCGTGCCGAGGATACCGCCGAAGATGGCTAGTGTAAGAATGGTAAAGTAGTTGAAATACTGGGCGCCACCTCCATTGCTGAGGAATAGGAAGCCAGGTAATGTAAACACCACGCCTGCTGCAATGGACTCACCGGCGGAACCAGTGGTCTGGATAATATTGTTTTCCAGGATGGTGGTTTTGAAGAATTTTCTGCCAAGTGTAATGGCGATAACGGCGATAGGGATAGAGGCAGAGACAGTAAGACCTGCTTTCAGTGCGAGGTATACGGTGGCGGCGCCGAATATGATACCGAAGATACAGCCCAGTAAAATGGATTTTAGGGTGAACTCTTTCATCTGTACGCCAGGAGGTACGAAGGGTTTGAAGTTGTTGTCCGACATAAGATTTTTTTGAATTACAGGAATAAGGTAGAAAAATGTATAAACGACATCATCGTCAAAATAAAAATCAGGCAAAGATAAGAGCGATACCTATTTCCACTCCGATCTTTGCCTGATATGGGTTTATAGCTAACGATTGTCAGCCATAGATTATTTTACACCGTGCATCCATTTTTTCAGGAAGCTGGTAGAGATGAAAAGCAATATAGCTGCAGCACCTGGCAGGATTACAAACACCATGAAGAATTCATACAGGTTATGAATGGTGAAACCTGCGAAGGTCGGGTAATGTGCCGCCAGTTTCAGTTCCTTTAATTTATCCAGTTGCTGTGCAGTAGCGGTGATAGTACCATCAAGGACGCCTTTCAGGTTTATACCGTTTTGTGTTGCCAGCTGAAATTTATCGGTAGTCGGAGGTAATAATGCACCCAGTGTACCCGCCAGTGCATATCCGGCGGCATTAGCCAGGAACCAGACGCCCATCAGCAGGGAAGAGAAACGGTGTGGAGCCAGTTTAGCTACCAGTGACAAACCTATTGGAGATAAGCACAGTTCACCAAGGGTATGGAACAGGTACATGAGGATCAGCCAGCCTACGCCCAGTTTTTCGCCGTCGCCAAGGTTTTTTACCTGGATAGCGATAATGAAGAAGCCCAAGGCCAACAACGCCAGACCGATAGACTGTTTCACCGGAGAGATAGGTTCCAGGTTACGTTTCTGGAGCTTCAGCCACAACCAGCTGAATGGAAGCGCAAATACTATAATGAAAATGGAGTTGGCGTTCTGGATAAAGCTGGGAGGCATATCCCAACCCAGTAAACGACGGTCAGTCTGATAGTCAGCGATGAAGGTGAGAGAGGAGCCAGCCTGTTCAAAACAAGCCCAGAAGAAGATCACAAAGAATGCAACAAAGTACAGTACAAGTATACGTTGTCTTTCAATTTTAGTGATGGATTTATCTGTCATGATCAGCACTGCAAGACTGATACCGGATGCATAGATGAAAGGATAGAGCCAGGATTTGATTGGATTTGGATCGACAGAAACGAAATGAATGCCGAGGAACAGTACAACCAGTAATACCAGCACGCCAATGATAGAAGTCTGAGAGAAGTGTGCTTTATCAGCTTCACCGGTTACATTGGCGGTGGGTTTGCTGAAATCTGGCTTAGCGCCAATGGCTTTACCGTCAGGGGTAACCACATATTTGTCTTTCAGGAAGGAAAACAGGATGGTACCGAGGAACATAGCCAGGCCGGCAGCGAGGAAGCCCCATTTAAAGGCGCTTACTATTCTCACTCCTTCGATCTTCACATCTCCCAGGATCGGGCAGATCAGCATCCCAAGGAATGCTCCTACGTTGATACCCATGTAAAAGATAGTGAAGGCAGAATCGAGGCGGCTGTCGTTTTTAGGATACAGCTGGCCTACCATGGAGGAGATGTTGGGCTTGAAGAAACCATTTCCGAAGATGATTACCAGGAGGGCAACCCCTACCAGGATCTTGGCGAGTTCCATATTGGTGGCATACAGGGTAGCACTTAATACCATGAGCATCTGGCCGCAGCCCATAATGAACCCACCGAGAATAATACAGTTTCTGTTACCGAGATAACGGTCGGCGATATAACCGCCAAGCATAGGAGTAAGATAGCACAGACCAAGAAAGCCACCATAGACATAGGAAGAATCTGCTTCAGATAAAGCCAGCGCATTTACCAGGAAGAGCGTCAACAACGCTCTCATGCCATAAAAGTTAAACCGTTCCCACATTTCCGTGGCAAATAATACCGAGAGGCCTTTAGGATGCCCCTTTCCCGAGACAGTCGAAGGCTCTTGAGCAACAGCAGTTTGCGTCATAAATGGTTAGTTTTAGCAATAGTTGTTTTAAGGTTCTGTTAAGTCTTTAATTGAGGCAAGTTAAATAAAATCAGCTATCCCGGAAAAAAATGCTACAAATGGTCAATTTTTGTAGTTTTTTGATCTTTCTTTGCATTTTCTTTCGCACCTGCATTTATTAGGCAAATCGTATGAACATATTATTACTAGGTAGTGGTGGCCGGGAACACGCGCTGGCCCTTAAAATGTCGCAAAGTACCCAATGTGGTAAATTATTTATAGCACCGGGTAATGCCGGTACCGCGCAATGTGGCACCAACGTGAATATGGGGGTGAGCGATTTTGAAAAGATCCGCACCTTCTGCCTGGAAAACCAAATAGATCTGGTAGTACCCGGTTCAGAGGAGGCGCTGGTAAATGGGATCTACGATTTCTTTCAGCAGGATGCCGCATTAAAACATATCCCTGTGATGGGCCCGTCCAGATTCGGCGCCCAGCTGGAAGGCAGTAAGGCCTTTGCTAAACTGTTCATGCAGCGTCACAACATTCCTACAGCAGGTTACCGCGAGTTCAATGCAAATAATTATGATGAGGGAGTAGCCTACCTTAAACAGCATTCCTTACCAATTGTGTTGAAGGCTGATGGCCTGGCGGCTGGTAAGGGGGTGGTGATCACTCCCTCCCATGATGAGGCGCTCGCTGAGTTTGAGCAGATGATCAGGGCCGCTAAGTTTGGCGATGCCAGCAAAACTGTTGTGATAGAGGAATTCCTGACTGGTATTGAGTTGTCTGTTTTTGTGATCACCGATGGACATACGTATAAGATATTACCTGAAGCTAAGGATTATAAAAGGATTGGTGAGGGCGACAAAGGCCTGAACACCGGAGGGATGGGAGCCGTATCTCCTGTACCTTTTGCAGATGCCGCTTTCATGAGCAAGGTCGAAGAAAAAATTATCCGCCCTACAGTAGCGGGTTTGTCGAAAGAAGGCATTGTTTATAACGGATTCATCTTTTTTGGCTTGATTAATGTGGAAGGAGAGCCTTTCGTAATTGAGTACAACTGTAGAATGGGCGACCCTGAAACCGAGGTAGTAATGCCAAGGCTGAAGAACGACCTGCTGGAGCTGTTTTCAGCAGTTAGCGCCGGGCAGTTGGGAGCACAAACGATCCACACCGACGAACGTGCAGCCGCCACCGTGATGCTGGTATCAAAAGGTTATCCGGAAGCATATGAAAAGAATAAAGCCATTACCGGCATACCTGCCGCCACTGCCAACCAGGTGGTGTTTCATGCAGGAAGCCGGCAGGAAGGCAGCCAGGTGTTCACCAACGGCGGCCGCGTACTGGCTGTTACGTCCCTGGCAGAAAGCCTGTCTGTAGCGCTTTCGCACTCCGTGCAGACAGCAGAACAGATCAGCTTTGAGGGTAAAACATATCGCAGGGATATCGGATACGAGTTTCTTTAACAGGAAAGATTATTTTTGCTGATAGAATAACATGAAGCATAATGCTGCCTGTTACCTGAATATCAGCATGAAAAATATTCTATCCCGGCAATTAAAAAGGGCGTTTTCCGTTCATGTGATCAGAGCATAAACAGGGCTGTCACAGCGCTGTTCATACAAGAAATAAGTTTTTTTAATATTTAGCCGTATTATTGCAAGAATATCCATTTTTTGCATCGTATATTCGTTGGAATTATTCATTTTTGCATTCTAATTTTTGACCGTATCAACAATGGGATTTTTTAATTTTTTAACGCAGGAAATCGCGATTGATTTAGGTACAGCGAACACGCTGATAATACATAATGACCAGGTGGTTGTGGACGAGCCTTCCATTGTAGCGATAGAACGGGCTAGCGGTAAAATTGTGGCTGTTGGTAAGAAAGCCATGATGATGCACGAAAAAACGCATGAATATCTTCGTACTATACGTCCCCTGAAAGATGGCGTGATAGCGGATTTTAACGCCGCGGAGGGTATGATCAGGGAACTCATAAAAATGATTTATCCTAAGAAGCCTTTGTTTGCTCCGAGCTGGCGCATGGTGATCTGTATCCCTTCCAGTATTACGGAAGTAGAGAAGCGTGCCGTTCGCGACTCTGCAGAACAGGCAGGCGCAAAGGAAGTATATCTCATTCATGAGCCTATGGCTGCCGCGCTGGGTATAGGTATTGATGTGGAAGAACCTGTAGGTAACATGATCATCGATATAGGCGGTGGTACCACCGGGATCTCCGTGATCGCACTGGCTGGTATCGTATGTGACCAGAGTATCCGTATCGCCGGTGATGAATTCACTGCCGACATCATGGAAGCACCGCGACGCTACCATAGCTTACTCATCGGTGAAAGAACTGCGGAGCAGATCAAAATTCATATCGGCTCCGCCCTGAAAGAACTGGACAACCCTCCGGATGATATTCCGGTAAATGGCCGTGACCTGGTTACCGGTATTCCGAAACAGATCATGGTATCTTACCAGGAGATCGCGGAAGCACTGGATAAATCTATATTTAAAATTGAGGAAGCCATCCTGAAAGCGCTGGAAACAACGCCACCAGAGCTGGCATCAGATATTTACCGCAGAGGCTTGTATCTCACCGGAGGTGGCGCCCTGCTGCGTGGTCTCGATAAGCGCCTCGCCCAGAAGATCAAACTGCCCGTTCATGTAGCAGATGATCCGCTGCGTGCCGTAGTAAGAGGCACCGGTATTGCGCTCAAACATGTTGGTAAATATCCGTTTCTGATGCAATAAACCTATTTGAGATATAGGGATTTGTGGATTTTGAGAGTGATAGATTTTGGGATTTATAAAATTCCGAAATCTATCACTCTCAAAATCCACAAATCCCTGAATCTCCAAATCACAAAATCAAAGCGCGCTTGTGCGGAATCTAATCATTTTCTTTAGGCGATACTTCAACTTCTTCTTATTTCTGCTGCTGGAAGTGATTTGCATTGTATTGGTATTCCAGAATAACAACTTCCAGCGTACAGCCTATCTCAACTCCGCCAATAACCTTAGTGGAAAGTTATACGACCGGTATAACAACGTACAGTATTACTTTCATCTGAAAGCGACCAATGACAGCCTTGTCGCCGAAAATATGCGGCTGCATAATGCCCTGCGCAGCAGCTTCGATACCATGACCACCACCCAGGGAATCAGGGTAGACACCATCCGCCAGTACAGTAACGATACAACCCGCAAGATAATAGGCACACAGATACGCCGCTACGAATACTTCGAAGCAAAGGTGATCAATAACTCACTGAATAAACCTATTAACTATATCACCATCCACCGTGGCAGCCTGCAGGGTATCCGCCCCAATATGGGCGTGATCAGTACCAGTGGTGTGGTAGGCGTGGTAAGAAGTGTGAGCGATAACTACGCTGTTGTATTGTCCATGCTTTCTAAATCCAATGCCCTCTCTATCAGTGCCCGCCTCGGACAGGGTAAGGAAATGGGGTCAGTGCACTGGGACGGCGAAAGTGCCGGCTACGCCCAACTGCGCGATATCCCCAAAAGTGCCAAAGTACATAAAGGCGACACCGTAGTCACCAGCGGATTCTCTGCATTGTTCCCGGAAAATATTGCCGTAGGTTATGTAGACAGCATTATGATGTCTGACAAAGCCAGCACTACGTTTAACATCCGCCTGAAGCTGGCAACCAACTTCTATAACCTGCAATATGTGTATGTGATAGAGAACCTGCTTAAGGATGAACAACAAAAACTAGAAGATTCGACTTATAAGTTGATTAAAGAATAAATGAGTATACTGTTAAGAAATATCATCCGTTTTGCTTTCCTGATACTGATCCAGGTATTTGTTCTTAACGAAATACTGATTGGTCAGCTGGTAAGCCCGTATCTGTATATGCTGTTCATACTGGCGCTGCCCTTTAACCTGCCGCGTCCCGTAGTAATGCTGCTGGGCTTCCTGACAGGTCTTACCCTGGATATGTTTTCCAATACAATGGGTGTACATGCTGCAGCCTGTGTATTTGTCGCTTATCTGCGCCCGTTTATCATAAATGTACTATCGCCTCAGGGCGGATTTGAAACGACCCAGAAAACACCCTCCATGACTAGCATGGGCGTGTCGCAGTTCCTTATTTATGCTGCGGTGCTGGTATTTCTGCATCATACCTTATTCTTCATCCTCGAAGTATTTGGTTTTGGCAACCCGCTTTACCTGATGCTGAAAATCATTTTGTCTACCGCCGCAAGCCTTTTCCTGATTGTGTTGTATGAGTTGCTGTTCTTTACGAAGAAGTAACCCTGCACTATAAACGAATAAACCGACATACCGATAATGAACCGCTCGCAAGCCAAACTGACACAAGGGATTGACTGGCCTATCGTTGGCCTCTACCTGGCATTGGTGATCATTGGTATCATGTCTATTTTCGCGGCTGAATACCGCGGAGAGGGCAACATCTGGCAGAATATCATCCATATCAACAAAAACTACTCACGTCAGATGATGTGGTTCGGCATCTCCCTGGTGTTGGCCGCCATTATCTGGCTTACAGATAGTAAGGTATTTACCGCCACCTCCAACCTGATGTATGCCTTCGGCTTATTGTTGTTGTTACTCGTGCTGGCCATTGGTAAGGACGTGAAGGGATCGCATTCGTGGTTGGTAATAGGCGGCTTTCAGCTACAGCCTGCGGAATTCACGAAACTATGTACCAACCTGGCTCTTGCCAAATATCTATCGTCGCAGGAAACGGACTTTAAGAAACTACGATCGAGAATTATTGCAGCTGCCATCGCGCTGATACCTGCTGCTATCATTATCCTGCAGGATGAAACAGGTCTTGCACTGGTGTACTTCGCCTTCTTCCTCGTGATGTTCCGTGAAGGACTGCCCGGTGTATTACTCGTTATCGCCTTCTCCGGCATCGTGCTGGTGCTTTCAGCACTGCTGGTGGATAAATACGTATTATTCTCCATCTTTACTGTGATCACAGCGCTGGTCATCTACTTCATGCGCCGGGAAATCAAGCGCAAAAGATCCCGTTTGCTGATTATCCTGCTGGTATACGGTTTCTGCTCTGTGTTTGTGATGTTCATAGTACCTTTTGCTTTCACCAAAGTGCTGAAGGATTACCAGGTGCGTCGTATCGAAGTAATGCTGGGTAAGGAAAACGACCCCAAGGCCACTTATAACACCCGTCAGAGTATGATCGCGATTGGTTCCGGTGGTATCTGGGGTAAAGGTTACCTGAAAGGAACGCAGACACGTTACGATTTTGTGCCCGAACAAAGTACTGATTTCATTTTCTGTACAGTCGGTGAAGACTTCGGCTTTATAGGCAGTATCATATTCGTTGGGTTGTATGTAGCCCTCCTCTTCCGGATCATATTCATCGCGGAGCGACAACGATCGACGTTCTCACGCGTGTATGCATATGGGGTGGCTAGTATTATCTTCTTCCATCTGGCCATCAATATCTCCATGACCATCGGTCTCGCTCCGGTAATCGGTATCCCGCTGCCGCTGGTGAGCTATGGTGGCTCGTCTCTCATGACTTTTACCATGCTCATCTTCATCATGCTCCGTCTGGATGCTGACAGGCAGATGGTGCTGCGGTAGCTGTAAGCCTTTAGCATCTGAAAGCTAACCGCTAATCGCTATCTTTGCTGCATGGCACGTATTATACCATTATCAGAAGGGTCATTTACCGTAGACGGGACCAAGCAATTCACTCCATTCAAAGTGGGAACAGATAACCTGCAGGATCGTCCGCACGGTTCACTGCTGGTCGAAATCCAGCCATTTCTTGTGATAACAGACAAGGACTATCTGCTGTTTGACACTGGCCTGGGTTTCCGCAACCCTGATGGCGTTTTACAGATACATCAACACCTGATCGATAACGGCATCAATCCCATGGAGATCACTAAAGTATTGATGAGCCACCTGCATAAAGATCACTCCGGTGGCGTATCGGCAGCTGATCCGGTTACCGGCGAGCGTACACTCACCTTCCCCAACGCTACTTATTATGTGAATAATGAAGAAATGCGCTATGCAATGGAGCATGCCGGAAAATCGTATCACTCAGAAGATATTATGCTGCTACAGCAGCGCGATAATGTTGTGTTTACAACCGGTAATGGCTCGATAGACGGCTATATTCACTACGAACTGACCGGTGGGCATTGTCCGTATCACCAGGTGTTTCTGGTGGATGATGGAGAAGACAAAGTGTTCTTCGGCGGAGACGTTGCACCACAGATCTCCCAGATGCGCAGCCGCTTTGTTGCCAAATATGACTATGACGGCAGGCGCAGTATGGAATTACGTCAGCAGTTTATGGAACGAGGTAAACAGGAAGGCTGGAATTTCCTCTTTTATCATGATATTAAAGAACCGGTAGCGAAATTCTGATACCGTTAATTCTCCTGTGGATGTATGTACACCTTATATAACAGCTTTGATCTCGAAGGCCAGCACCACATTAAAACGTGGGAACAGCAGGGACAAGACTGGGCTGCGTATAGTCGTTACCGTGAACAGGCCGCGCACCGGTTATACGTTCCGCATACCATCCTGAACCTGGTGGTGAGCGGAGAAAAGCGGATGTATGATGGTGTAAGAGTGCACCACCTGCGTGCAGGCGACGTATTCCTGATCCCGGCGGGCTCGCTGCTTTGTTCTGAGATCCTTCGTCCTTCAGACAGCTACGGTAGTATCAATCTGGTATTACCGGCAGCTATGATTGACTATAATGTTAAAAAGCAAAGTAATACACAAAGCCAGCCCACACTTACATTACAGTTGCCTGCAGCATCTCACTGGCGACGTTTCTCTACTAAGTTGTTAGAGCGGTTTCAGCATGGTGGTCAGGAAGCGCCTGGTTATTATGAAACGCTGGAGGAGGCCGTTTCCCTGCTAGGCCGGCATGCAGAGGCAATTAACCTCTTATATGCCACCACCAGATATCACCCGCAGGAGCTGCTGGGAGAGCTTTATCCTCATCTGCACGAAGTACGTTTGCTGGAAGATGTAGCACTGGTGGGACACATGAGCACCGCTACACTGAAGCGCCGGTTTAAGCAGTTGTATAATACCAGTCCCATGCATTGGATCTGGGGAAAGCGCCTGGAAATGGCCGCGTTCCTGTTGCGCACCACTATACAACCTATTCCTGAAATAGCCTATGGCTGCGGATTTGAAGATGTAACTCATTTTTACCGCCTGTTCCGCAGGTACTTTCATATCACCCCACTGCAATGGCGCAATGCCAAAACTGATCTTTTCAGCAAATGATCAGCGTGAACAAAGGCTTATCTTGTTGCAAAAAAAACAATGGAAGATCTGAACAGTTTAGCTCAGGCATGGTTGGATGCCTGGAATGCACATGACCTCGAAGCAATTTTATCTCACTATGCTGATGACATCGTATTTTACTCCCCTTTCATTAAGAAGATAAACAATGACCCAAGTGGTTGTATTCGTGGGAAAGAGGCGCTACGCACATATTTTAGCCGTGCGCTTACTGCTTATCCTGAACTGCACTTTGAATTATATCATATAATGGAAGGAGTTAACTCAGTAGTACTGCATTACAAGAGTATCAACAACTTGCTGAGTGCGGAAACCATGATTGTGAAAGACGGTAAAGTGGTGGAAGTACGGGCCCACTACAAATAATGGGATCAGGGGCGTCTGCGCAGGATGCCCTGATTCAGCCGGTTCATGCGCTGAGTATTGAGATGATTGATCATGATGCCCCTGAATTCCCTTTCACCTTTGAATACCATGCCTGCTTTTCTGGCTGGTAATACACGCTGGAACTCGTTAGTGTACTTTGAACGGATGTCGAGCATTCTCTTTTCATAGCTCAGTTCTCGGTCCATATTATGTTTGGCAATATCATCTGCAGAGGCGTCGGACAGCTTGTCCTGCGCCTTTCTGCTTTGGCGTTCAGCGATCAGGAGCTCTACTTCTTTGGTGTAATTTTTATATACGGGCCAGAATTTCTGGGCTTCGTCGTCAGACAGGTCCAGTTTCTTAGCAAGATAATCCATCTGCAGCTGCTTTATTTTTTCGGCTGCTTCGCCGGCAGGCTGCTGAGCTTTGCCCACACGGGTTACCGCAAGCAGGGCAAACAAGATGGCTAATATAGTGCTATAACGTTTCATGCATCACTGATTAGGTACTACCTCATTCTCCGGATAGGGTTGTTGCAGGTATTTTTCTGCTGCAGGTAAAGATAGTTCGTTTAAATGTTCCTGTAGTGACTCGGCAGCGTTCGATTCATTGAAACCGGCCAGTATGGTTTCGTTGTCAAACGTGTCAGTATGCGCCTGGAGATAATCAACAATATCCTGGTCGCTTACTTTCTCCAGTTGTCTGTCAATACTGTTGCTCTTGTCATTCTCTATAAAAAGTAGTGCTGTAGTCCCTACAAAACCAATCAGGCAGGCGGCCACAGCCCATTTGAACCAGCCTAATCTGTTTTTGCGGTGTACAACACGCATGGTGGGCATTTCAACCGGAGTAACTATTTCTAATGTTTCAAAGTAGTGATCAGGTAATGAAAATGGTTG
>NZ_DATLKJ010000155.1:0-95298 GCF_035538455.1 Chitinophaga sp.
AAAAGTTGGGCTTGCAGTGGCATCCTGCACTCCGCGGGCTGTACATAACGCTTTGATTAAGGTTGTTTTTCCCGCTCCCATAGGGCCTTCCAGTGTAAATACCTGTTTACCTGCAAAATGTTCCCAGAAATGGCGGGCTATCTCTGGCAGTTGGTCCAGTGAAAATGTCCATTGCATCAACAAATGTATGAATTTTGGTGATTTACCCTACTACGGATTCAGAATGCAGTAGTTTTTCATTACTTGCACAGGGCGCCGAAATGATATCCCGTTGCATTAATATTTATATCTTATAAAACGGCAACCAATAACTTTGTAATAAGGAAAAACAGACGATCATGACTACAATCAGCTGCAAGGTAGAAGGGATGCATTGCACGAACTGTGCGCTGAGCGTATCCCGGTACCTTGAGAAAAAGGGTATGCAGAACGTGAGTGTCAGCTTCGCCACCGAGGAGGTCAGCTTTGTGGCCCCTGCCGGAGCTGACTCAAAAGAAGTGCTGGATGGTATCAACCAGTTGGGATTTCGAGTGGTTACGGGAGATACTGTGCCGGTGAAACCGTCCTTTTTTGGTACGCTTACATTTAAATTCTTTTTCTGCCTCATATTTACTTTACCGTTACTCCTGCACATGTGGGTAAACTGGCCCTGGCTGCACCATCCCTGGGTTCAGTTCTGGCTTGCCCTGCCGGTTTTCTTCGTTGGTTTGTGGCACTTTGGCCGCAGTGGCTTTCGCTCTCTCATGAATGGCGTAGCCAACATGGATGTGCTGGTAACGCTTGGAGCCACGGCAGCCTTCGTTTATAGCCTTGTTGGCACTATAAAATACAACAGCAGCGATTACCTGTTTTATGAAACTACGGCCGCTATTATCACCCTGGTATTCCTGGGGAATCTGTTGGAAGAAAGGTCCGTAAAGCAGACCACCAGCGCCATAGCAGATCTTGCGAAGATGCAGGTTACTATTGCACGGCTTATTAATACAGATCACGGGCATGAGCATATCCATGAAGTGGATAACCGCACGCTTCGTCCCGGCGACTGTGTACTGGTGAATACCGGCGATAAGATCCCGATGGACGGTACTATTTACTGGGGGAACGGCCATATCAATGAATCCATGATCACTGGCGAGAGTGCACCTGTCAGCAAGAAAGAGAAAGATAAAGTAATAGGCGGCACCATACTCGAAGAAGGTTCCATTAAAGTATATATTACTGCTACGGGTAAGGACACCGTACTATCTTATATCATTGAGCTGGTGAAGCAGGCGCAGAATGACAAACCTCCTATGCAACGGCTGGCAGACCGTATCAGTGCTGTATTTGTGCCGCTGGTACTCAGCATTGCCGTTATCACCTTCCTGGGGTGGTATTTTATAGGGCATACGCCACTGGTTACCGCTATGATGCGGAGTATAGCCGTGCTTGTTATAGCCTGTCCCTGTGCTATGGGGCTGGCCACGCCCGCAGCTGTAATGGTGGGATTGGGCCGGGCCGCCCGCAATGGTATTCTCATCAAAGGCGGACACACGCTGGAGATGTTTAAGAACATAAAACAGGTGGTTTTCGACAAAACAGGAACACTCACCACTGGCAAACTGCAACTGGGTGCGTATCACTCTGTCCTGCCGGATGAAACATTTAAACAGGTAGTTTACAGTCTCGAAAAATATTCTTCCCACCCTATAGCCCGCTCAGTTGCCGCTCTATGGAAATCTGCCGGGGAACTGCCTTTGCAGCAGGTGCGCGAGTATAAGGGACTGGGCATGCGTGGCCAGGACAAAGCCGGCAACGAATGGCAGCTCGGTTCTTTTAAAATGGCCGAATCCCTCACGGCAGACGATAGTCACCATCTTTACCTGATCAGGAACGGACAACTGGCGGGATGGATAGATTTTATAGATGAGATCAGGCCTGGAGCTGCGGAAATGATACAATGCCTGAAACAAAGTGGCATTGAACCAATACTACTCAGCGGTGATACTGCCCGCAAATGTCAGGAGCTGGCTGCAAAAATAGGTATCACCACCGTTTACGCAGAACAGACACCGGAACAAAAGCTGCAGAAAATTGATCAGCTGATGCAGACGGCTCCTACAGCTATGGTGGGCGATGGCATCAACGATGCGCCGGCCTTATCCAAAGCGACTATTGGCATCTCCCTCAGCGATGCTACACATGTAGCTATGCAAAGCGCCAATGTGGTGTTGCTGAATAATAATCTCAACACATTGCCCCTGGCGCTTGGCCTTGGAAAACATACTTACCTTACTATCCGTCAGAATCTTTTCTGGGCGTTTATTTACAACGTAGTGGCTATCCCTGTGGCGGCACTCGGCCTTCTCAATCCTATTGTAGGCGCTGGTGTAATGGGGCTTTCAGACGTGGTGTTAGGTATCAATTCAGTAAGGTTACGTTATAAAAACGTGAACCGTTGACGATAATTACCGCTGCCTATAGTAAATTGCAGCTGTACTATTTCCGATGAAGATTTGAGCACACCCGTAGCCATACTACAGCAATACTGGGGATACAGTGAGTTCCGCCCCTTACAGGAAGATATTATCAATGCGATCCTGGCCGGTCAGGATACACTGGCATTGTTGCCTACAGGCGGAGGAAAGTCTATCTGCTTTCAGGTGCCTGCCATGATGAAACCCGGTCTGTGCCTGGTAATCACGCCTCTTATTGCATTGATGAAAGACCAGGTAGCCAATCTGAAACGGAAGGGGATCACTGCCTATAGTATCTACTCGGGTATGCCTTTCCAGGAAGTGGAAAGGGTGCTCGAGGCGGCCCGCCGTGGTGGATGCAAGTTTTTGTATGTATCCCCTGAAAGGTTGCAGAGCAGGCTTTTCCAGACTTATTGTGATGGCCTTCCGGTTAACCTGATTGCCGTGGATGAAGCACATTGTATTTCCCAATGGGGATATGATTTCAGACCGGCTTATCTTCAGATTGCTGATATCCGCAGTTTTTTTCCGGGCACGCCAGTGCTGGCGCTCACCGCTTCGGCCACGCCTAAGGTGCAGGATGATATCTGTGATAAACTGCTGATGAAGTCCCCGTCAGTATTCACCAAGAGCTTTGCCCGCGTTAATCTCTCCTACAGTGTACTCGAAGAAAATACTAAAGTTGATAAGGTAAAACAGATACTTGACCGTGTTCCCGGCTGCGGTATTATCTATTGCCGTAACCGTAAACGAACGAGGGAGATCGCCGCTTTATTGCAACTGCAGGGTATCCCGTCAGGGCATTATCATGCGGGTCTTCCACAGGCGGAACGCGCTGCCAGACAGGAAGCCTGGATCAATGATGAAATACGTGTGATGGTATGTACTAACGCTTTCGGTATGGGAATCGACAAGCCGGATGTGCGTATTGTGATACATTATGACATGCCGGACTCACTCGAAGCATACTACCAGGAGGCTGGGCGCGCCGGCCGTGATGAACAGAAGGCATATGCTGTTCTGTTGTACAATGAGCCCGAACTAACTGAGATGCACACACGTATTGCGCTGCAGTTCCCCTCTCTGGAAGAGATCAGGGAGGTATACCAATGTATTGTCAATTACCTGCAGGTGCCTGTCGGCAGCGCAGAAGGTGTGTATTTCGATTTTGATATTAACGACTTCGCACGGACGTTCCAGCTTAACCTCACGATCACTTATAGCGCTATCCGTCTGTTAGAACAGGAAGGTATCCTGCAACTGAGCGAAAGTGTAACGATGCCTTCCCGAATAGGGTTTACCACCAATAAGGAATCCCTCTACGCTTTTGAAAGTGCCTATCCTGCACTGGAAGAGATCATTAAAACATTGCTTCGTACCTACGAAGGTATCTTTGATCAGGCGGTGCCTGTTTATGAAAGGCAGTTGAGCCGTATCATGCTGATGGAAGAAGATGAGATCAGTGCACAGCTAATCCGTTTGCATCAGTATGGGATATTGCGTTATCAGCAGCGCCGCGATGAGCCTCAGCTCTGCTTCCTGCAGGAGCGTGTTTCCGCACAGGCGTTGCGTATTAATATGGCCAGGGTAGAAGTACGCAGGAAGGTGTATGAAGACAGGCTGAATGCCATGTTTAATTATGTACATAACCGGGAGATATGTCGTACACAGCAGTTGGTGGCCTATTTCGGAGAAACGGATTGTAAGCCTTGCGGTGTATGCGACATTTGTGTGAAAAGAAAGTCTGCCCCGATGGACGCTGCCGCTTTCAAGCGTATATCCGATAACGTTATATCGCTGCTGAAAGAGAAGGCATTGTTATTCCCTGAATTGCACAGCCATATGCCGGAGGTCGGGAAAAGCGATCTGCTGGCGGTGCTGGAGTTTATGAATGATGAAGGGTTGATTAAGAGAGATGAAGAAGGGAGATTAAATATTTAGTTATTTTTTTATTTTGCTATGTAGTTATTTTAAATGCAGCGAAGATTTTTTTTATAGAGAAGAACAGATTACAATCTTCGCTGCATTTAAAATAACTACATAGCAAAATAAAAAAATAATTAAATAGCCACCACTTTCCCAGTTTTACTGCTTTCAAACGCAGCTTCCACTACACGTATTACATTGATGGCATCCTGCGGTACTACGGGGTTAGGTGCGTTGTTTACCAGCGCTTCATAAATGCCCTGGTAGTAATCCATATAGTTGCCGTTGGGGCTGGGCAGGAATTGCTTTACCACCTTGCCATTTATCTCCGTGTGCAGCAGTCCCCATTCATGCGGACCTTCAGCGCCCCAATCGGGGCTGTTGGGAAACAAGCCTCTCTGTAACTGTGCTTCCTGGATATCGGCCTTGGTTTTAATGAAAGAACCGATGCGGCCATGCAACTGGTAAGAAGGCAGGGCTTCGCGGATAAGATAGCTGCATTTCAGGCGCACGCGTAGTTTGTTGTAATAGAGGACCAGTTCAAAGTAATCGTCTACAACGGAATCCCTGCGGATGATGCGTATATCTGCCCATACGGAAGTGGGAGTGCCGAAGAGCGTAAGTGCCTGATCTATGAGGTGGGAGCCAAGGTCGTACAGGGCGCCGGTACCTGGCAGGCCGCCTTCCTTATGTTTTTTATAGCTCAGTTCTTCCTTGAAGCGGTCGTAATGGATCTCTGCTTCCAGTATTTCACCCAGCAGCCCATCATTGATTACCTGCCTCACTATCTTGTAGTCGCTGTCGTAACGGCGGTTGTGATAAACGCTGAGCAACAGGTTTTTTTCTGTTGCCAATGCGGCGAGGGCGATACCTTCCCGGGTGGTAACTGTGAACGGTTTTTCCACAATTACGTTCTTGCCTGCTTCCAGTGCGGCTTTCACATAATCAAAGTGCGTATAGTTGGGAGTGTTCACTACAATCAGGTCCAGGCTTTTATCTGCCAGCATATCTTCCACGCTCGTATATACTTTAACGTTAGGATAGCGCTGTTGGGCGAGATGTTTGCTTCTTTCCACTACTGCCGTGAATTCAAATCCGGGATTCACATGCAGAAAAGGAGCATGGAAAATCTGTCCGGACATACCATAGGAGCATATCCCTGTCTTGATTACTTTGGTCATAGATATCTTTTTGTGTTGATCCGGCTGTAACGGCCGGGTGGATTACCTTTATCGGCTTTAAGATAATAAAAGCCGTATTATTTTCAGAACCAGCTGCCTTTCTTACTCTTGCCACCGAGTCCCAATGCGCCGAGCAGACTGCGTGTGATGATACTGGCAGCCGTACGGCCAGCCTGTTTCATCGCAGAGCTGCCCATCACTTCTTCCAGCAGGCTTTTCTCCTGTTTGCCTCCTTTGGCGGGAGCTGGTTCAGCAGCAGTTTTATCGGCGGCTTCCTGCAGCTTGGCGGTGAGTATTTCGTAGGCGCTCTCGCTGTCTATTGTTTCGCTGTATTTCTTTACCAGCTTAGACCCGTTCACGATCTTATCTATTTCTGCATCTGTGAGTACATCCATCCTGGAGCGTGGCGACACCAGCATAGTGGCTGCCAGCGGTGTAGGCACACCTTTCTCATTCAGGCAGGTAATAAGGGCTTCCCCGATGCCAATCTGGGTGAGGAGTTCATCTGTTTTATAGAAATCAGAGAGCGGGTAGTTTTCGGCTGTCTGTTTGATAGTTTTACGATCATTAGCAGTGAATGCGCGAAGGGCGTGTTGTACTTTCAGGCCCAACTGGCCCAGTACAGAGGCCGGAACATCCATTGGATTCTGGGTACAGAAGAAGATGCCTATACCTTTAGAGCGTATCAGTTTGATGATGGTATCTATCTGTTTCAGCAGTGCATCGCTGGCTTCATTGAAAATGAGATGCGCTTCGTCGATGAACATTACGAGCTTGGGTTTGTCGAGGTCGCCTTCTTCAGGAAGTGTGGCATATAATTCTGCCAGCAGACTAAGCATGAAGGTGGAAAAGAGTTTCGGGCGATCCTGGATATCGTTTACACGCAGGATGGAGACCATGCCTCTGCCATCATCGCTCATGCGCATGAGATCATCTACTTCGAATGATTTTTCGCCAAAGAATAATTCGGCGCCCTGTTGTTCCAGCTCTATTACTTTACGGAGGATGGTACCGGTGGAAGTGGTGGATATTTTGCCGTAGTCCTTTTCCAGCTCTGCTTTTCCTTCATCTGCGGCAAATTGCAGCACTTTCTTGAAGTCTTTCAGGTCGAGCAACGGCAGTTTATTGTCGTCGCAGTATTTGAACAGCATGGCAACGAGGCCGGCCTGCGTATCGTTCAGCTCTAATATCTTTGACAGGAGGATGGGACCGAACTCACTAACGGTAGCGCGTAAACGAACACCTTTTTCCTGGCTGAGCGACAGCAATTCTGAAGGATATGCAGCGGGGCTCCAGGTGCCACCGATCTTCTGATAACGTTCTGCTATTTTGGGGTTATCGGCGCCGGCAGCGGCAATACCGCTAAGGTCACCTTTGATGTCCATGAGGAGCACGGGTACACTGGCGTCGCTGAGCCCTTCGGCAATTACCTGCAGGGTCTTGGTCTTACCGGTTCCGGTGGCGCCGGCGATAAGGCCATGCCGGTTTAATGTTTTCAGGGGTAAAAATACATCTGCGCCGCTTACTACTTCTCCATCCAGCATTGCACAGCCCAGCTTAAAATGCTCTCCTTGAAATGTGTAGCCGTTTTTAATGTAATCCAGAAATGCATCCTTATTGGCCATGGTGTTTTTTTTATGAAGATAATAAAAAACCAGGCCGGTTTCTCGCAAAGGAGCAAAGGGAGCAAAGACACAAAGGATTTTTTAAGTCTTGTAAGATTAGGTTTGAGATCGTATTATTTTTGAACTCAAAATCAGTCTTAATCAAACTTAAAAAATCCTTTGTGTCTTTGCTCCCTTTGCTCCTTTGCGAGAAACCTTCTTACAGTTCTTCTTCCCGCTCCAGCATCAGGATAGCGCCCTGGGGGACTATAAAATAAGTTTCGTCCTGGTAAACAATTTCAGTTGACCCACTCATCAGAAATATGGCAAGATCTCCTTCTTTTGCCTGCAGCGGAATATATTTCACTTTCTCTTCGTCTGGTTTCCAGGCATCGTCTTCATCTACCGGGATGGGGATTGCATATCCGGGGCCGGTTTTGATAACATAGCCTCTCTGGACTTTTTCTTTCTCCTGCACACCGGGAGGCAGGTACAATCCACTCTTGGTACGATCATGCGGCGTTGTTGGCTTGATCAGCACGCGGTCGCCTACTACGATCAGTTTTTTAAGTTTATTATCCGGTGTAATACTTATAGCCATGTGGGTGGTATATCAAATATAGTGCGGGGCCTTTCAGTGTGACATACTGGCAGCAGATTACAGCTCAGTCAGCGCAAAGGTGCTGCCGGCACGGATTCCCTTTTCTGTCTGCTGCAGAGTGCAGCATTCGACCTGTGGATCATGCTCCAGATAAAGTATATATTGTTTTTCCAGTGCTTCCTGTAAAAACTGTCTTTTCTCGCTGAGTGTTGTCAGCGGAAACATATCATATGCCATTACATAGGGCAACGGCAAGTGCCCGACTGATGGCAGGAGATCTGCCATGTATACGATAGTACGGCCTTTGTAGCTGATCTGTGGCAACATCATGGCGTCAGTATGCCCGTTGGCAAAGCGGACGGAAATGTTGCCGGTAAAGGCTACGCCTTCCAGGTGTTCCACAAACTTCAACTGTCCGCTCTCCTGGATGGGGAGGATGTTTTCTTTCAGGAAAGATGCTTTTTCGCGGTCATTTGGCTCAGTGGCCCATTTCCAGTGATCGGCATTGCTCCAGTAGGTAGCATTTTTGAAAGCTGGGGCCAGCCTGTCGCCTTCCCGTACAATGCTGCCGCCGCAATGGTCAAAGTGCAGGTGTGTTAAGAATACATCGGTAATATCATTGCGATGGAAGCCGTGGGCGGCTAATGATTTATCGAGGGTGGCGTCGCCGTGCAGGTAGTAATGATTGAAGAATTTGGCATCCTGTTTATCACCGATGCCGGTGTCTACGAGGATGAGCCGTTTGCCGTCTTCTATCAGCAGGCAACGCATCGCCCAGTTGCACATATTGTTGTCGTCCGCAGGATTCAGTTTGTTCCAGATGGACTTGGGCACCACGCCAAACATAGCGCCGCCATCGAGTTTGAAAAAGCCGGTGTTAATGGTATATAGTTTCATAACTGTAAGTCTTCTATTTCGAAGATACAGCTTCTGTGTTGATTTGTCTTTGCTTCAGCAAAGCCGAGATCACCCATATGAGACCGATCACGAAAAATACAACCAGCGCCAGTACGGAGTTGCGCATGTCTTTGGTCATATCATCGATATAGGCAAAAGAGAACATGCCGATTACAATGGAGAGTTTCTCAGTAACATCGTAGTAGCTGAAAAAGGAGGCAGTGTCTTTTGTTTCAGGCATCAACTTGGCGTATGTAGAACGGCTGAGTGACTGGATACCTCCCATCACCAGGCCGACTGCTGTTGCCAGCAGGTAAAAATGGGTAGCGGTCTGCATCTTGTATCCTGCGAAACAGATACCTACCCAGAGTATAATAACGGCAATCAATACACGAAGATTGCCGAAGCGGCCTGAAAGCCTTGCCATTCCCCAGGCGCCGGCAATTGCTACCAGCTGGATAACTACTACTGTTGCAATGAGGGTACTGGCATCCAGTTTTAATACTTTGCTGCCAAATACAGTAGCTGCCATCATTACAGTCTGTACGCCCATACTGTAGAAGAAGAATCCGCGCAGGAATCTTTTCAGCACAGGCATGGTTCTCACCTGTGCAAATACTTTCCGCAGTTCGGTAAAACCTTCTGTAATGGCATTGCCTGTATGCTTTTCAACGGTTGGGCGTGTAGCCGGCAACGTTCTAAAGGTGATCTGTGCAAAGCCCAGCCACCAGATACCGGTTAGCAGGAAAGTTGTTTGTACGGAGCTGCCATCGTCCATTCCGAAAGGCTTGAGCAATACCAAGGCAAACCCGATCAGCTGCAGCAGCACACTGCCTACATAGCCGAGACTGAAGCCTCTGGCGCTGATCCGGTCACGATCTTCCGGAGCGGCGATTTCAGGCAGGTAGGAATTGTAGAACACCAGTCCACCGCAGTAGCCGATTGTAGCCAGCATGAAGAAAAGTACTCCCAGGCTAAGGGTATCTTTATTAAAGAAGTATAAGCCGCAGCATGAGAGTGAGCCGAGTATGGTAAAGAATCGCAGGAAGTTTTTCTTATTGCCCCGTGTATCGGAAATAGAGGAGAGGATGGGGGAAGCGATGGCAACCAGCAGGTAAGAGGCTGCCATGGTATAATTATAGAGTGCTGAGTTAACGAAATGCATTCCGAGGAAGGAAACATTCTCATTCGTGACAGCCAAAAAGTAAATAGGGAAGAAGGTAGTGGTGATAACGAGGTTGTACACGGAGTTGGCCCAGTCGTACATTGCCCAGCCGTTAAGCACTTTGTTACTGGCAGTTTGCATACAGCGGTCAGCTTTTTAGAATTTAGCTTTAGTTTCAGCGAATATAATGAAACCTTTTTAGCACACTGTTAAATCCTTTAAGACCTGTTTTTCTTGTAATCGCTGATCTGTATCCGGTGTGGGCACATAAAGTATTCCCGCTCATCATTGGAGCTGACGATGATAAGACGATTGCCACCGTAATCATTGATAAGTTGCTGATACAGGGCGGTGCCGGCAGCGTCAAGGTTGGTACAGGGTTCATCGAGCAGCAAAACGGGCACGTCGCTGAAAATAGCGAGGGCCAGCTTGGTACGCTGTTTCATGCCTGATGAGAAGTTACGCAGCTGTTTGTTGGCGGCGTTTTCGAGACCTACCTGCTGCATGGCTGTTGCGGGGGTAATGCCGGGGAGGAAATTTTTGAACTGAAGATGAAATTCGAAGATTTCCGTAAGGGTCATTTCTTCAATCAGCTCCAGGTAAGGAGCTGCGATGGCGCAGTATTGGAAGAACGCGTCAGGAGCCACGGGCTGGTTCTGCGCAGTATATGAAACGGTGCCCTCATTGTGATGAAGGGCACCGCTGATAACTTGTAATAATGTTGATTTACCTGAACCGTTTGGACCCAGTATAGCATAACGCCCTCCTTCACTGAAGGTGAGTGTCACACCACGAAATATCCAATCGTAGTTAAAACGCTTACCTGTCTGATTAAGAGAGATCGTCATTGGAACGGGAAGTGTAGCCTCTCATAATGCCGCGGCCTGATTCACGGATAAAGGACAGTATTTCATCCCTTTCATCTGTGGCATGATATTCCGCTTCAATGATGCTGATGGCTTTGGATAATTTATATCCCTTCACAAAAATCACACGGTAAATATCGAGTATGTGGTTGATTTTTTCCAGGGAAAAGCCTCTGCGTTTCAGTCCTACGGAGTTTACGCCAACGTAGGATAATGGCTCGCGGGCGGCTTTTACGTAAGGCGGTACATCTTTACGTACCAGTGAACCACCGGTAACGAAAGCGTGAGCGCCTATTTTGCAGAACTGTTGTACTGCTACCATTCCGGCCAGCACTACGTGATCGCCGACGAAGATGTGGCCGGCAAGCGTGGTGTTGTTTGAGAATACGCAGTAGTTGCCCACTTCGCAGTCATGGGCGATATGGCTGTAGGCCATGATCAGGCAGTTCTTGCCTACAACGGTTTTCCATTTGTCTTTAGTGCCACGGTTAATGGTCACATATTCACGGATAGTGGTATTGTCTCCGATTTCGACCGTTGTTTCTTCTCCCGCAAATTTCAGATCCTGCGGGATGGCGGAAATTACAGCGCCTGGGAAAATACGGCAGTTCTTGCCTATTCTGGCTCCTTCCATGATGGTAACATTGGAGCCAATCCAGGTGCCGTCACCAATTTCCACGTTCTTGTGTATAACGGTGAACGGATCGATTTTTACATTAGGAGCTACTTTGGCGTCCGGATGTATGTATGTAAGCGGGTGGATCATTGCTGTTGTTTGCCCTCTCTTGTTTTTATTATTTGTGCTATCATATCGGCTTCAGTAACCACTTTATTGCCGATGAATACTGTCCCCCGCATTTCCACCAGGCCTCTTCTGATAGGGCTTAACAGCTCCATTTTGAGGATCATGGTGTCTCCCGGAAATACTTTCTGTTTGAATTTACAGTTGTCGATTTTCAGGAAATAAGTATCGTAATTTTCAGGATCAGGTACTCTGTTCAACGCCAGGATGCCTCCTACCTGGGCCAGTGCTTCAAGCTGTAAAACGCCCGGCATTACAGGGTTTCCGGGGAAGTGTCCCTGGAAGAAGTGTTCGTTGAAAGTTACGTTTTTGATACCAACTACCTGTTCTTCGCCCAGCTCAATGATTTTATCCACTAACAGCATCGGATAACGGTGCGGCAGGGTTCTTTCAATGCGTGGTGTGTCAAATACAGGTGGTTGGTTAGGGTCGTATACAGGTACGCCTTTATTGTGTTTGTTCTTTTTGATATATGCTTTGATCTTGCGGGCAAATTCCACATTGGAAGCGTGACCCGGACGGTTGGCAATGATGTGTGCATTGATTGGGTAACCGATCAATGCAAGATCGCCTACTACATCGAGCAGTTTGTGACGGGCTGGCTCATTCGGAAAGCGCAGCTCTATATTGTTCAGGATACCTTCGCGTTGTACGGAAATAGTGTCACGGTTAAACGCTTTGGCAAGGCGTTTCATGTCGTCTTCGTTCACTGCTCTGTCAACCACCACAATGGCGTTGTTGATATCGCCACCTTTGATGAGGTTATTGCTCAGCAGGTATTCCAGCTCATGCAGGAAGCAGAAGGTACGGGAAGAAGCGATGTCGTTCCTGAATTCTCCGATGCCTTTCATTTTAGCATGCTGGGTGCCCAATACAGGGGAGTTAAAGTCGATAAGACAGGTAATCCGGTAATCTACAGCTGGTAAAGCCACCATTTCCACCTTTTTGGCTTCATCGTAGTAACTGATGTTGGTGTCAATGGAATAATAGATTTTTTTCGCGTCCTGGTCCTGGGTTCCGATTTTTTCAATCGCCTCAATGAAGGGCAGGGAGCTGCCATCCATGATGGGGATTTCAGGGCCATCCAGTTCTATCAGTACGTTATCAACACCGGTGCCTACTAATGCAGCCAGCAGATGCTCTACAGTGCTTACGCGCGCGCCGTCATGTTCCAGGGTGGTGCCGCGTGCGGTGTCTACTACATAGTCTACATCAGCTTTAACTACGGGCTGGTTCGGCAGGTCTACACGTTGAAATTTGATACCAAATCCTGGAGATGCTGGTTTCAGGGTCATGTTTACACTTGCGCCTGTATGCAAACCCACGCCAGAAATGCTGATATCGCCTTTAAGGGTGTGCTGGTTTGGCAACTGTTGATTTTCCATCATATTTGCTGTATAACTGTTTGATCTTCAATGTTCGTTAAACGCCCGCCCGCTCCTGAAGCAGTTGCTTAACCATTTCTTCCAATTCCTTCACACGTTTTTCAAGGTCCGGCAAATTTCTAAAAATTGCCTGACTTTTCAGTGAACTTTTATAATCGTAGGCAGGAGAACCGGTAAGAGAGGTGTTGGGTACTGTAATAGATTTTGACAAGCCGCTCTGTGCGTTAATCTTGGTACCATCAGCAATCTGGATATGACCAACTATACCTACCTGGCCGCCTATCACGCAGTTCTGGCCGATTTTGGTGCTTCCGGAAACGCCTGTTTGTGCTGCGATTACAGTGTTAGAGCCTATGTCCACGTTGTGTGCTATCTGGATCAGGTTGTCCAGTTTCACACCCTGGCGGATCACGGTAGAGCCCATAGTGGCCCTGTCAATGGTAGTATTGGCACCTATTTCCACATCGTCATGAATGACAACATTACCGATCTGCGGTACTTTTTTATAAGAGCCATCCGGCTGAGGAGCAAAGCCAAAACCGTCGCCGCCTATTACGCAGCCGGCATGCAGCATTACCCTGCGGCCTACAATACAGTTATCGTATACTTTTACGCCGGGATACAACACGGCATCATCGTTTACGATAACATTGTCACCCAGGTACACACCCGGATATATCTTCACATTGTTGCCCAGCACAACATTCTCGCCGAGATAGGCAAATGCACCAATAAATACATTTTCACCCAGCTTCACGGATTTCGGAATAAAAGATGGCTGCTGGATACCCGACTTGTTACCGGTGAGGTAGCGGTATTTCTCCAGCAACAGGGCAAAACTGCTGTATGCATCCTTTACCCTGATCAGGGTAGAATGTATAGGCCGCTCTATCACCAGGCTCTCATTCACAATCAGGATTGATGCCCTGGTAGTATATATGAACTCTTCGTATTTAGGATTGGCAATAAAACTGAGCATGCCTTCGCCTGCTTCTTCGATTTTGGCGATGTTGCTCACTTTCACCTCCGGATTCCCTTCCAGCTTACCATCTAACATGGTAGCTAACTGTAATGCGCTAAACTGCATAGTCTAATAATTGTAATGTTTTCCAGGCTACTTCCGGATCGCATGAATAAATTCTTTAACATTTTAATGCTTAATAAAACGTTGTTAGCCTAGATTTTTGGATGACAAATGTAGAATTTTTTTACCGGTATAGCCAGGGTGTGACTAATCAAGGCGTTGTCAATAGAGGAAATGTCTTTTACAGTTCCGTCTTTAAACAGGATATTGATGTTTTCATCATTTACGTTGTAGGCCCTTAATGTGGCTACATCGGAAAAAACAAAATAATCGACATCCTTTTCCGGTATGTCCCATTTTTGTGCCACCTGTTGCCGCAGGCGTATGGTAGTATCCTGATCAAAGGGCTCGTTTCTAAGGACAACCTTGAACAATTCCCTGTTTACCAGCCATTTACATAATAAAGACAAAACTTTATCAGAATGGTTGCCCCATACTTTTATGGCGCCCATAATGTCGTAATCGTCCAGCATACAGAAAAGCCGGAGACAATCGGGTTCATGTTCGAAATTATCTCTGGTAACCGTGTTATACAGGAAATAGGACAAGGCAGGAGAACAAAACAGCTCTTGTCCGTTCTGTGCCAGTTCTTTGGCTCTCACCAGGATCTTTACCAGCATGTTTTCCGCACTCAATACTGTTTTATGCAGATATACCTGCCAGTACATCAGCCGGCGGGCCACAATGAATTTTTCTATGGAATAGATCCCTTTCTCCTCCACCATCAGCTCTCCGTCATGTACTATCAGCATTTTGATAATACGGTCATATCCAATCGTCCCCTCTGCCACGCCAGTAAAAAAACTGTCACGGTTCAGGTAATCCATTCTGTCCACATCCAGCTGGCTGGATACCAGCTGATGGAGAAATTTTTTATGATACCTGTTGTTGAAAATGTCCAGGGTCAGCTGCAGCGCTCCATCCATCTGCCTGTTCAGGTCCTGCATCAGCCACTGCGAGATTTCTTCATGGGAAACCCCTTCGATAATGCCGTTTTCCAGTGCATGGGAGTAGGGTCCGTGCCCGACATCATGTAACAGGATGGCCATTTTGGCGGCTACCTCTTCTTCCTCTGTGATCTCAGTTCCTTTACTGCGTAGCTCCTGTAAGGCCATGCATATCAGGTGATAAGCGCCTAAACTGTGATGAAAGCGCGTATGCATTGCCCCGGGGTACACCAGTTGCGCAAGCGCCATCTGGTGGATACGGCGAAGCCGCTGATAGCATGGATGTGAAATGAGGTTAAAAATCAACGGGTGATCTATGGTAATAAAGCCATACACCGGATCATTAACAATTTTTCGCTTGCGTTCGGTCATTGCATCAACGTTAAAAACCTCTTTTATGTGGGAAACACATCCCAAATTCTGGTGTAAGGTGTGCAAAACTACACCAGGAATTTATTATATGTAATTATTTTACTTATAATGACGTCTTCCCTTCGTAAAACCCCTATTACAGTAAAGTCAGTTGGTAGGTTACAGGTATGGAATTCTTGTGCTTGCGAAGGTAAATAACTTTCACCACCGCCCCGCTTTTTGGGTCCCTCATTTTTACCGGCCCCTGGTTTTTTTAACATATTATTACGGCTAAATGTAAGGCGGGGAATGGTTTTTGCCGAAAAAATGGGGTAATTTTCTGTTTTATTGGAACCTTAAAATAAATTATGAGCCAGATAAATATACTTTGGGTAGATGATGAAATTGATTCATTGAAATCACAGATAATTTTTTTGGAAAGTAAAGGCTACAAGGTATCGGCACTCACCAACGGGTATGATGCCCTGGAATTCCTGAAAGAGCAGGTGGTGGATGTGGTGTTGTTGGACGAATCCATGCCTGGGATTACTGGCCTTGAGACGCTGAGCAAGATCAAGGAAATAGATCAGCAGATCCCGGTGGTGATGATTACCAAGAATGAGGCGGAAAATGTGATGGATGACGCTATTGGATCGCAGATCACCGATTATCTCATCAAGCCCGTCAACCCCAATCAGGTTTTATTATCTCTCAAAAAGATAATCGATAACAAGAGGCTGGTGGCCGAAAAAACCACTATCGCCTACCAGCAGGAATTCAGAACCCTCTTCATGGCCCTCAGTTCCAATCCTGACTACAGCGAATGGATGGAAATCTACAAGAAACTTGTTTACTGGGAGATGGAAATGACGAAGACCAACAGCCCGGAGATGCTGGAGGTTTTCAATACCCAGAAAGCGGAAGCGAATACCGAGTTTTCAAAATTCATCAGCCGTAACTATGGAGACTGGCTGCATCCGAAGGCGAAAGATGCGCCTGTTATGTCGCACACGCTTTTCCGTGATAAGATCGTTCCCGCAATGGACCCCGAGCAGCCCAACGTGTTCCTGCTGATAGACAACCTGCGGCTGGACCAGTACAAGGCTATTGTGCCCATTTTACAGGAATCATACCGGTTAGTTGAAGAAGATACATTTTACAGCATACTGCCCACCAGCACGCAATATAGCCGCAATGCCATATTTGCCGGCATGCTGCCTGTGGATATAGAGCATAAGTTCCCGGAAGAATGGAAGAATGATGATGAGGAAGGAGGGAAGAACCTGCATGAGGAGAGATTCTTTGCGGCCCAGCTGCAGCGCCTGAAAATGGATTTGCGGTTTTCCTACACCAAAGTTACTAACCATGCGGACGCACAGCACATGCTCAACAATATTCACAACCTGCTCGACTATCAGCTGAGCGTGATCGTGTATAACTTTGTGGATATGCTGAGCCATGCCCGTACAGAAATGGAAGTACTGAAAGAGCTGGCTGGTGATGAAACATCCTACCGCTCTATTACTGCAAGCTGGTTTGAACACAGTCCGCTGCACCAGGCACTGAAGCGTATCAGCGATAAAAAAGTAAATCTTATCATTGCTACGGATCATGGCAGTGTACGTGTAAAAACACCGGTGAAAGTGATCGGTGATAAACAGACCACCACCAACCTGCGCTATAAGCACGGGCGTAACCTGAACTACGATCCTAAAGAAGTACTTGCTTTCAGAGACCCGAGGGAAGCCGGTTTGCCCAAGCCCAATGTTAATTCATCGTATATTTTTGCAAGGGGAGATGGCTATCTCTGCTATCCGAACAACTATAACTACTTTGTGAACTATTACCGCAACACCTTTCAGCATGGCGGCATTTCGCTGGAAGAAATGATTGTACCCGTTGCGAGAATGGTATCAAAATAGTTGGCAGGCTTTAGTTGTCAGTTACTGGCTAACAGCTAAAGCCTAACCGCTTTTTTAACTACTTTTGCCCCATGAATATTAAAATCACTCCTGCAAACCTAACCAAGCTGGAAAAGGTTTTTGAAGATGCCAAATATGTACTGCGCTTCGAAAAAGGCTCTTTCGCTTCCGGCTATTGTATCCTGGAACACAAGAAGGTGGTGGTGATCAATAAATTCCTGAATCTGGAAGGACGTATCAATGCTTTGTTGGATATCCTGGGTACCTTGCCACTGGAAGAAGACCTGCTTACTGTGGAATCCCATAAACTTTATAAGCAAATCATTGCCAGCAGGCCTCTGCCTGACGCCCCGGCAGAGGCAGATAATGCGGAAGAGAAAGCAGAATAGGTTAAAAGATAAACGATATTCGGGATGAAAGTTACATTTCTAGGAACAGGCACGTCGCAGGGAGTACCGGTAATAGCTTGTGGTTGCGAGATTTGCACCTCTTCCAATAAAAAAGATAAACGTTTAAGAAGTAGTATTTTTATTCAGTCGCCTGCCGGTAATATAGTGGTGGATACCACACCCGACTTCCGTTACCAGATGTTGCGGGAAAATGTGAAGCACCTGGAAGCTGTACTCATTACGCATTCGCATAAGGATCATATTGCAGGTATGGACGATATCCGTGCGTTCAACTACTTTCAGCAGGGAGCCATCGATATTTACGCCACTGAGTTTTCACAGAATATTATCATGCGGGAGTTTGCTTATGCATTCGCTGATTTCAAATATCCCGGCATTCCTGAGATCAATCTGAAAACCATCGACGATCAGCCTTTCCGTATTAATGGGCTAGCTATCACGCCTATACAGGTCATGCATTTTAAGATGCCGGTGATGGGTTTCCGTATCGGAGATTTCACCTACATCACTGATGCCAATTACATAGCGCCGGAGGAAAAGGATAAGATCCGGGGATCGAAGATCCTGGTGGTAAACGCCCTCCGCCGTGAGAAACATATCTCCCATTTCACACTTGATGAAGCCATTGCGTTGGGTAAAGAGCTGGAAGTACCGCAGGTGTACTTTACGCATATCAGCCACCAGCTGGGCTTACATGACGAAGTGTCGAAAGAGTTGCCCGATGGTATGGCGCTTGCATACGACGGGCTTTCCATAGAAATTTAAGTGTGTTTGCACCTGATTAACGGCTGCCATTTTCCCCGGTATTAAATTCGGACAAAATTGTTAACCCATGTGGAAAGCTGTTATGAAAGCATACCTGTGCTTCTCAAAGCGGGAACGCGCCGGCATCTTCATTCTGATCATCCTGATGCTCACAGTATCCCAGACGTCAGTCATTATTTCCTGCTTCTATCGTACGCCTGTTACTGATACTGCTGCTTTTCGTGTAGCCGTTCAGGTATTTGAGGGGCAGTTTCATGCACCTGAAGCGCCCGTAGCTGCACCGTTATTTTACTTTGATCCCAACAGCCTTCCGGCAGAAGACTGGGAGCAGCTGGGAGTGAGCGCCCGTACCGCAGCTACAATACAGAAGTACCTGCAGAAAGGCGGACATTTCAGGCGACCGGAAGATCTGGAGCGTATTTATGGATTGTCAGCCATTACGTGTGCGCGGTTGATACCTTTTGTAAGGATAAAGGAAGAGGGGCACCGGAGGCAGGATAAGTGGGAGAAGTATGACAATGGCGGATATCGCAGACGGGATACGGTGTACAGGAGGGGAGAGGTATTCAGGCGCGATTCATTTGCATACCGGTACCACCGCAAGGGGCCTGCTCAGGTTATTGACATCAATCTTGCCGATACGTTGCAGTGGCGGTCGCTACCGGGGATTGGCGCCGGTTTTGCGAGACGTATTGTGGCTTTCCGGGATAAGCTGGGAGGCTACCATTCTATAGCGCAGGTGGCAGAATGTTATGGATTACCGGATTCCACATTTCAAAAAATTCAACCTTTTCTGAAGATCGGTGACGGTTCTCTAAAAAAAATAGACCTCAACCTCACAGATGAAAAATCTTTGGCGGCTCACCCATATATACGTGCTAAACTGGCACACCTGATAGTGCAGTATCGTAATGCCCATGCGGGTTTCAGGGAGGTAGGCGAGCTACTTATGCTGCCGTTGGTGGATGAAATTATTTATCGTAAAATTGAACCTTACATTGAAGTTACCTTTTAACCAAACTCTTAATTAAATCCACACGTTTATGAACTTTGAGCCTACGGAGATGCAACAGCAGATTACTCAGATGATCCGGGATTTCGGAAAGACCAACATTCAACCGCACGTGTTGGAATGGGATGAGCAACAGGAGTTTCCTTTACACTTGTTCAAAAAGCTTGGAGAGTTAGGATTGATGGGGGTTTTAGTACCCCAGGAATACGGTGGCAGCGGTCTTGGATACCTGGAGTATGTAACGGTAGTGAGTGAAATCGCACGTTTCTGTGGTGCAATCGGACTGAGTGTTGCTGCACATAACTCTCTCTGCACTGGTCATATCCTGCAATTCGGCAATGAAGAGCAAAAGCAGCGCTACCTGCCCAAACTGGCCACAGCAGAGTGGATTGGGGCATGGGGTCTCACTGAGCCCAACACCGGTTCAGATGCTATGAATATGAAGTGTGTTGCCAAAAAAGATGGCGACGACTGGATCATTAACGGTACCAAATGCTGGATTACTCATGGTAAAAGCTGCGATGTGGCAGTGGTGATAGCACGTACAGGCGATGTGCGTGACAGTCATGGTATGACCGCCTTTGTTGTGGAAAAAGGTACAGCGGGCTTCAGTGGCGGTAAGAAAGAGAATAAACTGGGCATGCGCGCCTCCGAAACTGCTGAGATGATCTTCGATAATTGCCGCGTGCCTGCTTCTAATGTATTGGGTGTGGTGGGCGATGGTTTCATCCAGTCCATGAAAGTACTGGATGGTGGCCGTATTTCCATTGCTGCGTTATCCCTGGGCATTGCAAAGGGCGCCCGTGATGCAGCTGTCAAATATGCTCAGGAAAGGTATCAGTTTGATCAGCCTATCGCCAATTTCCAGGGTATCTCCTTTAAGCTGGCTGATATGGCCACAGAAATAGAAGCTGCCGAACTGCTTACCATGCAGGCTGCTGATATGAAGAACCGTAAGGTGAAGATGACACAGCAGGCTGCTATGGCCAAGTATTACGCATCGGAAGTGGCGGTGAGAACGGCTAACGATGCCGTACAAATTTTCGGCGGTTATGGCTATACAAAGGATTTTCCTGTGGAAAAGTTTTATCGTGATGCAAAATTATGCACCATTGGGGAGGGGACATCCGAGATTCAGAAAATCGTTATAGCAAGAGAAGCCTTGAGATAATTAAAACGATTTTGCAGTTGAAAATGATATAGTTGTAAGGGTGTTATTTTTTTAATGTAAAAAAGGAAAAGAGACAAGCCGTTTATCTTTTTTGACAAAAAAATGAAATATTACCCCTTTAGTGTTATGTTATTTTACAAAAGGAACGTTAAATTTGGGTTAAATCATCACTCTTTACCGTTTATCAACCTAACTCAAAATCAAGAAAGATTTGAAAAATTTCTACTCCAAAAGAAAAGCACCCCGGTTCCCAGGGTGCTTTTCTATACAGAAGACATTCTAACCTCCAACTGACTAGACCTGTAATTCACGTTATGACCCCCTATTTTTATAACTCAGTACTAATACTGATGTCTGTGAAATAACTCGCCACTAATTTTGCCGGGAAATTATTGACTGTATGTTCCCCAGAATCCTTAAATGGGCCGCTATCGTATTGCTAGGCCTGCTCGTTGTTTTATTGCTGGCATTTGGTATTTGCGCCTGGCGATTTATGCATGAAAACACAAAACGTTATTCTGTACAGGTAAGAGAAATTCCGATACCTGCAGATTCGGCTACAATTGCGGCTGGTGCTCATTTGTATGCAATTAAGGGATGTACGGAATGCCATGGGAAAGATCTCAGCGGCCATGTATTTCTGAATGATCCGGCGATTGGACTTGTAGCCGGCGCTAACCTTACTACCGGAAAAGGCGGTATTCCGGCTGATTACAGCAACAAAGACTGGTTGTTGGCCCTTCGTCACGGAGTCAACAGGGAGGGCCGTAGTTTGAAGATAATGCCGTCTTATGAGTATTCGAAGCTATCTGATCACGATATGGCAGCTATCATTGCTTATTGTAAATCACAACCTCCTATGGACAGGCAACTGCCAGCCAACAGCGTGGCCCCGTTGGGGAAGATATTAACGGCAATAGGTAAGCTGCCTATGTTTCCGGCAGCCCTCACCGATCATGAATATCATCAGCCAGCTGAAATGCCTGCTACAGCGTCCACCAGTTATGGTGAATATCTTTCTGTATCATGCACAGGATGTCATAATCCCAGGCTTACAGGCGGTGCTAATCCGGTGCCGGGAGGAAAGCCTGTGGCTAATATCACTTCTTCCGGCCATATAGGGCACTGGACGGAAGATGACTTCATGACTACATTGCGCACGGGTAAAACACCCGAGGGGTATCAGTTGAAGAATGAAGATATGCCCTGGAAGATGACAGCGCAGTATACGGATGAGGAGTTAAAAGCATTGTTTATGTATCTGAAAAGCCTATAAAACAAAACACCCTTCCATACGGAAGGGTGTTTTGCATAAAAAAATATACGTGTTTAGGCGTCTTTTTTATCGTTTTTGAAAAAGTCTGATACTTTTTCTTTAGCGTCTTCTGCCCAATCTTCAGCTTTGTCTTTCATGTTATCCAGAAAGTCGCCGGCTTGTTCCATTATACCTTCTTTTTTAGCGCCTGCTTTATCAGACATGCTTGCAAACCAGTTGTCGACAGTACCTGCGATAAACGGAGGCAGCTTGCCTTTCACATATTCCTTAATTACATCAATAGACTGAGCGGCCTGTTCGGTGGTAAGACCTGCTTTAGCCTGCAATTGCTGAATAAGTTCCTGCATAAATAGTGGTTTTACGGTGAGATAAAAGTTACGCAACTTTCAGTTTAACCAGTGTAGACTGCTCCAGTTTAGCCTGTGCATATTCTTTGGTAAGCGCGAAAGTTTTTTCGTTAGCAGAAGGCAGCTCATACATAGCGTCGCTCAGTACTACTTCACAGATGGAACGGAGGCCGCGTGCACCCAGTTTGTATTCCATTGCTTTGTCAACGATATATTCGAGTGCCTCTTCCTCCACGTGCAGCTCTATGTTTTCAATAGCAAACAGTTTCTTGTATTGTTTGATCAGTGCATTTTTAGGTTCGGTGAGGATGGCTTTCAGCGTATCTCTGTCGAGAGAGTTGAGATAGGTAACCACTGGCAGGCGGCCCAGTAATTCCGGGATAAGGCCGAATGATTTCAGGTCCTGTGAGTTTACATATCGGAGGATCTGTTTCCTGTTCTCTTCTTCTTTTTCTTTGTTTACGGTGAACCCGATGGAGTGTGTTTGTACCCTTCTGCTGATGATACGGTCTACGCCGTCAAACGCGCCGCCGCAGATAAACAGGATGTTGCTGGTGTTCAGCTTGATCAGTTTCTGTTCAGGGTGCTTACGTCCGCCCTGCGGGGGTACCAGTACTTCGGCGCCTTCGAGCAGCTTCAGGAGTCCTTGTTGAACGCCTTCGCCGCTAACGTCGCGGGTGATGGAAGGGTTATCGTTTTTACGGGCGATCTTGTCGATTTCATCGATATAAACGATACCGCGTTCAGCAGCTTCCACATCATAGTTGCACACCTGTAACAGGCGGCTGAGGATACTTTCCACGTCTTCACCTACGTAACCTGCTTCTGTAAATACAGTAGCGTCGACGATTGTGAACGGAACGTTCAGTTGTTTGGCGATGGATTTAGCCAGGAGGGTTTTACCGGTACCGGTTTCACCCACCATGATGATATTGGATTTTTCGATTTCCACTTCATCATCGCCTACCTGCTGGTTCAATCTTTTGTAGTGGTTATAAACAGCTACAGCCAATACTTTCTTGGCGTCGTCCTGACCGATTACATATTCGTCCAGGAATTTTTTCATGTCTACGGGTTTGGCAACCTTAGGCATCACGCTGGGAGCGGGAGTTGCAGCAGTTTTTTTGCCGGGGGCAAAAAGTTCCTGGTCAATGATCTCCTGGGCATTGGCAACGCAGTTTTCACAGATATGTCCTTCAGCGCCCGCAATCAGTATCTGCACATCATCTTTCGAGCGATTGCAAAAGGAGCAGCGAATTTTCGAATCTTTCATTTCGGAATAAAATTATTTTTCGGCGAAACTATAACAGCCTGCTTTGGTAATACAGGCTTACAAATTTACACTAAAAATCCCGGTGGGCGTAAAATAAAACAGTCCCGCGGAAAGCGGGACTGTTAAAGTTTTCTTAACCAGGATGCCCCTGATCCGGATGATATTACGGTTATGTTTTTACTGTAATGTCAGTTAAGCACAGCCATAATGATCATTCATTTATTGAGGAGAGTCCAGTTGTTTTTTTGGATTTTTCTGGAGCACATCATCAATGATGCCGTACTCTTTAGCTTCATCAGCCGTCATCCAGTAGTCGCGGTCAGAGTCTTTTTCCACTTTCTTAACTGGCTGGCCACAGTGACCGGCGATGATTTCGTTCAGTTCTTTTTTGAGCTTCACGAATTCGCGGGCGGTGATTTCGATGTCGGAAGTCTGACCTTCGGCGCCACCATGAGGCTGGTGAATCATTACGCGGGCATGCTTGAGCGCCGTGCGTTTTCCTTTGGTTCCAGCTACGAGCAGTACGGCGCCGAAAGAAGCGGCCATACCGGTACAGATAGTAGCCACCTCAGGAGAGATGATCTGCATGGTATCATAGATGCCCAGACCAGCATAAACACTACCTCCAGGGCTATTGATATACATCTGGATATCGCGTGTCCGGTCTGAAGATTCCAGGAATAACAGCTGCGCGGTAATTACGTTGGCCACGTAGTCGTTAATCGGATCTCCGAGGAAGATAATGCGATCAGCCATTAACCTGGAGAAAACGTCCATCTGGGTCATGTTCATCTGGCGTTCTTCGAGGATGTATGGAGTCAGGCTGTTTAACTGGTGGCTTTTAGCGTAACTATCTACAACCAGGCTGCTGATTCCACGGTGCTTGATGGCATATTTCCTAAATTCGTCGTTATTAATGTTCATGATGGTGATGTTTATGAGGTAAATTAACAAAATCTTCTGCTTTGATTTCCTCTTCTTTTACTTTCACCTTAGTTTCAGCCCAGTCAAATAACTTGGCAGTGATCATTTCGCGGTAAGTTTGGTCCACAAATTTTTCATCCTGTAACAGGCGGTCCAGGTAGCTGTCCAGCCACTCAGCACCATCGGAGGCGGCAGCGCCGTAGTAGCCCAGTACTTTCTGTTTGGCGCTCTCTCTCAGTTCTTCGAAAGGAACTTCCAGGTTATTTTCACGAACCAGTTTATCGCTGATCAGCGTCCAGCGCAATTGATGATCGAAACTTGGGAATTCTTTTTCCGCTTCTTCTGCAGTTTTAGGTTTTTCACCACCGATCTGCAGCCAGCGTTTCAGGAAATCTTTTGGTAAATCAATTGGTGTTTCGTGTACCAGCACTTCGAACAGGTCGTTGTGCAGGTGATTGCGGCTTTCCTGGTTCCAGTATTTACCGATTTCTTCTTTCAGTTTAGCACGGAAAGCTTCTTCGGTAGTGATTTCGTCCGCAGGATATACTTCTTTGAAAAATTCTTCGTTCAGTTCTCTTTTTTCAATCAGGGTCACTTTGGTGATCGCCAGGTTGAAGTATTTGTTGGCTGCTTCTTTATTGGTAGCATCCAGGCCCAGGTCTCTCATTACCCAGTTCAGGCGCTGTTCGTCAAAAGAAGTGGCGAGCTGTAATACAATGTTGTCGCCTATTTTCTTACCCTGCAGCTCAGACTGTACAGCAGGAGTGAAGTATTTTACAAGGAGTGCAGTTTCTTTTTTGATACCGCCTTCTACTATATTGCCTTTAGCATCTGCTTCTTCAAAAGTAACGGTGATAACATTATCTTCAGAAGTAATAGTTTCCGGCTCGGAGGTTTTACCACCTTTCAGCTGTAAACGCTGTATTTCGTCATTCACCATTTCTTCTGTAACAGTTACATTGTATTTGGTGAGGGTGGTTTTGTCATTTTCCAGTGGAGTAACGGCAAAAGTTGGTTTCAGACCGATCTCGAACTCGAAAGCGTATTCCTGAGGATCGTTGAAGTCGAGGTTTTTCGCAGTTTTTTCAAGGGAAATAGGCTGACCGAAGATATCCAGCTTTTCGTTCTGTACATAACCCATCAGTTCTTTTTCCACAGTTTTCAGCACTTCATCGCCGAAAATAGCAGGACCATGCATCTTTCTGATCATGCCTGCCGGAACCATTCCCTTACGGAAGCCTGGTATATTTGCGCTCTTGCTGAATTGCTTTACTGCTTTGTCAAAATTAGGGAGATAATCCTCCTGGCTCACTTTCACAGTGATCTTATCGTTCAATAAACCAATGTTTTCTCTGGTAACGGTTGCCATAATTGAATTGTATAAAATGTTCTTTAAGAAGCAATAATGATTCCTTGTTTATTTTTCTGCCATGAAGTCACAACGGCAAGCAGGAATGTCAGTAAAAAGGTTATTAAAAAATATAGTGAGAGTGTGTCAGGTACGAGGATGTGACAATGAAAGTGAGGAAGAGCATAGCATTATCACATTGCCATATTGACACATTGCCACAATAATCTATATGTCCGGGTGGAGGGACTCGAACCCCCATGCCTTGCGGCACCAGATCCTAAGTCTGGCATGTCTACCAATTTCACCACACCCGGTAAAAATTAAATAAAAGAACTTTTTGTATATCAAAAAGGACTGCAAAGGTATTATTTTCCGGGAATAAACAAAAATGACAATGATTTTTTTGCTTTATATGGTTAATGATGGCTGTGGGCGGGGAGTTGCGTTGATTGGCAGGTCACAGGGACGGTACAATTAAGTAATAAATTTTATTTTATTGAGGTTTAATAGGGAAGTATTTTTTGAAATAGTAATGTTTGACGAAATTTTCGATTTTTGTTTGAATGAACACACATATGGCCAGCACTTTTTTCGACGACCTGAATAAGGAAAACCTCACCGGGGTGGCGTACAAGAATATCAGCCTGAAAAAGGCTGTACTGGCTTATTTTGCCAGCAGTGGCAACACCACCATCGGGGATATGTGTAAGGAATTTAACCTCAGCGCGCCCAAAGTCACCACTCTGCTCAATGACCTTATCCGCGACGGCCTTGTAAAAGAATATGGTAAAGTGGAATCCACGGGCGGCCGCAAACCCAGTCTGTATGGGCTTGTGCCGGATTCGGCTTTCTTTATCGGGGTGGATATAAAACAGCATCATCTCAACCTGGGCTTGTCTGACCTGCATAAAAACCTGGCGCACGTGAAAGAAGGGGTGGCCTATAAACTGGACAACAGCAGAGAGTCGCTGGACGAACTTTGTCTTCATATAAAACAGTTTATCCGTGAGCTGCCGGTGACGAAGGAAAAGATACTGGGCATCGGCATCAACCTCTCTGGCCGCATTAACTATGCTACCGGTTACAGTTACAGTTTTTTTCATTTTGATGATGAGCCGCTGTCCAAAGTACTGGAAGGACGGTTGGGGATAAAGGTTTTCCTGGAAAATGATTCGCGGGCAATGGCTTATGGCGAGTTCAATTCCGACGCTGTACATGGTGAGCGTAATGTGCTCTTCCTCAACCTGGACTATGGTATTGGCATGGGCGTATTGATAGACGGTCAGCTCTATTACGGTAAATCGGGCTACAGTGGCGAAGTAGGACATATTCCCCTGTTCAATAACGAGATCATTTGTCATTGCGGAAAAAAAGGTTGCCTGGAAACGGAAGCCTCCGGCTGGGCGCTCACCCGGATGTTCCGTGAGAAGCTGGCTGCCGGAGCGGCCTCTATGCTTACACGGAGATTCCGTAATCCGGATGATATCAACTTTGAAGACATCATTGACGCGGCAGTGCATGACGATACCCTTGCCATTGAACTGATTGCAGAGATAGGAGACAACCTGGGGCGCGGAATCGCTTTACTGATCAACATTTTCAACCCGGAGCTGGTGATCCTGGGCGGAAGCCTGGCGACCACCGGAGATTATATCAGGCTTCCCATCAAAAGCGCGGTGAATAAGTATTCATTGAGCCTTGTGAGCAATGACACCCGCTTCGTGATGTCAGACCTCGGTGAGAAAGCCGGTATTATCGGGGCCTGCCTGCTGGTAAGAAACAAGGTGTTGATAACTTAGTATTTCAGTAATTTTAACTCGCTCACTGTAATTCATATACTTCATACAAAATTTACGTTATGCCGAACCTCAATGTCTACCTGATCTTTAACGGTAATGCCCGCGAGGCAATGAATTTCTACAAAGATGCTATTGGCGGAGAGCTCCAGGTTATGTCTGTCGGAGATTCGCCCATGAAAGAAAAGATGCCACCTGAAATGCACAGCCAGGTAATGCACGCGCGGCTACAAAACGATGCCCTGGTATTACTGGCTTCTGATAACATGGGAGGGCCTGATGTGACGCCCAGTACCAGCGTTTCGCTGGCGCTGAATGTAAATAATGTGGAGGAAGCTGAGAAAGCCTTTGCTAAATTATCTGAAGGTGGCCAGGTAACAATGCCGCTATCTGAAACCTTCTGGGCAACAAGGTATGGTCAGGTGACCGACAAGTATGGGTTCCAGTGGTTGGTGAATCTTGAGAAAAAGATGTAAATATTTAGGGATTTGGGGATTTAGGAATTTGAAATGCAGCGGACATAAACACCGAAACAACCATTGTTATCTCCGCTGCATTTCAAATTCCTAAATCCCTAAATTCCTAAATATTTACGGTTGCTTTTTCTTTTTGAAGAAAGAGAAGAAACCTCCGCCATTTCCTTTCAACACGGCTTTCTTATCAACCGCCGGCTGAAAAACCGCATCATGCTCCAGTATCCGGTCTATCAGTTTCCTGCATGCGGCCGTATCACCGTGGGCTTCGTAAGCAAGTGCCGTAGTATAATAGAAAGAAGATGCTTCCTTGTCCCAGCTCCAGTTCATGCCTTTGTATATCTGCATGCATTGCTGGCCGTAATCAATGCTCGTTTTATAGTCATGTTCGCCCAGGTAGGCTTCCGACAGGAATGCATAGACACCAACACGGTTATTGGGCGAGTTATCTGAATCATCTCCCTGCCTCATAATGTTCAGCGTCAGCAGCATATCGGCAATGCAGGCTTTGTATCTGTGTAGCTTCAGGGCTGCTTTTCCCCTGAAGTAATAGATCTTCATCTGGGATACCACAGGAAGCTGCGTTATACCACCAATGGATATGCGATTATTGATAGCGCCGATACAGTGTTCATACTGGCCATTGTCAAAGTAGAGATACATCAGGTTGAAATAAGCATCGCTGTCGTCAGGTTTTTCTTCCAGATGCATTTCAAGTGCCCGGATACGCTCAGCCAGGTCATTGGCGCTGCCGGATCTGATGAAGGCACGTCCTGTTTTGATCCGGTCTATATTGTAGGTGATAGTATCACGCTCATAATTATCCAGCTCCTCCATTTCCCGCGCGATCCATGTATCATATTCTCCAAGAATTTTATTGTAAAGCTCCAGCGCCTCTTCATGCCGCTCCAGGGAGGTAAGGTCTTCAATGATACGCTCATGGATAGACACGTAATACATAAGTGGTAGCGTATTGGTAAAAGAAGACAGAATGGCTTTCCGGTCGTTGACGGCCGCCTCTGCGTTGCCAAGGCTATGATAGGCGTCTGCTCTGGATTCCAGTTGTTCCCAGAACGGCGACATATTATAGCCAATGGTATGCACACGCACTGCTTCTTCATAGTCGCTCAGCTCATACAACGTAATGCCGTAGTTGTTACAGCACATAGCATAGTGATGCGGATGGCCTGCATAAGAAGAACCACTGTTTTCATACCAGTAGGAATAATAGAGCTGGAAGGATCTGCGGTAAAGGAATTTCTTTACCTGCAACAGGGCGTTCCGGGCAGCTGCATCCTGTTCCTGCTGGATGATCTCACTGCTGATTACACCGGCCGTGTACCAATCGTACGGAACAATGTGGTCTGTATCTGGCCAGGAGTCGGGCAACGCGCCGGTAGTACGGAAATTGGCGTAATACCAGCGTATGATCGTGGAAGGATACGGCCGGATGTTGATTGCTTTTTCATAATAGGGCAGCGATTCGTGATAACTGCCGATATTAAAGAAGGCGGTAGCTGTATAATGGTAAAAGTAGGATTCCTGAGGATATGCTGCAATGAATCGTTTGCCGAGAGAAATCTGTTCAAGCGTTCCTTCATATTCATCGTCTCCGAAAAAGCGCTGCCAGTAGGTAACAGAGCCCCAGCAAAAAGCCCTGGCCAATCCTGCATGTTGCAAACCGTCATCCAGCAACTGTTTGATACTTTGCAATAAACGGAACAGCTCTTCGCTGCCGTTCTCTTCTCCGGTGAGTATGACCGGGAGCATATGTGCTACGAAATCATGGTCATTCATCAGTATCGCAAAGTTGGCAGTGGCAAGAGAACGGTTGTTGTGTACGGCGTATTTGAAAGCCTCTTTGTAATAGTCCAGTGAGATATGATTTTCGCTTGAATAGTAGTAGAGATCGCCGATGTCGGTATAGCACTGAAACCTGGCTACATTCAGCCTGGGAAGGTTGTTGCGGTAGAGCGATTCGTACAGTTCAAGACAGTGCTCCATTTCAGCCTTCCCTTTTTCAATATCCTGGAGCGTCATATACACCTGGTACCGGTACTGCCGTGCTTTGATAGCCACTTCTGTATCTCCGTGACTGATCAGGTACTCACAGTCGCTCAGAGTGGTGTCTGTGTATTGATACAGGAAGCCTGCATCTGTATGGGCGCGGTATAGCCGCGCCTGTATATGCGTAGGATCAATGATGAGTGCCTGGGTAAAGGCTTCATAGGCAGCAGTGTGTGTTTCAAGAGCCTCCTGGTTGTTTTCCACATTTTTGGCCATTTCCAGTTTGCATAGTCCCAGTAAATGCCAGGCAGGGGCTTCATTGGAATGTGTCTGCAGATATATTTCCAATTGGGTGGCAGCAAGCGTATACGCCTGTTCGTTATACAGCCGTTCCAGTTCGTCGAAATGCATAACCGATCTTTATATGGCTATTTTAAATTGCTATTGTCTATCAGGGGAATAACTGATGCTACGTTCCAGAATACCTGTGAGCAGGCTGCTCAACTCATGTAAACTGTTGGGTTTAGTGATAAAATAAGCGGCTCCGAGCTCCCGGGTTTTCTTCTTATCTGTTTCATGAGAGGAGGTAGAGTAAATGATAACCGGTATATGCCTGAGATCTTCCATCTTTCGCATCTCTGCCAGGAATTGTTTTCCATCCACGCGAGGCATATTCAGATCGAGGAAAATTATATCCGGTGTCAGGGTACTTTCTAATTTGGCTAATGCTTCCTCTCCGTTGGTGGCTTCGTTGTAAATAATATCAGGCACCAGCTCTTTAAGGACCTCGCCAAATATCATCCTGTCGTCCACATCATCATCAATCAAAAGCACAGACCTGTACTTACAGCTTTTAAGCATAATAAATTTTGAATAAAGACAAATTTATGATTTTGTTACTATTTTCATACTACAATCTTGTCTGTCGGGAATCTGGGTTTAGATAATCTATTTTTGTTCGGCCCCCGATATTAGATACTTTTCCGGGAAATTTAAAACTTTTAACAAGCTCTGGCGGATGAAGAAATATTTTACGCAGCTGCCATTATCGAGAAAGCTGCTGTTGATAGCTGTTGTGCCACTTATTTGCCTTATTTATTTCTGCATCCTTGTTTTTGACAAGCAGAATGAGAATATCCGAAGTATCGATTACCTGCAACAGCAGGTGAAGTATTCCGACAATGTAATGGCGGTGGCAGATGCCATACACCTGGAACGGCGCTACAGTATGAATTTTATACTGGGATCGGGTTCTAAGGAGGATATGTTGGTACACCGGGCTAAAACCGATATGGCCATTGAAGGGGTGAAGAATAATCTCCTGACGCCGGGCAGCCGTTTCCTGCAATACTCCATGCTCAACACCCTGCCCGTCAAGCGGAAACGTATTGATCTGCATGAAATAAAAGAACAGGATGTGCTGACGTATTACTCTGATATTATCTTCCGGCTGAATAATATGGCCAGGGTGGATACACCGGATGTCACCACACCTGAAACACTACAGCAGGATCTTTCGTCCGAATATCTGCTGGCTGGAATGTCCACATATCTGGGTATTGTGCGCATGGAGTTGTATTACTTTATGCTGAGAGGAGATAAGACAGATGTAGGTTATGAGGACATGGAGAATCACTACAACATGTATCAGGCACTGCTCAGCGAGTATGAGGACGTATCTACCACATTTCTCAGAAAAAGGTTCAGCAAAATTGAGCACAATACAACATATAGTGCTACCATTAAACTGATCAGCGACGTGTTAAGGGAAAAGCGCATCAATACAACGCTTAAAGCAGATGAATGGTGGAATACTTCGTCGCATGCTGTGGATTTGCTGAAGGAGCTGCAACATCAGACTTCAGCGTCCATCAGCAAAGATGCTAATACTGTGGCCAGGAGAGAGCGTTTGCGAAGGGATGAATATGTAGTGATTTTGATACTGATCATATTGGTGGTAATTGCTATTGTGTGGTTGACTATCAGGTCTATTACGGGCAGTCTCAATATACTCAGGGATGCTGCGGGAAAGATCTCCAAAGGGATGACAGGTATCGATCCGGGAATACAGAGCAAAGATGCCATTGGCAGTCTGGCGGCGTCTTTCGTGGAAGTGGACAGAACCAGCCAGCAGCTGGCTCTTGCGGCAGACAATATTGGCAAGGGGAATTTTCATATCAGTGTAAAACCGCGCAGTGAAGAAGATGTATTGGGGAATGCTATTGTACATATGGCGGCAGACCTGGAAGTGTTTCGTAAGAATGATGAAAGAAAGATATGGGTGCAGACAGGATTGAACCGGGTCAGCGAAATATTGCTGGGAGAGAAGCACCTGTCTTCACTTACCAACGATGCACTCACCACGGTGATGCAATATACCGGTGCCCAGACCGGAGTATTGTATCTCAATGAGACCGATGGATTACATTTTTCTGCGGGGTATGCATTGCCGATAGAGCATCCGGCGCCAGAGAAGATCCCGGCTGGCAAAACGCTCCTTGGACAGGCTGCACAGCAGCAGGAGATCATCCGCCTGGAAGGCACGCCGGATGGATTCCTGCACGTTGGGGGAGGCATTACGTCCGGTAAACCGGGGTACGTGCTCGTGATCCCGCTGATACACGCTGGTATTACTGAAGGTGTGATAGAAATGGGCGCGCTGTTTCCATTGGGAGATAACGTTATCGAATACACGAAGCAGGCGGCGGTGCATATTGCCATCGCTATACAAAGTACGCGCAGCAGGAGCCGGTTGCAGGAACTGCTGGAAGAAACCCAGGCACAGGCAGAAGAACTACAGGTACAGCACAGCGAACTGGAAAGCCTCAATGTGGAACTGGAAGCGCAGACGCAGAAGTTGCAGGTATCTGAAGAAGAGCTGAAAGTGCAGCAGGAAGAGCTGATGCAGTCGAACACTGAACTGGAAGAAAGGGCAAGATTACTGGAAGACAAGAATCAGGTGATACTGGACCGTAATCTTGAAATACGACGCAAGGCAGATGAGCTGGCAGCCAGCACCCGTTATAAATCAGAGTTTCTGGCGAATATGTCGCATGAGCTGCGGACACCACTCAACTCCATCTTGCTGCTGTCCCGCCTGCTGGCAGAGAATGCAGAACAAAATCTCAGTAACGATCAGCAGGAATATGCAAAGGTGATTAATAACTCAGGAAAGGGTTTACTGACACTGATAGACGAAATACTGGATCTCTCGAAAGTGGAATCCGGGAAGATGGAACTGGAATATGAGAAGGTGAGTATTCCTAATATAGTGTCCAATATGCAGGAGTTGTTTGAGCCGGTGGCGAAAGATAAAGGACTATCGCTGTTGCAAGAGATAGAACCTGGCACCCCTGCGGTAATAGAAACTGACCAGAACAGGTTGGAGCAGGTATTGAAGAACATGCTGTCGAATGCCCTGAAATTCACTTCCCGCGGCGCTGTGACGTTGAAAGTACAGCATGGAAATACACCGGGCACTATCCGTTTTGTGGTGAAAGATACGGGGATTGGTATCCCGGAAGACAAGCAGCAGGTGATATTTGAGGCGTTTCAGCAGGCCGATGGCTCCACACGCCGGAAGTATGGAGGCACCGGCCTGGGGCTTTCCATCAGCCGTGAACTTGCCCGATTGCTGGGTGGTAGCATACAGCTGACCAGCCGTGTGAATGAAGGCAGTGAATTCTCTATAACCATACCAGCAACGCGAGGTGAAATAGTACGGGACCCTGCAACAACGCAACCAGAACGTGTACCTGTTGCAACACCGGACGTAAGTTATCTTTCGACTATTATCCCGGCAGAGCTCAATGACGACAGGAATGAGATCCGGAGAGGGGATGAAGCGATTCTCATTGTGGAAGACGATACATATTTTGCTGCCACCCTGCTTAACTTCACACGCCAGCGAGGATACAAGGGGATCGTCAGTGTACGCGGCGACCTTGCAGGCGACCTCGCCCGCAAATACAGGCCGGTAGCGATACTCCTTGATATACAACTGCCGGTAAAAGATGGCTGGCAGGTTATGGAGGAGCTCAAGAGCGACCCCGCTACCAAATCCATACCAGTGCATATTATGTCTTCTCTGGAAGTGAAGAAGGAAAGCCTTATTAAGGGCGCGGTGGACTTTATCAGCAAGCCGGCAACGATAGAGAATATCCAGCTGATTTTTGAGAAGCTGGAGTTTGTATTGCACCGCGCTACCAGGAAAGTGCTGATACTCGAAGAAAATACCCGTCATGCACGTGCACTGGCTTACTTCCTGGAGAGCTATCAGGTGAATGCGGAGATCAGTCATGCAGCAGGGGATACTATTTATCTGCTGCAACAACCGGATGTGGATTGTGTGATCCTGGATATGGATATGTCTGAACAGGAAGCGCCAGAAACCTTGGAAAAGGTGAAGTCCGTGAAAGGATTGGAGAACCTGCCTGTGATCATCTTCACCGGTAAAACACTCACCAGACCTGAAGAACAACGCCTGCGCCAATATGCGGACTCTATTGTGGTGAAAACCGCGCATTCCTATCAACGCATCCTGGATGAAGTGTCGTTGTTCCTGCACCTGGTGTCGGAGCAGGCGGTAGCTGCACAGAACGGCAATGGGAAAATGGCCATGCTCAACGAAGTGCTGAAAGATAAAACAGTGCTGTTGGCAGACGATGACGTGCGGAATATTTATTCGCTTACACGGGCACTGGAAAAACATCAGATGAAGGTGCTGCCCGCAACAGACGGAAACGAAGCGTTGCAACAGTTGAAAGAGAACCCGGTGGATATTGTATTGATGGATATGATGATGCCGGAAATGGATGGCTATGACGCCATCGCAGCTATACGCGCCCAGCCGCAACTGGCGCAGCTTCCTGTTATTGCTGTAACGGCAAGGGCAATGACCGGCGACCGCGAGAAGTGTTTGCTGGCCGGCGCCTCTGATTATATTTCCAAGCCAGTGGACGTTGACCAGTTACTCTCTTTATTACGGGTATGGTTATACGATAAATCAATGAAAATGTAATGAAGCATCACATTGATGAAAAAGAAGTAAATCTGTTGTTGAACGACGTAGCTGGGAAGTATGGCTACGACTTCACGGAATATGCACCTGCATCCATTAGCAGGCGGGTGAATCATCTTTTCCAGGCGGACCGGTTTCCGAGTTTTGCGGAGTTTCGCTATCGTATCGTCTCAGATCCTGAGTATGCTATGCGTTTTGTGGAAGAGATCACGGTGAATGTGACGGAAATGTTCAGAGATCCGCATTTCTACAGTGCGTTGCGTCAGGAAGTGTTGCCGGTACTGGCAACGTATCCACACATACGCATCTGGCATGCAGGCTGCTCTACGGGAGAAGAAGTATATTCATTTGCCATATTGCTGAAGGAGGCTAACCTGCTGCATAAATCAGTGATATACGCAACAGATATTAACACCAGCGTATTGGAGAAGGGGCGGAAGGGCATCTTCCCCATTTCACAGATGCAGCAATATTCACGCAATTATATGGAGGCAGGTGGATTACAGGACTTTTCGTCTTACTATACGGCCAATTATGATTACGTCAAATTCAGGGAAGAACTGGCGGAAAAGATCGTGTTTTCTCCCCATAATCTTGTTACTGACGGCTCTTTTAACGAATTTCAGCTGATCATCTGCCGGAATGTATTGATTTACTTCAACAGATCCCTGCAGGACAAAGTACTGCATCTTTTCTACGATAGTCTGGAACCCCTTGGGTTCCTTGCGCTTGGAAGCAAGGAATCCCTTAACTTCACAAGCGTAGCACAGAAGTTCAGGCAGTTGGGAAACCGGGAAAAAATATGGCGGAAAAATCACCTCTGACTAAATTGAAATAGTAATAATGACAGCTTCCCGTCTGATAGTGATAGGCGGTTCTGCAGGAGGGCTGCAGACTATATTGACCATGCTGCCTGCGCTGGATCCACAGCTCAGGGCCGCTATTATTATTGTATTGCACCGGTATAACCAGCCTCAGTCAATGTTGGAAGATGTTCTTGCTGCGAAAACGAATCTGTCGGTAAAAGAAGCTGAAGAAAAAGAGCCACTGATGCCGGGAGTAATCTATGTTGCCCCGGCAGATTATCATTTACTGATCGAAAGAGATCATACACTGTCACTTGACTATTCGGAGAAGGTGCACTTTTGCCGTCCCAGTATAGACGTCACCTTTTCTTCCGCTGCTGCGGCCTATGGCCCGGATCTTACAGCCCTGCTGCTGTCCGGAGCCAATGATGACGGTGTGGAAGGATTGGTGGACGTGCATGATGCCGGCGGCATTACTATTGTGCAGACTCCGGATACCGCCCTGGTTGATTTTATGCCACGGCAGGCCATTGGTTCGGCGCCCGTAGATCACATACTGGACGCGCGTGAAATGGCTGTTTTTGTAAATACATTCAGTAACGGACCCGGAATATAAACCAACTTTTGGAGGCCGTCCTTTGGAGATGACAGCCTGTATTGATTTGTAGCTGACTATGTTTACCCTGGAAAATTTTATTGTGTATGATTTTAGTTGTAGATGATAAGCAGGAGAATATTCTTTCGATAAGAAAAACACTCGAGCAATATAACTTTGATGTAGATACGGCTACATCTGGTGAAGAAGCACTGAAGAAAATACTGAAGCACAGCTATACCCTGATCATCCTGGACGTACAGATGCCCAGTATGGATGGGTTTGAAGTAGCAGAGGCTATTTCCGGTTACAGCAAGGCAAGCGATATTCCTATCATTTTCCTGTCGGCAGTAAACAAAGACAAGCGTTTTATTGTGAAAGGATACGACTCCGGCGGTATGGACTACCTTACCAAACCGATAGATCCCGATGTGCTGTTGATGAAAGTGAAAACCTTCTCCCGTTTGTATGAGCAATCCAAGCAGCTACAACAGATGCATCACTCGCTGAGTGAGGAGGTGGAAGTCCGTAAGCAGGCCGAAGCCGCTCTCAGCGAAAAGGTGAACGAACTGCGCACCACACTCGAAGCCTTACCACAGATAGCCTTCACACTCACAGTGGATGGCCGTATTGAATATGCCAACCGCTACTGGTTTAAGTATGCGGACGATATTCATTCATTTCCCGAGACATTGCCCATGGATAAAAGCATGGATGCATATCTGCATGAAACGCTGCGGACGGGCCAACCGCTGGAGAAAGAAGTATACCTCAAAGACAACGTAGAGAATAATTACCGCTGTCACCTGTTGCGCGTAATACCTGTAAAGGATAATAACGGTATTGTAAAATGGATTGGTACGTTCACCGACATCGCCTATCAGAAGCAGGCCAACGAAATACTGGAGCAAAAAGTAAAAGAGAGAACAGAAGAGCTGGTAGAGATCAACAAATCTTTGGAAGCGAGTAATCATGATCTGCAACAGTTCGCATCTGTAGCATCACATGATCTGAAAGAGCCATTACGTAAGATTCAGTTATTTGGCGCCATCATCCGGGATAAGTTTCTGAAGGCAGATCCGCAGGCCCTGTCATACATGGAGCGGATTGTCAGCTCATCTGAGCGCATGGCGCGGCTTATCAACGATCTGCTTAACTACTCACGTCTTTCTGTAGGCGGCAGCTTCGCATTGACAGATCTGAATGAAGTAGTCCATGAAATACTCAGTGACCTGGAACTGACGATTTCAGAAAAGGAAGCACAGATTTACGTAGGACCGCTGCTCAGTGTGGACGTAATACCAGGTCAGATCAGGCAGGTATTTCAGAATATTATCAGCAATGCGTTGAAGTTTATCCGAAGGAATGTACCACCGGAAATCAGTATTACGGCAGAGCGGATAGCAGAGAAGTTTGCAGAGAGCGAAGCCCACCCAGATGGTGAATACTGCCGGATCATAGTCCGCGACAATGGCATAGGGTTCAATGAAAAGTATCTCTATAAAATATTCACCATCTTCCAAAGACTGCATGCAGCAGAGCTATATGAGGGAACGGGGATTGGATTAGCCATAGCCAAGAAGGTGATAGACAAACACCAGGGAATCATTACGGCGCGTAGTGTGGAAGGAGAGGGGGCTTCGTTTATAATTATCTTGCCGATGGTACAGCAATAAATACAGTTCATTTTATCAAAGTGCGCTTTTAACAGGGGGTTACCTGGGGGTTGACTGGGGGTTGACTGGGGGTTGACTGGGCTTTGGTATACCGTTGGTATGCCTTTGATGCCAATTGCGCGCTTTTAGTACCTATGAGAATCGAATGAGAAGCCTATGAAAGCATTGTGTTAAATACTTGGCGCCTTTAGACAATATTGGTAAATTTAGGTAAGACGTTGTTGTTTAAACCCTTATCCCATGGCAAAGATAGATTTAGGTGAAGGTGTTAAGCCGCCGTTTATGGGTACTATTCAGCATCTTTGCATCTACGAGATGCATGGGAAATATTATATACGCCTGAAGAGTTCCCTTACGGGTAAAAGGGTAAAGAAAGACCCTGCCTTCCGCAGAACGATGGAGAATGCCGGGTTTCTCGCTGCTGCGTCTAAGATCGCATCCTGTGTATACCGTCAGCTTCCTCCGCAATATAGAAAACATGTTTTGTACCGCCAGCTTACCGGTAAAGCTTTGCTTTTGTTAAGGGAGGGTAAGCATAGTGATGTTATTACCACTGAGCTAAAGAAAATGTGTCCGCAGGAGGCAACTGTAAAAGCCGTACGTAAACCCGTTATTCGTCGCAATCAGGCGCCTGCACTGTGGCGATATGGTAATATAGTACCCCGTTTTTTACACTGTACAAGGCCGGTTGATGTATTGAATCTTCCAACTAAGAAAGGGGCTCACCTACACAAGGTTGATGATACATAGCTTTCTCTTTTACATCAGTACCTATCATATGCCTTTCCATCCATAGAATAGCGCTATGGGATTCTACGATGCAGAGACATCTTGACTTCCGGAGGAGCATAATCACAATGAAAATAAAACTGCGGACGGGTGGTTTTCGTTAATAATTTTAGGTAATTTGGCTGCCGGGGCCTACTGTATAAGTTATATGTTGTTATAGTTTAATGCTTTGTGGCAAGAATGGCCCAGCTGAAGTGGTATACCTACAATGACTACAACCTCCAAACATAACCGTTATGCATATAGCCAAGATTGTGATAGCCATTATAAAAGCAGGCACTGAACAATGCGAGCGGGAAGAAGATAAGAAGAGAATAAGAATCATTAACGCCCTATGCCTGACTACGGCGTCCGCAGCTATATTAATAGGTAGCCTCATTTATGTATTTACCCGCGATTTGAGAATTGAGATTCCCGCAATATGTGAGGGGATGCTTTTTCTATCTGTTATTTTCTTTAATAAGTACAATCGGCATAATACAGCAAGTCTGTTTTTTATTTTGACCCATACTATATCAGCATTATACTTCGGTATTATTTTAGGTCAGCTTATAAATATTACACTGGTTGCTGTTTTTATTTTTGGCCTCTCTTTTCTTATCATCAGGTCGAAGCAATTATTAATCATAGCGATCTGTGCTATTGGATTGACTTTATTGCTGCTTGAAGTTAATTTTTATTATCAGATATTTCAGCCTTTGCAACTATCACGTCAGAATCAATTTATATTAAGGTGGCTGGCCTTATTTGTACTTCTTGGTTTTGATGTATTTGGCGTATTGTTGACCATACATTATATGAGAGAGAACCGTTTTCTTTATACCTCTCTAAAGGATTATTCAGAAAAGCTGGAGAAGTCGGTGAAGGAATTGGAGTTTGCAAATCTTTCAAAACGTGTATATCTCAGAGAAACCAGCCACGAAATACGTACCCCGTTGAATGCGGTGTTTGGCATATCTCAGCTCCTTGAGATGATTATGAATAAGGTATCAGATAATGGAAGTATAAGTCCTGCTGAATTGAGAGAAACTATTTCCCTGGTTGGGAGTTTGAACGCAGCGAGCTATTACACTCGTAATATTGTAAACAATGTGTTGGAACTATCGACAATAGAAGCAGGAAAGCTAAATGGCGTTCAGAAGGTAGTCTTTCATCTGAGACCCTGGATTGAGAGTATTGTACAGATGCATGGATATATCGGGCAGGCAAAGGGGGTAAGAATAGCCCTAAATATTGATGAATCGACGAAGGGAGCATTATTGATCACCGACAAAATAAAACTGACCCAGATTGTTACAAACCTGTTGTCCAATGCAATAAAATTTTCACCGGAAGTAGGCGTGGTAACTATTGAACTATTTACAGGAGGAACAAACCTTTATCTGAAGGTTATTGATAACGGAGAGGGAATCAGTAAAGAAAAGCAACAGTCAATATTTCAGCCATTTGAAAGCGGGAAAAATGGATTTGTAGAAGGAACAGGGTTAGGGTTGTATATCGCGAAGTGCCTTGTAGAGCTGCTTAAAGGAACTATTACAGTGCGATCAGTCCTGGAAAGAGAAACTACCTTTGAAGTTTGTTTTCCGGAGGTTTTTGCAGATCCACTTGTTTATGTAGATGTACAGGGTGATGACAACACACCTCTATGCAGTTTACGAGAGAAGAAGATATTAATGATAGATGATGATAAACTAGCCCGCACCTTGGTAAGTATGTACCTTACGGATGCGGGCAGTTATTTTATTCATGCGGAGAATGGTATTGAGGGAATAGAGAAGGCCCGTGTTGAGAAACCAGATCTGATTATTCTCGACTCACATATGCCCGGTATGTCGGGTAAGGAAACACTGATAAACATTCGTCATGACCAATTACTACATGATATTCCGGTAATTTTAGCATCCGGGGATGCCTATAAGGAAACACGGGACGAGATGTTAAATGCCGGAGCTGATGAGTTTCTAACCAAGCCGCTTAAATTCTCTGAACTTCATAGGGCAATCAGTCAGTTTATGCGTTGATAGAAAGGTTGCCGTCTTTTAACTCGTCTGATGGATGGCCGGCTATCATTGAATCGTATCTTTTCGTGAGTGTTTGTCCCCAATGAAAGTGACCGTGAATCATAAAGGATAGATTTTCGATAAATGCCTTTACTCCGTGCGTATAGTCAGTAAAGTTTGGGAGTGTATCTACCAGACTGCAAAATTGACGAAGGTCTTCATTGTGGAAGTTGATAGCATGTTGATATGCTTCTTCCGTGCTACATTGTTGTTCGTGTTCCATCATAAGTACCAGATTTAAGACGTCGTTTCCTTTCTCCATATGTGCAGAGAAAAAATCATTTTCCCATGAGAGTATTCTGCAAGTGAGCCTTGTAAGTTCTTGTATTACCGGATGAAAAATGACCTGATCCGGTAAGATGCAGCCTGTTATCAGCTCTGCAAGATTCACCAATGTATGAACGTTGACCGCCTTCTCCCTGATAGCAATAAACTGTTCCCATGTCGGGAAGGTCATATTTTTCCTAAAAGGTATCTCTTGTTGTATCCCATCGAAGTAAGTTTCCAGACTTGTATTAAATCGATTCAACCACCTTTCCGAACCAAGTTGTAACAGCTCATTTCTAAGTATGGGGAGATGCAAGTAGAGAGGCTCTTTTGAGTGTGATATAATGCCACGGAGGTATTTCATTGCTTTTCCACGAATTGTTTCCAATTGGCCAACAGATGAAAACTCGAAAGAATCATCAATGGTAAATGCCCATAGAAAGAAGCGACAGATAGCTGTGAGCTGTGCTTCATTGGCGCGAGGGAATAAGCACCCACCGGCATGGCCTACACCGGTTGTGATGTACTTTTTCCTGACTTTTTCCGGAAGAAAGGAGTAGTCGGTTAGCAGCCACTCACCTATTTTTTTTTCCATTGTCTGGGCGTGACGGTTTGTTGCATAAGGAAACGGGTAACGCAGGGCGTTAGGATCAAATGTGTTCATGGTAAATTGGTTTACGTGAAAGAAAAATATTGCGTTGTGAATAGTAATGGCACCTGGTCTATAGGGAATAGCTAAAATGGACAACCTTGAAGGAAAAGAATGACAATTTACGGTATTAAAATTTTTCTGACAGCCTTATGTGAGTATGGTGATATTAAAATGTGAGGTTGATTCTTTAACTGAGCATTACTAATATTAAGGATTTGGAGTGAACTATACCTGCATTGGGAACGCGGAATTGAGGTCTCAATAATAAGAAAACGGGCCACTTATCAGCGACCCGTTTATTTATTGAAGCTTACTGCATTCAGGATGCGTGACCATTGAGGTATTCACACCTTTAAGCTGCTCAATTTGCCGGGCAATTTTCTCCAACTTTATTTTCAATCTCTGACTTTTCTGTTTTAAAACGTGATTCTGGAATTCTAAGGTGCGGCAGGCGCGCATAAGCATTTGTTTTTCGTCCATGACAAAAGTTATTTTTTGGAGTTAAAAAAATGTGGAAGGAAGGGGAGTAACAAACAGACAAGCATAAAAAAGGTGCGGGTTGTTCCTATAGTACCAGAAGGGCTACGACACCCCGACTGCGAAATAAGAACGCCCACACCAATATGGTACAGGCGATTTACCCTATTCTCTCGTAGTCTTGAAAGGTCGTAGTTTTCTGATTAGAGAGTAAAGCAAACACGCTTACAGTTTTTTATGTGCCTATAAAAGTGACCGTCTATGAACTATCTGACAACATAAGAATATTCTGTTTTTATTAAAGTTAATCTATTTGGTTTATAAATTAACATAATTGGAGTATTTATTTTCTAAAATTGTTCATTTGTAATCAAAACGAACAATTTATGTATCTATATATTTGGCTCACTTATACTCCAAATGAAAGTCATACAATACAATAGAATAAAGGCCGTATTGGCCGAAAAAGGAAAATCCAGTAAAGAGCTGGCAGAAACAATGGGGCTGGCAGAGCAAACAATTTCCAGGTGGTGTACCAATAAGCGTCAACCGCCTGTGGAGAAGTTATATGAAATATCTAAAATTCTGAAGATTGATATTAGGGACCTACTTGTTTCGACTCATTGGAAGTGAAGAATGACTTTATTGGCACTTATTTTAATTTTGTGTCATGACCATTTCAATTATGAATAGCTGAGACACTGGAAATTACCCCCTGAGACTTCTTTGATTGTTAGAATATTGCCTACAACAATCAGTTTATGTAACATTTTGTTTTTGGATTGAATTATACCCTTTAGGGTATAACAATACCTTATTTGTTATCTTTATACCCTAAAGGGTATAAAATGAGCAGTCTATCTGAATTAGTTAAACTTAAACGTAAGCAACATAGCCTGACACAACATGATCTTGCACTTAAATCAGGTTTGGGATTAAGGTTGATCAGAGAAATAGAACAGGGAAAAACAACCATGAGGATGGATAAAGTAAATCAGCTGCTCGCGCTATTTGGGATGGAATTAGTTGCTGGACCTAAAAATATGCCGTAATGAGCAAGAAAGGAAAGTTTTTATCCCAGAATACTGATGTAGAGGCGAAATTAAATGCCACCTATAATTTGTTCTTTAAATGTTACAGATACCTGTGTTTCGCAGAAGCTTGAACAGATACTCTATAGCGTTTTCATATAACGACAAAACCCGCGACTAGCGCGGGTTTTAAAATTGGGTGGAGGATAGAGTTACCTACCCCCGTATTGACTTTCAATAAGTTGTAAGTCATAGAGCAACATCGCCTTCAATAATAATAAGTTCGTATTGCTACTGTCTTTTGAAATTAGCACTGCATATGCAATAATAGTGTGTACCATAAGAATGTGTGTGGCAATGGCGATATGCCAAACCAGCAAGAGAACTATGAACCTTTTCGTTGGTTTGGATCAGATGGATGTACATATGTAGTTGTACTGATCTTGGAAATAGTTATATTCTTAAGGTATTCGTTGAATGAAGCATATAAGAGTGAAATTATTTCTTTCGGAGCGTTATCGTTTACAAAAAAGTCTTGGAATTGTTTCTCTGAAATATTCAATTTCCTAGCGAAGTCGTTATCAGAATAGCTGATGTTTTGGCTACCCATTTTTTCTTTCAGGAAAATTATTGTTCCCTTAAAAGATATTTTTTCATTAGTATCCATATGATATTCTGCATTTGCCATAAGTTAACAATTATAACAATTTTAATCAATTTTGGTTTTTAACTATCAGTTCCTCCATAGTAAAAGATTTGCGAGCTTGAGCCCTCTTCTTGTTCTGTAAATGTACCTGTCGCTGTAATAAAAGTATAATTTATGGTATAATACCAAGTCACATAAACTTGAACACCCGGAAGAGGAGCTGCTTTCCCACGAACACCAAACACACTTGCTTTCTGGATGATTTTTCGACCGTAAACGTCTTTATATTCTGTATAGGCTGGCTCTACATTGGCATAGTATCCAAATACATTTACAATAAATCTGGCTTGTTGATCCTCCTCTTTATACGCCCCACAGTCTACTCTAACCGGGACGGCCCAACTGGCTTCAGGTTTAGCACTTCTTCCAGTGAACTGATTGGGAAAGTCCAATGGAGAAGGGATTCTATCCGTAAGTTGTATTTTAGATATTGTTTTTGAAAGCCGTACTGTTTTAGTAGTACTCGTATCTGCTGCGAGCGTTATTACTTGTTTTCGGCCATCTTTGTATTCAATTGTCCTTACCCCTTTAGAGTAGTCAGTAGTAATTGATTTTGGAGCATTAGCCAATTCTTGTGATTCCGGGTTAGCATCAAAAGTTTCCCTTTTACAGGCGGCTAACAGAACTAATACACTGACGAGAAGTAGTAGAGATGTTTTTTTCATTGTCCTTTGGGAGGTTACAAAACTATATTGAAGGTAACATTTTCTCTAAAGTTATCAAACGTCGAATATCGCTAGTTAACATTACTCTATAGAGGAAATAAAAAAACAAAACCCGCGACTAGCGCGGGTTTTAAAATTGGGTGGAGGATAACGGGCTCGAACCGTTCACCTCAAACATGCCATGCTTGCGCTCTACCAGATGAGCTAATCCCCCATGTGTTTCAGGAGTGCAAAAATATATTTTTTCCCGGAAATCCAAACATTTTATACAAAATCTTTAAAAATTCCTTCTACAGTCTCCTTTAAATCCTTTAGCAGTAAGGGTTTTCGAAGTAATTTTACGACCAGTGGGTTGGCATTTGTGCGGGTTATATCGCCATAATCGAGCGACGAAGACACCATTACAATATGGCATTGTGATTTGATCTTGGCCGGGTAACTGTCGAATGCCTGTAGAAATTCGAAGCCATCCATCTCGGGCATTTGTATATCCAGGAGGATGATGGTGGGAGGAATTTTTGGCAGGGAGATGTTGGAAGACAGAAACTCCAGCGCTTTGTTGGCATTTGCAAATGAAAGTACCGTTCTGCTGATTTGTTGAAAGGTGATCAACTTCTCATGCAGTAATAGATCAATCTCATTGTCGTCTATCAATATGACACGAAGATCAGGTATCGAATTCATTTTTGTTAGGGATGGTAATTTCAAATTGAGTGCCTTCACCGTATTTGGACTCAACATTAATGGTTCCGCCTATTTTACTTAAAGCTTCTTTTACGATGTATAGTCCTATACCGCTACCGGGCTTGTTATTGTTTTTGGAACGGAAAAACATCTTGAAAATGTTGTTCAGATGTTCGCTGAGAATACCGATCCCGTTGTCGCGGATCCAGATAGTAGCCTTGTGGGGCTCTACTTTGACAGTCAGGTTTACCATCGGTTCGGCTTCCTCCGGTTTTTGGTACTTAACAGCGTTGGAAATGAGATTGTTTAAAATCACGCTGATTCTGAATGTATCGCCTCTGAAGTCTACGGGTTGTTCCACATGGGTATTGAAGCGGATCTGGGTGTTCTGCGGCTGAAATACAGTGATACTGTCTTCCAGCAGGTTATTGAAGTCGATCTTCTCATATTCCACTTCCAGCCTGGAGTTCCGGTAATATTCAATGATCTTCTGAATAAACCCATCCAGCTTGAGTACACAGGATTCCACCATGGGGATGTATCCGTTCGGGTCTGTTACAGAATTGTCGAGTCGCGACAGGTTAATGATGCCCAGTACAGACATTAATGGAGAACGGAGATCGTGAGAGGTGGAATAAATGAAGCGGTTTAACTCATCGTTGGTTTTCTCCAGCTCGTCAATTTTGTCACGCAGCTGCCGGCGGGTGCGGTAGATTTCGTAAGCGTTGTTGATAGTACGGTGCAGTTCTGTTTCATCCCAGGGCTTTTTGATGTAGGAATAAATATGACCCTTGTTGATAGCGTCTATAATATCTTCTACATCCGTATAACCCGTCAGCAGGATACGTATCGGATCAGGAAGGACGTCCTTTATCTCATGGAAGAACTCAACTCCGGTAGATACGGGCATTTTCTGATCCGCAATGATGATGTGCACCATCACTTCCTTCAGTAATTGCTTGCCTTCCTGCGCAGAATTAGCGGTGTAGATCTCGTAGCTTCTGCGGAAGCTGGCTTTGAATGCATTCAGGTTGTGAATTTCATCATCGATATATAATATTCTAATGCGGTTTTCTTTCATTAGAGGGACTTATGGTTAAGACAGGTGGTTTGTTAAGTTTAAGGGTAAATATATAATAAATTCTGCTCCTTTGTCGGGGGCTGAGTTTACAACGATTTTACCGTTGTGTTTCTCTATGATGCTGAATACGATCGAAAGCCCCAGCCCTGTACCTTCTCCCACATCCTTGGTAGTGAAGAACGGGTCGAAGATTTTCTCTTTCACTTCTTCAGACATCCCTACACCCGTATCTTTTATAGAGATAATTGCAAATTCATTTTCCTGTTTCGTGGTAATGGTAATGGATTCATCTTCCTGTTCTTTCTTTGTTCTGATGGCGTTGAGCGCATTAGAAAGAACGTTCATGAACACCTGGTTTACCTTACCGGCATAGCATTCGATTTTGGGCAATTCAGCATAATGTTTTACAATACGTACATTCGGCGGTATGGCATTGCGAAGCAGTACCAGGGTAGAATCCAGTCCTTCGTGAATGTCGATTGATTTGACATCGCTTTCATCCAGGCGGCTGAAAGTTCTTAATCCCTTTACTATTTCCGCAGTGCGTGCGGCACCATCTTCAATTCCTTTGATCAGCGATGATATTTCTTCATGTATGTAATCGATGTCTATTTCCTGTTTAAAGGATTCGATGTTTGACAGCTCCTTTTGAATATCAGTATGATCTCCTAGTTTTTCATAGCGGTTGAGCAGACTTCTCAGATCTGCTATGTCCATTTTCAGCGGTTTGATATTGGACGTTACAAAGTTAATGGGATTATTGATTTCATGGGCAATCCCTGCCGTTAACTGACCAAGAGACGCCATTTTTTCTTTTTCCACCAGCCGGGTCTGCGCCTCCTTCAGGTTGACGAGTGCGATATTCAGATCACGGTTACTGTTTTGCAGTTCTTCTGTTCTTTCCTGTACCTTGGCTTCGAGTATAACGTTTTGTTCTCTTACCAGTTGCTCATTCTCTTTGGATATAGAGAGGGCAAGCGCCTGGGATGCCTCTTTCTCCGCCTTGAAGGTGTTGATTTTATCAGCCAGGGCAAAAGACAGCAGGATGACTTCAATACCAGACCCTATTACCAGGATGTGACTGGTAAAGATGTTGTAAGGGATAATACCCACATCTTTCAGTACAAAGGTGATAACGGCGACAATAAATATCGTCCACGCCAGTACGAATATTCTGGCTGGCTTGGAATGCTTGAAAGCCTGGATAATGGCAAATAAGAGTATGAAGCTCACACCGGTGATGGCCAGGAAGTCGATCAGGGCATATGCTACCGAGAAGTGACCCATGAGCGACAATACTATCGTGCTCGAATATACGATTATGAAGAGGTTGAATATCCGATTGGCCCACGGCGCCCTTTCCTTTACATGCAGGAAGCTCTGTACAAACAGCAGTACTGCAATACCCGATAATGCCCCTACCCATAATACGCTTTGCTCTGTGATATAAGTGTTCCCGTGCCAGAAGAAGCGGTACCCGAAACCATGCAGGCATATCTGGGTAAGTCCGACGGTGGCGATGTAAATGATATAGTAGAAATAGCTCCAGTCTTTTACGGAGAAGAAGATGAAGGTATTGTACAGGATCATTACCAGGATGATGCCTATGTAGATGGACAGCAGCAGGTCATCATTATACAATTTGTTATAGATCTCCCGTGGCGTACCGATGTAGATAGGGACCAGTATGGCCTCGCGGCTCTGGATACGGAAGAGAAAGGTTTGTGCGGTACCGTTGGGGATGCTGATATTGTAAACAAAGTTCTGGTGATTGACCGGCCTTGATTTCATTGGGCGTAGTTCTCCGCCTGGTATGATATGATATTGACCTGTTGCATCCGGGTAGTACAGGTCTATAAGATCCAGAATGGGGTAGGTGACGTCGAACATCAGGTAATTGGCTCCGGTATTGTTCTTCACGGTGAATCTCAGCCAGATGGCATCGGTTGTAAGACCGAAGTTGGGTATCTGTTTGGGGAGTGGCCGGAAGAGGTGAGAATTTCTGGCGTCGGCGAACTGCATATTGCCGCTGGAGTCAAGGAAGTATTCTACCTGGCTGTATTCTGCCAGCTGTACCGGATGGCTGTGGGAAATGGTGATGGTGTCTGCCCAAACAGGTATCCAGGCGCCGGCTACTAACAGTAACAGGCATACGAATTTAAAGAATGCCGGTTTGATCAGCTGTTGCATACACTAAAACGGATAGTCATTGATGATAGTTAAAAATCTGTTCGATATCTACATAATATCTTCCGGAGTCCATAGGGTGGTCAAGTCCTATTTCCCGGCACACATGGGCTATAGCGGCGCCTCCGAGCATTACAGCGGAGGAGAGCTGTGGCCAGGTGCTGATGGTTTTACCAATTTCCTGGAGTGATGCCTGCATTTTGGAGGACAGTGACTTAATATCCACAATCCGGTCTACCATCTGCATTCTTTCAGGGCCCTGCATGTTCCGTATCACTTCGGGCGTAACTTCATCAGGAATGCGGCCGTGCAGGATAGGTCTGTCCGGGTTCAGGTCAAATCGTTCTACATCTATCATGCCGCGGTCGCTGGTGTCCATTACTACAGGAATGCGTAGCTCCCGGGCTTTGAGCCTGCTCAGTATTTTGATGTCGAGGCTGTCGCATTCTTCTACTAATATATCCAGTTTTCCGCCGTTTATAAGAAAATCATTTATATTATTTTCCGTGATACCACTATCATAACAGATGACGGGGAGAAAAGGATCAATTTCGGCGATTTCCCTGGCCACCATCACTGTTTTTAGTATACCGATTGTATGTACGCTGGTCCGGACGCGGTTCATGTTGCTGAGTTCCAGCCTATCGAAGTCGGCTATACGAAGTTCGCCGCAAAGCCGTTCTATAGCCAGGGCGATGGCTACTGACTGTCCTACGGACAGGCCAATAACGCCTATTTTACGGGTTTGGAGTTGTTCTCTCTCCGCAGTGGTTATTTTTTGTTTATTCCGGCTGGTGCGTAATTCAATGAATTCGGTTTCATCGAGGAGGTGTACCATACGGGAAGACCAGGGGTAGTATACCCAGACGCCGTAGGCTTCGGCCGGCGTATCGCCAAGATGGGCGGCCACCATTTGTTCCAGGGCGTCATCGGTCAGTCTTTCAGTGGGATGTCTTGATTTAATGAGTTCTAACAGCTGGCATGTTAATTCATCGGATATTTTTATCCCGGGATGTTGCTGTAACAACAAAGTGAAGGCGGATAATTGTTCAGGGTCCTGTAATCTGTAGAAGCTTACTGTACGTTCGTCTTTAGATTGGTTGCTGTTCTTTAGCGCATTTGTAATCGTTTGATTCATCTTTCTTCTGTTTAAAGCTTTCGTAAAAGCGGCAGATCGCTGGTGGCTGCTGACATGATCCGCAGGTCGTAGTCGACCTGCATTTCGCCTTTAGGACCTTTTTCTATCATCGTCTGTACAGGGTTATGTCGGAGGCTCATCATCCTTTCCCTGTCTTCGGGATGGGCACTTTTGAGCTCATGTGGATCTTTCAACACAAGAGCGGTGGCAATCAGGTCTTCCTTTGGGTAATAAAAGGTGCCCTGGTTGCCTATATTGGTCATGATCTGGTATCCGGTTCTGATACTGTTTCTGAATGTGGTCTGGGCGCAAAAGCCCAGGAATGTGGTAATGGGAAGCTGGTTTAATACTGCATTTACCACTCTGAAGAGCACAATGCTTCCGATGCCCCAGCCTGCTACTTCGCGGGAATTCCACAATCCGCAGAATTCGCCGGTACCTCCCGCTGCTGCGAGGTCTTTCACAATATCAAAGATCCGCGGGTCCATTGTATTAATGGCTGACTCGATCGGCAAAGGCACACTACCCCCTGCCAATTGAATCCTGCAGCCTCCGTACATTTTAGTATAATCATCATTGCTAACGGTAATAATATACGTATAAGGCTCATACATCCAATCCACATTAGCGGACGTAACTTTGGTTACGCCATAAGCCTCCAGCACTTTACGGTGACCTGCAATGTATTGCAAACACTCCTCTGGATACTCTATCGCCTTAAATACTCTTACCTTAAGCATGTATGGGGATGCTTTAAAAATAAACTTTGAATCACAACAGGGTAGAGAATTATCCCTTCCTGTTTATATAGCACTGATTATGTTAACAATGTTTAAAAGAGAAATAATTTAACCCCATAATCATAACATAATCATCAAACTCTGCATAGTTAAAGTGTTGGCAAAAGTTACAGGGATCACAGCTATATCTCCGCAGTTTGCATCTCCAGGGATAATTCCATTGTTGACAAAAATTAAAGCTAAACATCTTCACATGAAGGTAATGGTAAAATAGTATTATTTCTATAATTATCCATAAACCCGGCTCCCTTTTTTGAATAATTGTATGCAGTGATCCTTCTGTCTTATTGGTTGTCAATAAAATAGACATCTGCAAATAACATACGGATGTAATATCCGTTTAGTACTGGTGTAAAATTTGCTACTTTTTTATCCGTTTACATTTAGATTTGTATCCGTCTCGATTTAAACCATTTCAATCCTTGCAATATGAACAAGAGAGAATTTATTAAGCTTACCGGCCTTGCCGGAGTAGCTGCGTTAAGCGGCCCGATCGGAAACCTGGCCGCAGCCGCTTCGCCCGTGAAAACCAGCCTGGGAGATCCTAAAGCACCATTCGTAGTACCAGCCCTTGCATATGCATATGAAGCCCTCGAGCCTCATATTGATAAGCTGACAATGGAAATCCATCATGACAAACATCATGGTGCATATGTAAAGAACCTGAATGAAGCGGTAAACGGAACGCCGTTCGCCACTCTTTCACTGGAAGAAATTTTACACAAAGTAACAGAAAAAGACAAGGCTATACGAAATAATGGTGGCGGACATTATAACCACTCCCTTTTCTGGACTTTAATGACTCCCAACAAAACTACGCCATCTGAGAAAATAAAAGCAGCAATAAGTAATAATTTCGGTACCTGGGAACAATTTCAGCAGAAATTCAACGATGCTGCCAAGACCCAGTTCGGCTCTGGTTGGGCCTGGCTCATCGTTACTCCCGACAAGAAACTGAGCGTTATCAATACCCCTAACCAGGACAATCCCCTGATGCATAATATTGTAAAGGAAAAGGGCTCGCCTATTCTGGGTATAGATGTGTGGGAACATGCCTACTACCTGAAGTACCAGAATAAACGTCCGGATTATATCAATGCTTTCTGGAATGTTGTTAACTGGGCTGAAGTGGAGAAGCGTTTTAATAATGCATAATTGGTTTCTCGCCAAGGAGCAAAGAGCGCAAAGAATTTTTTAAGTTAGCCAAGAGCTGTTTGACAGCTTGTAAATATTGTTGGGGACTGCTAAAAAGTCTTATTAAGCTTAAAAAAATTTTTGCGCTCTTTGCTCCTTATGCTCCTTGGCGAGAAACCTTTGGGTCAGCCCCGGTTATTTCCGTTTAAAAAATACATATCCATTTTTTTCTCCGATCACTTCCAGGTCCGGATTCTGCCGGTATATCCCGCTATCGGTATTACGGCTGACGAAATAGACAGGTTTGTCCACAGCCCCCTTCAGGAGCCAGCCGGTATTGTAGTAATGCTTATTTCCCGGCGGCTGCATCCTCGAATAATAATACTGGCCGTAACTGTGATACCCCAACGTTTTCACATATACATCCCTGCCTTGCAGAGAAATAAAAAAGTCTATGACTGCGCCCTGGGAATAGCGTTCTATCTTGGGAGTGAAGTGTACAATGGTGAGCTGTATGGTGATGATGGTACCTGTGAACAGGCCAATGAGGCCATTGGTGATCTTTTGCCTGTATAGCATCACGGTGCAGATGATGATCAATAGCGTATAACCAATACCGTAGCATATTTCCGTTGCCGACCAGCTCACCTGTGCCTGCAGGTTGGCGGCGGCAAATTTATCACCAATAAGGGGGATCAGCTTATGGACATAAATACCCGCAACCGGCAGTAGTGTGATGGCAGTTCCCAGTAGGAGTCCTGTGATCAGCAACAGTGTAATGGTCCAGCCTTGCAGGCGCAGCCTTCCTTCTGAGATGCGGTATACCTGGTAGGCTGCAAGGAACGATAACGGGAGGTAACAGCCTGAAGAGTAATGAACAATTTTGGTTTTTACGATGGAGAAAAGAATCAGTATTACCCAGCATAACATCCACATCCATACCCTGAAATCTCTTACTTCTGCTGCCTGGTGTCTATGATAGATGGATTTTCTTTTTCCCTGGAAATAAGTAAACAGGAAGATGCTGGCAGGGAAGCAGCCCAGTAGCAACACTACCCAGTGATAGTAAAAAGGTCCGTCATGTCCAGCATCAGCCGTAGTAAGCAGTCTTACCTGGTAAACTACAAATTCGTTCACGAACCGCCAGCCATGCGCGGTTATTTCATAACCAAACCAAAGAGAGGTGGTAATAATAGCACATAGTGCAATAAGACCGATATGAAGAAAACGGATAGTGATCCTGCCTTTATTCCACAGCCAGTATACCAGTAATGTAAGCAATGCTACCAGTATAGCTACAGGTCCTTTGGTGAGCACAGCAAGGCCAAGGAAGATGCCACTGAAAACGGCCATACGGGATGGCTTCCTGTGCCAGGCAATACGATAGGCAAAATAGACAGAGAGGAAAATAAAGTAATTGAAAGCCGGGTCAATAATACCTGATTTGAAGTAGAAGTGGGGTAGCCAGGAGCCGGCATATATCAGCACCCACCAGAGTCCGAGGCGGTCGTCTGCCAGTTTTTTACCTATGGCAAACAGGCTTACTAATGTGGCGATGCCTATGAGAGCATTGGGAAAGCGGGCTGCAAAATCACTCACACCAAACAACAGCATACTGCCTGCCTGCATCCAGATAAATAACGGGGGCTTTTCCCAGAAGGGCTGGAAACCAATCTGAACCTGGCTGTAGTTATGGCTGACGATCATCTCGCGGGCCGCTTCCGCAAAGTTTATTTCATCCCATTCAAACAGGTGCACGCTGCCCAGAAAAGGGATGAACAACAATGCAGCTGCTATGGCTATCAACAGGTATTTCATGCCTTGGTCCGTTTAAAAAAGAAAAGACTATGATCTGTGCGGTGTCTTTTATGAGAACCCCACAGACCATAGTCCGTGATCCAATTTAAATTTATTTTACTAAAGGCTCGCGTTGGCCTTCAGGATAGCTTCTGTGCATAATTCCGGTGATTCTGTGGAGTCACGGAATTTGAAAAAACCACAAACGATAACAGTACACAAGGTACCTAAGATACTACCTACGTATACATCAGCAAAAAAGTGCTGTGCCAGGTAGATGCGGGAATATGCTGCCAGCAGTGCTAATCCTATAAACAATAAACCAAGCTTTTTATTGCGTATGATAATTGCCAGGAAGCTGAACATGCCGAATGCTACGGTAGAGTGACCGGACGGGAAACTGCAGCTGCTGTGCACGGTTACCCATTTCACGGTATGCACCAATGCGGTTTCATCGCCAAAATAGGCGATGGGCCTGGGTGCATTGAAATAATGTTTTGCTATCTGTACTATAATAGCAGCCAATAAAAATGTTGCCAGTCCGATAAAGAAAAGCCTGAACTTCTGCATAATCAGCATCAATATCAGGATGATCCCGAACATGATGCCATCTCCGAGATAAGTAATCCCAGTGATCAGCACATCTCCGATTGCGGAGTGTTCTCCGTTGATGCCTAAAAACAGTTCTCTTTGACTGTACGTTGCCAATAATACTCCTCCTACTATGATCCATAGCAGAAAGGGCAGAAAGAATAATGAGTTCTTTCTGAACAGTGTAAACAGCGTTTTCAAAGTCTGTACGTTTTAAATTGTAGGTTGTTTTTTAAATCTTCTTAAGAACTTTCTAACGTTCTGAATAATGCGAAAATAAAATTCTTTGTTGAATAACTGAGAATCATTCATCGCTTTGTAGATTAAAAATGCAGCAATCGGCAGCAAGACAATATTGGAGAGCCACATGCCCGACCAGGTGTACATAACGCCGCTTCTTGCCATTTTTTCACCTATCATGAAAAATATATTAAAGATCACAAAGAAGATCACTGCAAATACGAGGGGTGTACCGAGTCCGCCCTTGCGGATGATGGATCCAAGTGGCGCGCCTATCAGGAACATTACTACGCAGGCTGCAGCCAGGGTGAATTTACGCTGCCATTCTACTTTGTGCAGCAGCATAACGGCGTGTTTGTCTTCAAACTCTTTGGTAGGGGTTTCCAATGCGCTTTGTGTTTCGCGCACGTTTTGTTCAGCCCGCTCCAACACGCTACGACGGCTCTTATCCGGGATGATGGCGGCAAAGTTCTTTTCTTTCAGTGGTGGTGCGCTTGTTACCCAGCCGGTATCTTTCCAGCGTGTAAAGGGAAAGCGAACGCTTACATAGGCATTAATTGTTTTGCTGAACTGTTTTTCCACTTTCTTTAGTGAGTCGATCGCAACATCCAGCTGACGGATGTTCAGCATCTGCTGATTGGACGCAAAGAGGTCCATGTTCAGCCTGTTGAAGGCAAAGGAGCTGAGATCAAATGCTTTGCTGTATTTTTTGAAACCCAGCCGTATCATGTCACCGGGCACGGTGTAGCCGCGGTTACCTCTTTCTTCATAGCGCCATCCGTTGTCCAGGATAAAGTACAGGAAACGCTTATTGGCGGTGAGTACCATTTGTCCTTTTTCAGCGAGGATGATTTTTTCTCCGCCACCTGACTGGTAGTCGAAGATCATTACCTGGTGGATGGTCTGGTTGTCTTTATCTTTCTGTGCTACCTTAATCGTATAGCCGGGGATATCGCGGTAGAATACGCCTGCCTTGATATTGAACGCTGGTTTGGAATTGGTAATATCGTAGAGGAGGGACTTGGCCTGCAGGTTGGCTACAGGAATCACGTAGTTGGCAAACAGGAAGGCCAGTACCCCGATAATGGAACATACGAACAGTAGTGGACGGATGAAGCGCAGCAGGGATATGCCGGATGATTTCAGGGCTACCAGCTCAAAGCTCTCGCCCAGGTTGCCGAAGGTCATGATGGAGGAAAGGAGTACTGCGAGGGGCAGCGCGAGGGTTACCAGAGTGGCACTGGTATAGGCGATCAGCTGAATAATTACGCCTGTGTCCAGGCCCTTTCCCACCAGATCGTCGACGTACTTCCAGAGGAACTGCATCACCAGTACGAACAGGGTTACAAAGAAGGTGGCCACAAACGGACCCAGGAACGTTTTTATAATGAGTTTGTCGAGTTTTTTCACTGATAATGCCTGATTATGAATATTTTTCGGTCATGGATGTCCGGTATTCCGGATGTGCTGAAATTTCCAAATATTTGTAAAGTTAGTATGATTTCACAAAGGAGCGGTCAGCAGCGCCTGAAAATACCGTTAAATTATATGGAAAATTTTTATCTGACGGAGGAAGAAGCGGCTATTGTGTACAGCCCGGAATTTATAAGATTGAAGAACAGTGCTATTGAGAAAGTGATGGTGTTGATGGGGCGGTTACAGGAAGCGCTTGCTGCATATGACCGCAGTTTGGATTTCCCGTTTGAACCGGAGTGGTTGCAGCAGGGGCCTAAGATTTCGAAGGGAGAGCAGTATAAACAGCTACCCTGGGTAATGCTGGATTATCCCCGGTATTTCAGCAAAGATGCTGTGTTTGCGTTCAGGAGTATGTTCTGGTGGGGGCATTACTTTAGCTGTACCCTGCACCTGGCGGGAAGTATAAAGGAGCGTTTCGGCGCCATTCTCGCAAATGGCTATACGAAACTTGCCGATGCCGGCTTCCAGGTGTATTTGCCTGAAGACCCGTGGGAGCACGACTTTGAAGAGGGAAATTACCAGCCCATAGCCAGTATGAGTGACGAAGACTGGAAGTTACAAGTAGGACGGCATAGCTTTGTAAAGCTGGCAAAACCTTTTACACTGGAGCATTGGGGAGAAGTGATCAATGAAATAGTGACGGCTTATGCTGCCTTGCTTAACCTGTTGAACAATGAAGGCCGGTTTTAGTTACCGATGCGATGGAAGAGATCTTTCACCTGTGAGTCCCATAATTGGCTCTGATCAGTGATTTCTTTCTTTTCAGCAAAATCTTTAACTACCAGAATGGTCATGTTTGTTACTTCGGAGATCTGTATACGGAACTCGAAGTATTCTTCTTTTGGAGAGTTTACCCAGTGTAACCTGATAAATTCATCCTCTTCCTGTTCCAGGATCTCTGCTTCTTCAGAAGTGCCGTTCCATGAGAAAGAAAAAACATTATCCCTGAAATCTACTTTGTCGGCAAACCATTCCTGCAGCCCGGCCGGTGTAGATAAGAACTCATACAGGATACCGGGCGAGCATCTAACCGGAAACTCCAGCTCATAAAGCACTTTCTTAGACATCTCTCAAATAATTAGTAAATCAATATCATCCAGTTGCAATTATAGAAAATATTTTATTCTATCAAAATAATTTACGGTTTTTTTTTAATTAATCTTACAAATGACCAACAGATTATTTTATAAGTATATATTATCAATATAAATAATGTTAAAAAAATACATATGGTAAACTACCCATTTAACGGTGACAGTGGCCATTTTCCTAAAAAAATTACAAGCTCGTAACTCTCAATCGATTTTGTTTGGAAATGATTTAAAAACGACAGATTTTTTTTGGTTAGCGTCTAAAAAAAGTTATTTTTGTCAGGCATTCATCAAATCTTAACTTTTTCTTAACCTGTAACTGTTCCGACTCTTATGTCAATGCGCCAACTCAAAATCACTAAATCCATTACCAACAGGGAATCTCAGTCCCTCGAAAAGTATTTGCAGGAGATTGGGAAAGTGGATTTAATTACGCCGGAAGAGGAAGTAAACCTCGCCATCCGGATTAAGCAGGGCGATCAGAGAGCATTGGAAAAGCTCACTAAGGCTAACCTTCGCTTTGTGGTATCCGTTGCCAAACAGTATCAGAACCAGGGTCTGTCGCTCAGTGACCTGATCAACGAGGGCAACCTGGGGTTAATTAAAGCTGCTCAACGTTTTGATGAAACGCGCGGTTTTAAATTTATCTCCTACGCGGTGTGGTGGATCCGCCAGTCTATTTTGCAGGCTTTGGCTGAACAGTCCAGGATTGTTCGCCTTCCTCTTAACAAAGTGGGGTTGAGCAATAAGATCAGCAAGGCGTATTCACAGCTGGAACAGGAGTTTGAAAGAGAGCCATCTCCCGATGAACTGGCCACTATTCTGGAAATCAATACAGATGAGGTGGAGGCTACACTGGGTGTTGCGGCCCGTCACGTTTCGATGGATGCGCCTTTTATCGATGGAGAAGATAACTCTCTGCTGGATGTGCTTGAGAATCCGAACGCAGTCAGTGCTGATGAGGAGTTGGATCATCATGATTCTCTCCGCCGCGAAATTGAGCGCTCCCTCTCTACGCTGACAGACCGCCAGAAAGATGTGATCATGCTGTATTTCGGTATTGCCGTGGAACATCCTATGTCGCTGGAGGATATCGGGGAGAAATTTGGTCTCACCCGTGAACGTGTGCGCCAGATCAAAGATAAGGCGATCACCAAGCTGAGAACTACTTCCCGCAGCAAGCTGCTGAGAAACTACCTCGGTTAGGCTGTTGATGGGATTGATTTGTGTGATTGTCCTGATGGGGAGAATAAAAGATTGTATTGATTAAACTTAGTTGTAATAAAGTCGAAAGACCCACCCGGTTGCATTACTGGGTGGGTCTTTAATTTTTATTTCCTTCCTGGTTACCTAGCCGGTATTCTCCTGCAAGATCCCGATCACATAAATCGCAAAAATCAAATAAATCATAGTACTTTTGCAGTCCGTTTTAAATTACCGACAATGTTTGAATCATTATCAGAGAGGCTTGATTCCGCGTTTAAGCAGCTTAAAGGTGAAGGCCGTATCTCCGAAATAAATATTGCGACCACAGTAAAGGAGATCCGCCGGGCGCTGGTGGATGCCGATGTGAACTATAAAATAGCAAAGGAATTTACTGATAAGGTAAAGGACAAAGCTCTGGGAGAAAAGGTATTAACTTCCATTTCTCCTGGTCAGTTGATGGTGAAGATCGTGAAAGACGAGCTGGCTGAGCTGATGGGAGGTACTGAATCAGAGATCGATATTAAAACCAATCCATCTGTAATCCTGATTGCGGGGTTACAGGGTTCTGGTAAAACGACGTTTTCCGGTAAGCTGGCTAATTTCCTCAAGTCTAAGAGAAGTAAGAAGCCCTTGCTGGTAGCGGCTGATATTTACCGTCCTGCGGCTATTGATCAGCTGAAGGTGTTGGGTGAGCAGATAGGCGTGGAGGTGTACAGCGAGCCTGAAAATAAAAATGCCGTGCAAATCGCAGAAAATGCGATCAAACATGCTAAATCAAACGGCAACAACGTTATCATCATAGATACTGCGGGCCGTCTGGCTGTGGATGAGGTGATGATGACTGAGGTGGCCAATGTGAAAGCGGCTGTAAAGCCACAGGAGATTTTGTTTGTGGTGGATTCCATGACAGGTCAGGATGCGGTGAACACTGCCAAGGCCTTTAACGAGCGTCTCGATTTCAGTGGTGTGGTGTTAACCAAGCTGGATGGTGATACCCGTGGTGGTGCTGCTCTGACTATCAGGTACACGGTGGAAAAGCCCATCAAGTTTGTGAGTATGGGCGAGAAGATGGATACACTTGATGTATTCTATCCTGAGCGTATGGCACAGCGTATTCTGGGTATGGGTGATATCACTACCCTGGTAGAGCGTGCGCAGGCGCAGTTCAATGAGGAGCAGGCGAAAAAGCTGGAAAAGAAGATCCGTCAGAACCAGTTTGATTTTGATGACTTCAAGGAGCAGCTGCAGCAGATCAAGAAAATGGGTAACCTGAAAGATCTGATGGGTATGATTCCTGGAGTGGGTAAGGCGGTGAAGGATCTGGATATCAGCGACGATGCTTTCAAGGGCATTGAAGCTATGATTAATTCCATGACACCTGAAGAGCGGGGTAACCCTGATCTGATTGATGGCAGCCGCCGTAAACGCATTGCGAAGGGTTGTGGAAAGGAGATCCAGGATGTGAATCAGTTCATGAAGCAGTTTGAGCAGATGAGACAGATGATGAAAATGATGAATAAGTTTGGTGGTGGCGGTAAGGGGTTGAAAGGATTAGTACGATAAATATCCGATAAATTTATTTTGCAAATATCAATTTAGGGATTACATTTGCATCCCTAATTAACTAAACAATATTTCCTAACTCGCAAAAAATAACTCGACTTATTTATGCCAGTAAAAATCAGACTGCAGAGACATGGCGCAAAGAAGAGGCCTTTCTATTTTATCGTAGTAGCCGACGCTCGCGCTCCAAGGGATGGTAAATTCATCCAGAAAATCGGTACTTACAATCCATTAACAGTTCCGGCTTCCATCAACATCGATACTGAAAAAGCATTGCGTTGGTTGCAGAAAGGTGCACAGCCTACCGATACTGTTAGAAGGATCTTGTCTTTCAAAGGTGTATTGTATCTGAAACACCTGTTAAGAGGTGTTACATTGAATCTGTTCGACGAGCCTACAGCTTATCAGAAGTTTGCACAATGGCAGGCTGAACATGAGCAAAAGGTATCTGCTCGCCGTGACGGTCACAGGAAAGCTAAAATAGCTGCTCCTATCGTTAGAAAGGTAGAAGATACTCCTGCTGCTCCTGCTAACGAAGCCGGAGAAGGTACAGAAGCATAAAACGGCAACGTTTTAACAATACCTGAAAAAGGAAATATTTGCGGTTGCGAATATTTCCTTTTTTAATTATCAGCTATTCACATTCAAAAATGGCCAATTATTTCAGTATAGGAAAGCTAGCCTCCTCGCATGGTTTGCAGGGAGAGCTGCTGGTGAAGCACAGTTTGGGAAAGCGGTCGGCGCTGAAGGGCGTTACTGCCATCTTCCTGGAGGAGCGGAAAAACAGTTTTATTCCCTATTTCCTGCAGCAGGTGACCGTTAAAGATGCGGAACATGTGTATATCCGCCTGGAGGGCATTGAGTCGAAGGAAGCTGCTCAGCGTTTACTTCCTGCGCAGGTATACCTGACAGAAGAAGATTTCAAGGAGCAGACGGCATCATCGGCTCCGCTGGCGCTACTGGGTTATACCGTGGAAGATGAGCATCATGGTGTACTGGGTGTTGTGGAGGAGGTGATTGAGATGCCAATGCAGGTGTTGGTGAAGGTGCAGATCAAGGGAAAAGAGGCGTTGTTACCGATTAATGAGCAATCGCTCGTGAAGATGGACAAGAAAAAACAGGTGGTACACCTGAATCTGCCGGAAGGACTGGTAGAGTTGTACACAGAAGGGTAGCAGAGGCTGCTCCTGAACTACTAAATACTTTTTTGATCATGCGTATAGATATCATTACCGTATTGCCGGAATTGCTGGAAAGTCCGCTTTCACATTCCATTATGAAGCGGGCGCAGGCTAAAGGCTTGTTGGAGGTGCATGTGCATCCTTTGCGGCAATACTCTAACCTGAAGCATAGCCAGGTAGACGATTACCAGTTTGGCGGTGGAGCAGGTATGGTGATGATGCTGGAGCCTGTTGTGAATGCTATTGAATCGTTGCAGGCCCAGGTGAAGTATGATGAGATCATATACCTGACGCCTGATGGTGAAACGCTGAACCAGCGGATGGCCAATCAATTGTCAATGAAGGGCAACCTGCTGATGCTTTGTGGTCATTACAAGGGAATTGACCAGCGGATCAGGGATCATTTCATTACGAAGGAGATCTCTATTGGTGATTATGTACTGTCTGGCGGGGAACTGGGAGCGGCTGTGCTCGTGGATGCGATCGGGCGGTTGTTGCCTGGGGTGCTGAATGACGAGACCAGCGCATTATTTGATTCTTTCCAGGACAATTTGCTGGCGCCGCCGGTATATACCCGGCCGGTTGAATTCAGGGGCTGGAAGGTGCCAGATGTGCTGCTTAGCGGTGATCACAAAAAGATCGAGGACTGGCGTCATCAGCAGGCTTTGGACAGGACTAAAGAGAGAAGGCCTGACTTATTGTAAATTAGTTATTTAGAAATTAAAGAAATGGCAATACCAGATATTTTCGAGATTTAATGCTATTTAATTTGGTAAATGCCGTTTCTTGTTTTACTTTTGCACTCCCATAAATATTTGAAAGATGAACGCAATTTCGTTTGTTCACGAACAACTGACAGCTAAAAAACAGTACCCGAAGTTTAAAGCAGGCGACAACGTCACTGTCAACTATAAAATCGTGGAAGGTAATAAAGAAAGGATTCAGTCCTTTAAAGGTGATGTGGTGAAAATCCAGGGTACAGGGTTTACTGCATCTTTCACAGTTAGAAAAATTTCTGACGGTATTGGTGTGGAAAGGTTATTCCCACTTTATTCTCCTAACATCGATGGTATCGTGTTGAACAAGGTAGGTAAAGTGAGAAGAGCAAGACTGTACTACCTGCGTGAGCGTGCTGGTAAAGCAGCCCGTATTAAGGAAAAAAGGGTTTAGTATAAATACAGGGAAATTAGTAATAAGCGGGGCCTTACCGGTTCCGCTTTTTTCGTGTCGTTAAAATGGCATTAAAACTACAACCTGGGAGGGAGGATGCGGTGAAAAAGCGGATTTTATAAGTTATCTTTGTCCACTTATTGTTGATAACGTTTAACAAATATTGTGAAGATGACCGCTTTTTTTGCAAAATCATCATTATTAATTCTCCAGGATATTGGCATGTCTGAATTACTGTTAATTGCCGTAGTGGTATTATTGCTGTTTGGAGGTAAGAAGATCCCTGAGTTGATGCGTGGACTGGGTAAAGGTATTCGTGAGTTCAATGACGCAAAGAATAACGTGCGTCAGGAGATTGAAGAAGGACTTCGCGACAAACCTGTACAGCCATCTACAACAGACACGCAGGCATCTGGTACTACCGATGCACACCATAACGCATAACCTGGTGAAGCTTCTGTGATGGAAGCATTACCTATTTTTGTCTGATAAATTTTTAACTGGTTTGGCTTTGACTGAATTCAGCAGTATAATTACTTTTCAAAAAGCATTATACGCGGGCAGTACAAGCTGTACGGAGCGAGTAAGTTATTACCTGAACCGTATAGCTGAGCTGAAACATTTGAATGCCTACCTGGAAGTATTTGAAGAAGAAGCGCTGGAAAAGGCGCGGGAGCTTGATGAGCGTATCAGGAGCGGACAGCATGTAGGTGCTCTCGCCGGTGTGGTAGTAGGTATTAAAGATGTAATCTGCTATAAGGGACATAAAGTGAATGCCGCTTCCCGTATGCTGGAAGGGTTCACATCTTTGTTTTCTGCCACTGCAGTTGAAAGACTGCTGGCGGAGGATGCTATTATCATTGGTAATCTCAATTGTGATGAATTTGCGATGGGGTCAACCAATGAGAATTCTGCATTTGGGCCTACCCTGAATGCCCTGGATACTACCCGTGTTCCCGGCGGTTCATCAGGTGGGTCGGCTGTAGCTGTACAGGCGGATTTATGCCAGGTCAGCCTGGGTAGTGATACGGGAGGTTCTGTGCGTCAGCCGGCGGATTTCTGTGGTATTATAGGCCTTAAACCTACTTATGGTCGTATTTCGCGGTATGGGCTTATTGCCTATGCTTCTTCATTCGATCAGATAGGTATTTTTGGCAGGGATATTGCGGATGTGGCTGCTGTTTTGCAGGTGATTGCAGGGCCAGATGAATTTGATAGCACTGCTTCCCAAAAGGAGGTAGCAGACTATCAAAGTGATCTTAAGCACAATAAATCCTTTAAATTTGCGTATTTAAGGGATGCTTTGTACCATGACGGGCTGGATACTGAGATGAAGGAGGGGTACATTGATTTCTTTGAAAATTTGTTGTCAGCCGGCCATTCGGTTACAGGCCGTAGTTTTGAGTATCTGGATTACATTGTACCGGCTTATTATGTGCTGACAACGGCTGAAGCATCTTCCAATCTTTCCCGCTATGATGGGGTAAAATTTGGTCACAGAACGGGGGCGAAAGACCTTGATCTGACAGATTTTTACAAAAAAAGCAGGTCAGAAGGATTTGGTAAAGAAGTAAAACGTCGTATCTTACTGGGGACATTTGTGCTCAGTTCCGGGTACTATGACGCATATTATACTAAGGCACAACAGGTTAGAAGACTAGTCACAGACAAACTTAACGAGATACTAGACGAATACGACGCCATCCTTATGCCAACGGTGCCGTCTACAGCATTTAAAATCGGGGAGAAAACAGATGACCCCATAGCCATGTACCTGGCTGATATTTATACGGTACTGGCGAATCTGGCAGGGGTTCCGGCTATTTCCGTGCCCTTGAATAAGCATTCGAATGGGATGCCTTATGGAATACAGATCATAGCAAAGAAGTTTGACGAAGCGGCCTTGTTGAATATTGCCCATCAGGTGATGGCAATGGAACGGGCCACGATTGTTTAAAATAAATTGTATGAGAAAAGTCTTTTTACTATTGCTGTTGCCGGCATTAAGTTTAGGGAGTGTGAATGTGATGGGTAGCAACGGCGTACCTAAAGAGATGGTGTTTCCCGCAGGAGCGCCTGACACAACTGTACTAAAGCTGAATCATAAGGTGCGCCTGCCTAAAGATTCTGTACAGCCTACACCTACGACTGTAGCCGTGAAGAAAGCAGCGCAAAGCCTGCCTAACACTATCCGCAACGCCAAAGTGTACGAGCAGATTAACAATAACCTCGTTGCAGGTTATGTAAGCAATTATGCGACCCGTTACAGTCAGCATCTCCAGATCATGATCGAAAGAGGTCAGCCTTATTTCGCCATGGTAGAAAAGGTATTCCGTGAGCACGGTATCCCTGAGGAAATGAAATACCTGGCCGTGATCGAATCCAGCTTTAATACCAATGCCCGCTCGAGAGTGGGCGCTGTAGGTGCGTGGCAGTTTATGGCCGGTACCGCACGTATTTTCGGTCTCAGCGTTGGCCGCAAAGTGGACGAAAGGAAAGACTTCTATAAATCTACACTTGCAGCAGCACAATACCTGAATCAGCTCTACGATCAGTTCGGTGACTGGCTTCTGGTGGTAGCTGCATACAACTGTGGTCCGGGCGGCGTGCAACGCGCTATGAAAGCCAGTGGCCGCGAAGATTTCTGGGGCATGCAGTATTTCCTGCCTGCTGAATCCAGGAACCATGTATATAAATTCATCGCTACTGGTTATATCCTCGACAGGTTCAATAACTTCTTCGGTGTAAGCAACGACGAGGTAGTGGCTACTTCCGGCAATGAAAACACCGGCGCGGGCAACTTCAGTACCAACGCCACTTTCAGCGCTGCACCTGTTGCGAGAGGCCCGCTCACAGAAGATGAGATCTACAATTCTGTGGAGATCAACGTTACCGGCAAATACAGACTGGAAGCTATTGCGAAAGTGCTGGATATGCAAGTAATGCAGCTGGACCGCTATAATCCTGGTTTTGCGAAGGCAATGAGCAGTCCTGAGAATAATTATGATCTGCGTGTTCCCAAGGATAAGATGAAGCAGTTCCTGGCGCAGAAGGATGAAATTCTGAAAGAGTCTGTGCAAATGACCCTGGATGATAAAGTAACCGGTGTGGATAAATCCAAATTCCCACCTCCGGCGAAAGTACCTGCTGAGAAAGCTACTACCGCAAAAAAAGCTCACAGTTCTGCAAAAAAACATCATGCTTCAAGAAAGCACAGCACAGGAAAGAAACATACTGCTGCTAAGACCAAGAAGAAATCATCAAAAAGAAAATAACTTCTTCGATATAAAGTAAAAAACCGGATCTGCATTATACAGATCCGGTTTTTTATTTTATACTGATTGTAATTCATTTATGCTGTCAGCATACCTTTTTTATGTTCGCTCCAGGCAAGTATATCGAGCAACGGTCCTGTCATAAAGGTGGTGGTAAGTGCCATGAGCACCAGCATCGCGAATATTTCGGGAGACAATACACCCAGGTCATAACCGATATTCAATACTACCAGCTCCATTAATCCGCGGGTATTCATCAGTGCACCGATAGATAATGATTGTCGCCATGTTTGTCCCATTAAGCGGGCAGTAACTGCACTGCCACCAAATTTCCCGGACACAGCTACCAACATGATCATACCGAATACAATCCATAAATGGCCCTGGTTCAGGAGGCCGATATGTGTTCTCAGACCGGTAAAGGCAAAGAAGATCGGCAATAATAACAGCACGCTTACATCTTCGAGTTTGTCAGTGAGCAGTTGTTTAATATCTGCTTTGGCAGGCATTATCACACCAACGAGGAAGGCCCCGAATAAGGCGTGGATTCCTATTACTTCGGCTACCCATGCAGCCATGAGTAAGAGGAGGAACACCAATGAAATGGCTGCTTTCTGTTTGTTTCTGGCGAGATAGCGATTGATCATTCTGTTCAGCCAGGGACGTACAGCCAGCAGCATTATCGCTACGAAAACAATAGCAAGGATAATGGTGATCAGTGCACTTAGTACACCGCCTGCATTTACAATGGCCACTACAACGGCGAGTATGCACCAGGCTGTAATATCATCTGCAGCTGCGCAGGTAATGGCCATTGTACCCAGTGGCGTTCCTGTCAGTTTTCTTTCCTGTACAATGCGCGCCAATACCGGAAAGGCGGTAACACTCATTGCGATGCCCATAAAGAGGGCGAAAGACAAGAAGCTGATACCAGCGGGGGCGAAGCTGGTGAAGAGAAAGTAAGCCAGCCATACGCCCAGGAAGAAAGGAATAATGATACTGGCATGACTGATCATTACCGCATCGTGCGCTTTGTTCCGGATTTTGCTAAGATCCAGTTCCATACCCACAATGAACATAAAGAAGGCAAGACCTATCTGGCTGAGGAATTGCAGGTTCTTCAGTGAGTCTGCGGGAAAGAGAAAGGCGGAGAATGAGGGCGCTACCCATCCTAACAGGGAAGGCCCCAGCAATACGCCGGCAATGATCTCTCCCACAACAGCTGGCTGCCTTACTTTATTGGCCAGTATTCCTGCTCCTCTGGCAGCAAGCGTGATTACAACAATCTGCAGCAACAAAAGGCTCAGCGGATGCCGCAGGTTCTCAAGGTATTGCCACCATGATTCTGCGGAAAGCTGGGAGATAGAGTGTTTTTGGGGAGAGGAGGGAATTACTCCCGTGTTGAGGGGTAAGGATTGTCCTTTGTGGAGGATCAACCATATCAGCGCTGCAAATACACCGATGATAGCGGGATACCACAGAAAGCGTTTGGCCATGATAGTGGGTTTTATAGTGATTGTGATGATGGTGGCGAAGGAGATCGGAATGATTGATTCTATCCTTTACCATCATCATCACAATGTTCTCATGGAATTACTGGTTTATTGCTGCGATACCTGGCAGTTCTTTTCCTTCAAAGAATTCCAGCATAGCTCCGCCACCGGTGGAAACGTAGCTAACTTTGCCGGCCAGTCCGAACTGGTTAACAGCCGCAACGGAGTCACCGCCGCCAACGAGGGAGAAAGCGCCTTTTTCGGTTGCAATAACGATCGCATCAGCTACGCCTTTGGTGCCTGTCTGGAATGGTTTCATTTCAAACACGCCCATTGGTCCGTTCCAGAGGATAGTTCTGGAATTGAGGATTGTCTGGCTGAAAAGTTTTACGGATTCAGGTCCTATATCGAGGCCCATCCAGCCGGCAGGGATGTTATCGTTTGAAACGATCTGTGTAGCAGCATCTTCAGCGAATTTATCGGCGGCATTGGAATCAACCGGCAGTATCAGCTGCACGCCTTTGTCTTTAGCTTTTATGAGCAGCTCGTTAGCCAGATCCAGCTTATCATTTTCGCAGAGAGAGTTACCGATTTCTTTGCCCTGCGCTTTCAGGAAAGTGTAGGCCATACCACCACCAATGATGATGTTGTTGGCGCGGTCCATCAGTGTTTCAATGATGAGGATCTTGTCGCTCACTTTGGCGCCACCAAGGATAGCGGTGAAGGGCGCTTCTGCGTTGTTCAGTACTTTCCCGGCATTGTTTACTTCCGCTTCCATCAGGAGGCCAAACATACGGTTCTCCAGAGCGAAGAACTGTGCGATTACAGCAGTAGAAGCATGCGCGCGGTGAGCGGTACCAAATGCATCGTTCACGTATACGTTACCCAGTTTGGCGAGTTGTTCTGCAAATGCGGCATCGCCTTTTTCTTCCTGTTTGTGGAAGCGGAGGTTCTCGAGGAGCAGTACTTCACCCATCTGCAGATCTGCGGCGGCTTTTTCAGCAACGGGGCCAATGCAGTCTGTTGCAAACTTAACGGTGGTACCATCCAGCAGGGAGATCAGGTGATACACGAGGTGCTTTAAAGAGTATTTATCGGTAGGTCCGTCTTTCGGGCGGCCAAGGTGCGACATCAGGATTACTGCGCCACCATCTTTCAGAATTTTTTTAATGGTGGGCACGGCAGCGCGCATGCGTGTATCGTCTGTGATTTCGAACTTATCGTTCAGGGGAACGTTGAAATCCACGCGGATCAATACTTTGCGGCCGTTGAAGTTATAGTCAGAAAATTTACTCATGTCGGGAAATTTAGAAGAGGAAAGGTTTTAACAATAAAAAAACCGCGGAGCAACAGCACAAAGCAAAATCTTAACCAAAGTTCGTCTGGCATATTGCTGCTATGGTGTAGTTCCGCGGAGAGTATAAACTCCCGGACGGAGCCGGGAGTTTAGTATAATTATTTGCTGATCAGTTCTGCGAAGTACTTAACTGTACGAACCAGCTGAGATACGTAGCTCATTTCGTTATCGTACCAGGAAACGGTTTTCACCATTTGCAGATCACCGGCAGAAACTACTTTTGTCTGTGTAGCGTCGAACAGTGAGCCGAAGTGCATACCGATAACATCGGAGCTTACAATTTCATCTTCAGTGTAGCCGAAAGACTCGTTGGAAGCGGCTTTCATTGCTGCATTGATTTCCTCAACGGTTACTTTTTTATTGAGTACGGTGTTCAGTTCAGTCAGTGAACCAGTGATGGTTGGTACACGCTGAGCGCCACCGTCCAGTTTACCTTTCAGTTCAGGGAGTACCAGGCCGATTGCTTTAGCGGCGCCGGTGCTGTTAGGAACGATGTTGGCAGCAGCAGCACGAGCGCGACGCAGATCACCTTTTGCATGAGGTGCATCCAGTGTGTTCTGGTCGTTAGTGTAAGCGTGTACAGTTGTCATCAGACCTGCAGCGATGCCGAATTTATCGTTGAGCACCTGAGCCATTGGAGCCAGGCAGTTGGTCGTGCAGGAAGCGCAGGAGATGATCGTTTCGCTGCCATCCAATATTTCATGGTTAACGTTGAAAACGATAGTTTTGAGATCGCCTGTAGCGGGAGCGGAGATTACTACTCTTTTGGCGCCTGCTTTAATGTGAGCTTCAGCTTTATCTTTGTCAGCAAAGAAGCCGGTGCTCTCGATTACCACATCAATACCGTGTTCTTTCCAGGGAATCTGAGACGGATCTTTCTGTGCATATATCTTCACATCTTCACCGTTCACGTTGATTGCGTTTTCAGAATGTTTAACATCTGCATCAAACCTACCCTGCGCTGAATCATATTTCAGCAAATGCGCCAGCACTTTCGGACTGGTGAGGTCATTGATAGCTACCACATCAATGCCGGGCATTTTGTAAATCTGGCGGTATACCAAACGGCCAATACGACCGAAACCATTAATACCAATTTTGAGAGTAGTTCCCATTTTACATCGTGATTTGAGTATGAAAAAATCGAAGGCGAATTTACAATCAATACCTAGTAAAGTCAATATAAATTTAGGTTATCGAAATTTTTTTTGGAAATATCGAAAAAGAACATACTTTTGCAATCCCAAAACGATATATGCCGCGTTGGTCAAGGGGTTAAGACGCCTCCCTTTCACGGAGGAATCACGGGTTCGATTCCCGTACGTGGTACGAAGAAAAGCCTGATAATCACTATCAGGCTTTTTTATTTGGTACCCCGGCTGGAGGCCCTTATTTGCTCCGTTTTCCACTAATGTGGAAGTTTATCCCTAAACCTGCCATATACCCAAGTGCCTGCGAGAGCACTGAGCAACACAACCATCACCACCGTAGCGCCCATCCCTACCTGGGCGAACAACGGACCCGGGCATGCTCCGGTAAGGCCCCAGCCCAGGCCGAATATCAATCCGCCGTAGATCTGCCCCTTGTTGAATTTTTTGGGTCTGAAAGTAATTGGTTCACCATATATGGTTTTTATGTTAAACTTCCTGATCAGCCTAAACATATCAACTTAATATAAACTTTTAAGTATAAAAACGATGCAGAAATCACCTAGTACTGGAATGTAAATATGCATTTAGCTATCTTTTTCTTGGAGAAGTAAAAGAAAAAAATTAATATTTCGGGCTTTCTAGGTATTGACGTTTAATTCCAATTTCAAATACTAGTTTTGAGTTTAGTAAAATTTCATCACCGTCTTTGAAATGGTTTAATGCCTTATAAAACTCAATAATATAAAATGAACCATTGTCTGTGGGGAAAACATACGTTTCACTATATTCAGTCCTGAACCCTGGAGCATAAGGATAAGGCATATACTCGAGTGTATTAGAATTATTTGGTAGGGGCGTTAGAGTTTGTAGAATTGGCTCTAACTTTTTTTAATTGGTCAATGACACCAGAATGAATAATGCGACCTTCAATGTCTTTCATTCGTCTTTCTCTATCATCAAAGGCTGTTCTTACCTTTGTATTAAAGGACTTATCAACAACTGAAACTTTTTTATTTATAATCTTTTTCATACCCTTTAAAGGTGGCGATTTTTAGTTAATTGACAATAGGCCTGATTGACAGATTTAAGGTCCTTAAAATAATGAATTGCGATTAGCTCCGGTATATATTTTAGTTAATTTCATGTTTATAAATGAGTAGATGAGTGATTTTTACCTTTTTTGACAAGGTATATAGCTTGATAGTAGTAATTATCTACTCCTTTTTTTGCTAATGAAGAAGTTAATCCCCTAAAAGTTTGCCAAATATCCAAGGTGAAAGCAATGACACTGAATAACACAACAATCACCACCGTAACCCCATCCCTATTGAGGGTGAACAATGGACTTCCCCTTCAAATACATCAGATTTAGTTCGAATGTCAAGTTTAAGAACTTTTCCCCGCGAGCGTCACTGCAACATCATAGACTTCCTTAGGAACGACCATTATTCACAGATAAGAAACATTTTTTTTCATAGTACCTATTCCCTATATGGCGATCATTAGACCCTTCATGGTGCCGGAATTATGGTGATAAATGGTGTTGCGTACTATGATTTTCATGTAATTGATTTTTTCAGTGATTTTCGAGAAAACGCAGATTAGTCATTTTATTAAAACATAGAAACTATTAATAGATTATTTTTTATAAGTATTTATATTCTTATTCAGAATAATTGCTTATTACAAGTATCCGATTCTGTTCATTTTATTCATTAGCTCCCCCTTGTTCATTTTATTCATTAGTGAGCCGGTAAAGCAGTTCAGCCGGTTATTATCCTACATTTAAGTTGATGTGACCAAGCAACGACCGAAATATCCTTATGCGATTCCTACTGTGTAACCCAACATATCCCTTCATAAAAAAGCGCCGCTTACCAAGCGGGCCTCACGGGAGTTGCACACAGATATTGTTCTTCTTTTTTGTATTGTTTTTTCCTTTTTATATCCAGGCGCAGACAGGATGCCCTCAGCCACAAATCCGTGTGTATGCTACACAACAACGGTGGGATGGGTTTCTGGGCAGTGTTGCAGATGAAAAGAACGCTGCTGACGCCAACCCCGCAACTGCTTCGACGTTTAATTTACTGGGGTTGCTTGGCCTGGGAAGTGTCAGGCAGTACCTCAGCTTCAGTGCTCCAGTGCCTGCCGGCACCACCATGTTTGTAAAGCTGACTTACCCTTCCAGCCTGTTTGGTGTTGGCAACACGGTGAAGGTGCAGCCTTTTGTGCGTAAGAATGGTACGGAAACCGCAACAGGGCCTGCCATTACAGTGGGTAACCTGATATCGCTGCTGAACGGGGCCGGAGATCTGGAAGTCAGCGTGGTTGCCAGAGATGCTTCTAATAATCCGGTAGCCTGTGATGGCGTATGGATAGATTTCAACAGCACGCTTGGTCTTGCGTTGAAAATGCAGGTCTATGACGCTTATTATTTAAAGGACGCTACTCCTCCCACCGGATGTAATGTGCCCGTTGATGTATTTTCAGGTGTGAGGGCTGGCGCTTTGGCACTGGCTAACGCGTTGGGTTGGGTAACAGATCCGTGGAAAGCTATAGACAATGACTCTGATACCAGTACTTATGCACAACTTAACACAGGTGCCCAGATATTGAGTGAAGTGTTTGAGACCATTCTTTTCAATACAGCATCGCGGCCCGGCGATTCACTGTACATCGTGATGCAGAACTCTGTGGGTGGATTGCTGAATCTCGGGTTGCTCTCCGGATTCCAGGTGCAGCCATATCTGGGGACAGTAGCGGCTGGTCCTCCTATTACCACTCAGTCGTCAGTGCTCAACCTGCGTTTACTCAGCGGGCCTGGTAACAAATACGTGTTGGTTGTACGCATTCCTGCTTCATTTGACCGCGTTGATTTCCAGATGGGCGGACTTGTGGATGCCCTTTCATCACTACGCATTTATGATGTAAGTGTGAAAGGCCCGCGTCCCAAGCCGGTACTCACGATCAACGGGCTTACCGGCACCGGCCCCATCTGCATCAATGACGCCGGGAAATTAAAACTCTCGCTGACACCTGATCCTTGTACTGTATACAAGTGGTACGATGCAGATAAGACAACACTGCTGGCTACCGGATCTTCTTTCAGTCCTGTGATCACAAAAGAAGGGACATATACCTGGTATGTAGAAGCTGTGCGCAACAGCTGCAACGGGGATGTCAGGAATCGTGTGCCCGTTACCGTTATTGTGCTGCCCAAACCCGGAATACCCCTACTCACTATTCAACTAAACCCTTGATATATGAAAATAACCACTTCTGCTATGTACCAAAATGCTGTAAATGCGCCTGAAAGAAAGGTGCTCCTGCCTATTATTATTAAATGGATACTGGCGTTGCTATGTATATGCTTCACCATGTATGTAAACGCCCAGACCACGCCGGTGAAGACACCCGCAGATCTTTCCAATGCAAATGACCCAACGAAAGGAACGTCTACCAATGATGGCTCTGCACTGTTCTGTGCAAAAGCTGCCAGCTTCACGCTTTCAGCCAGCAAAACCGATCCCGCCAATGCTGCTATTGCCTATAAAAAATGGGAATGGAAGGAAGTGGATCCGAGTGGTAGTCCTGCGGCCCTTGATGCAACAGCCGCCGCCGCCGCTGAAAAGCTGACTGTGACCAATGCCGTGCCCGGGTGGCACACCTACGTGGTGACAGCTTCTGCAGGAGATGCGGCGTGTCCGGCTGACCCTGTATACTTCACTGTATTTGTATTGCCTGACTTAAAGGCGAAGGCCAGCATTGACGCTACTGTGCCAAGTCTTACCTATTGCGCTGCCAATGGTGCGCCTACAGATCCGGCGAAGGCCATCATTATGAAAGGCGCTGTGGAATTTGACGGGACACTGAGAAGCATAGCAGGTCTGCCCACACTTGCTGTATCGGACTTTGAGTTTAAATATACCTGGTACAGAATAGATCAGAGCAACAACCGCAGTAGTGTATACACTGGCACCACCGCGAATTATACTGATACTGATCCTGCGAACACCAGTGCTACTACAGAACAGAAATATTCATATGAACTGGAAGTAGTGTATTCCGTAGTGCCCAAGAAAGGCGCCTGTGATGCTGTGAAGGCCGGCGTTACTTACAACAGCAGCCCGGCTGTTATCACTGTTACACCTAAACCTGGAAAACCAACTATTACCATTCAGTAAAACAGTTGCATCAGGTAATATGCTGAAGAGAATATTCATATTCATGATATGCCTGTGCTTGCGGAAGGCGGTTGTCGTTGCGCAGGTCAGGTATATCATGCAGGGGCAGCAGGTGAAACTTGTTGCCAGCCCGGCCAATGCCCCGCGGTATCAGTGGTACCGCGACGGACAGCCATTGCCAGGTGCTGCTGTATATGAATATCTCACCGGTGTGCCGGGAATATACAAGGTGGAGGTATATAACCAGGAAGGGTGTGTATCTGAATTGTCTGATCCTGTGACCCTGGCTTTAATAGCTGGTGATGCGGAAGCGGATATGCAGATCCGCAAAACGGCTGACAATAAACCAATGCTGGTCAACAATACGCTGAACTATTACCTGACCGTTACTAACAATGGTCCTTCTATCGCCACCGGGGTTACCATTACGGATAAGCTGCCGTCTAAAATGAAGATGGAACAGCTGGGCATCCCTTCTTCCGGCAATACTTATTATAACGTTAACGATCATACGATTTTGTGGAAGATTGACGAGTTGCAGGCGCGTATGACCGCGACGCTCACCATCAGCGTGAAAGCATCTGAAACAGGCCCGGTGATAAATACCGCGCAGGTATCTGCCAATGAGAAAGATAATAATCTTCAGAACAACCAGCGCTCACACCGGCTGGAAGTATTGTCGCTGCACATTCCCAACGCCTTCACACCAAATGGCGATGGAACGAATGATGTATTTGTGATTACCGGTCTTGAGCGTTACGGGCAGAATGAGCTGACAATATTGAACCGCTGGGGCAATCATGTATTTGAGCAAAAGAGCTATTCGCAGAACTGGGACGGCAAAGGACTTAATGACGGCACTTACTTTTACCTGCTGCGCGTAATGGATAGAAATGGCCAGTGGCTTGAATTTAAAGGATATATCACTTTACTGCGTCCATAATGATGTGTCATGAACAAGCAAATTTTTATACTACTGGGTTGCCTGTTTTGTCTGTTACAGAATGTACAGGCGCAACAGGATGCACAGTTTTCACAGTATATTTTCAACGGTATCTATATCAATCCCGCGTATGCCGGTTACCGGCAGGAGTGGAATGCGCATGCCTTTTACAGGAACCAATGGGTAGGTGTGCCTGGCGCACCCCAGACGATGTCGCTGGCCGTGGATGGCAGCCTGAATGATGACAGGGTAGGGGTTGCCCTGCAGGTTTCCCACGATAGAATAGGTGCTCAGAGCCAGTTTGCAGCATATGGTAATTATGCTTACCGGATTCCGCTGGGAGGAGAAACGGGGCGGCTTGCTTTTGGGATAGGCGTTGGCGTTATACAGCTGGGGTTGAATACCGATCGTCTTGATTTCACCAATCCCAATGAGCCTAATCTCAGTGGGGCGCAGCAGCACGCGCTACTGTTTGATATGCGGGCGGGCGTTTATTATTCTACAGAAAATTATTTTATAGGCTTTTCTGTCGATAATATTACGGCCCAGTACCAGGCGAAGAATAAGCCATTGACCCACTTTATACCTGTACCGAGGCCACATTATTATCTTACCGGCGGCGCTATGTTGCGTTTGAGCGAAGATGTATATCTCAAGCCCACCTTTTTATTAAAGGATGATATGGGCGGGCCTACCAATATTGACCTGAATGCATTTGTGCTGTTGAAAGAGCTGTTGTGGATTGGAGCCGGTTACCGTACTGCCGTTTCTCTTTATAACAAACCTGATCTTCAGCCGGGATTGCGTAAATCCAGTGCCTTGATTGGTATGGCTGAGTTTTTTGTATTGCCTGAGCTGCGGGTAGGGTATGCCTATGATTATGCACTCAATGGCTACCGTTCCTATAACAACGGTACGCATGAAATTTCTGTGGGCTATTACTTCGGGAGGCCGAACGATAAGAAGCGGGTATCCCTGAGGCAGGTGCGGTGTGCTTATTTTTAACTGCCTGTTTTGTAGGGGGAAATCCTTACTTTTAGTATCAGCAGTTTTCGTGTATACAATGAAACATAAAAAGGCCGTCGGCATTATTCTTCATCTTCATCCTTTGCAGCGCGTGCTGGTGAGCCTGGGGCTTACTTTGGCCGTATTCCTTTGTTTGCTGGCCTCCGGTGTTACTTTCAGTCTGCTGGTATACTATATGTTGCTATGGGATGTATTTGCCCTTTCCTATATTGTTACGGGATGGATGGTGTTTTTTAAACGGACCGTGACAGAGATCAGGGAATGGGCGAGAATAGATGATGGTAGCAGGATTTATGTATCAGCTATTGTTTTATTATCGTCTTTTGTCAGCCTGGTGATGGTGTTGCAATTGTTGTTATCTAATGAGCGTATCACCAACATGTATCTGACGGTAGCTATTGCGGGCATATTGTTATCCTGGGCGATGGTGCATACCACTTTCTGCTTTCACTACGCCAACCTGTATTATGATGATGATAAAATAGACAACACCCGTCATGCTGCCGGGCTGGAATTCCCGAAGGAAAAGTGGCCGGATTACCTGGATTTCGCTTATTTTTCATTTGTGATAGGGATGACCTTTCAGGTGTCTGATGTGCAGATTGATTCGCGCCTGATCCGGCGTACCGCCCTTGTTCATGGGCTGATATCGTTCGTACTCAACACCTTTGTAGTGGCGTTAACTATTAATCTGATAGCGTCGTTGAGGAAATAAAGTTTTCAGGTTAAATATTTTTTTAAATACTTTCTGAAAAAATTTTGTGATGTAAATCATTTTGTTATCTTTGCAATCCCAATCGAAAATGCCGCGTTGGTCAAGGGGTTAAGACGCCTCCCTTTCACGGAGGAATCACGGGTTCGATTCCCGTACGTGGTACAAGAAGAAACAAAAAAGCTCATGAATATTCATGGGCTTTTTTATTTTTGATATCCCTCACAATGCTGTTACAGGCAGGTACCGATTATCCACATATATTAGCAGCACTAAGGCAGATTTAGTATTTTTATCCAGTATCGGAATTTATAGACCGCAATGACCCAAAAATATGTCAGGGCAAATAGCGCAATGGGAGGTGTAGCCAGGTATATCGCCTGCCTTCTTTGTGTATTGCTGTGTATTACCACCACAGCGCAGCAACAGGGCAACGTTTCTCTGAACTTCCGGCACCTGGATATTAGCAACGGTCTGGCCAGCAATCACGTATCTGCTATTATGCAGGATCGCCACGGTTTTATCTGGATCGCCAGCACGGCCCTTCAGCGGTACGATGGTACTAACTTCATTACCGTTGCCAGCTTCGAACGTGTGCCAGGCTCTATCTATTACGACAACATCTGCCTGTGTGAAGACAAGCGTGGACGTATCTGGATGGGCTCCCCGGAAAATATTCGTGTATACGATCCCGTTACCTCGCGCCTCCGTAGTCTGAAAACGGACAGGAACCGCTACCTCGCTGACGGGGTACAGTGCAGCAACATCATCGAAGATCATAAAGGTGTTATCTGGGCTACTACACGTAGTGGCCTGATGTACTATGATGAAAAAGACTCCACCTTCAAGCGCGCGGATATTATACCGGAAACGGATCGTATCCAGATGAAAGACGCTATCATGGAAGATGAAGAGGGCTCACTCTGGATAAGTGGCGCAGCGCATCTTTACATCCTCGACAGTTCCCGCAGGGAATTATATACGCCCAAATATAATCCACAACAGCTGCCTGTTTTTGATATCGATAACAGCTTTAAAAGGATCTATACTGATCCGCAGCACCGTATATGGCTGGCAGGACGTGAAGGGAAACTGTATTGCTACGACCCGCGCAAACGCACGGCTCCTGAGGTGTATCATTTCACTGCGATGCAGGCGCGGCAAGGGAAAATACATAACGAAGAATGGGACGCCGTCTTTGATGTGATAGCCGATCACGACAAAAATTTATGGGTAGCCACTGAGAAGGGTGGGGTTTTCCGGTTCAACGACAGCCTGCATAGCTTTGATATTAATATTACCGGTGATAATGTAGATGTACGTGGTTTTCACTACGACTATGAGGCCAACTGCTTTCTCAGCGACCGCGAAGGCCATCTCTGGATAGGCACAGACCGTGGTGTGAATATCCTCAGCCTTCATAGCAGGAATTTTCAGCTACTGGATCGCAGAGCCGATTTCCCGGGTACCCCGCAGCGGTTACCGGACGGTGAAGTGACAGGCATCTTCCAGGCAGCTAACGGCGACGTATATGTGGGATACTGGGGCAAAGGCTTCAGCCGTTTGTCCCCGAAGCTGGAACTGTATCATAACTATGTGCACACTCCCGGCAATACTATAACCGGCATCCCTGAAGAGCGGGGACTGGTATGGAGTTTCGCGGAGCTTAGAGACGGAACGATTCTGGTTGGTCAGGAAAACGGATATTTATCATTGCTCAATCCATCTACCGGAAAATTTATCAAACATCTTTCATCGCCTTTCTTCTATCAGCAAACACTATTACACGTACTTCCCCAGCATGATACTACCGTATGGATAGGGCTATACAAAAGAGGACTGGCGCGTTGGAATCCGAAGAATGATTCTATCACTTACTATAGTCAACTGCTGGATTCTGTAAAACGTCCCGTATCAGTGATGCAGGTAGTGCCGGAAAATGATTCGCTGCTGTGGCTGGCAACCGCCAGTGCAGGGCTTATCAGCTTCAATGTAAAAACCAGTAAGATAGCATCCATCCATACTTTAAAATGGGGTGTACACAATTATGTCAATGTAACCACTCTGCTGCAATACAGTGACAGCCTGCTGCTGGCTGGTACTGAACACGGATTGTGGATGTTCAATACCGGAAGCCGTACGTATCGTCCTTTGATGGTCAATAATCAGTTGTTTGACGAATGGGTGCTGCATATTCGGAAGGATAAAACCGGTAAGGTATGGTTCACTTCACAGACAGGGTTTTACCGGCTTTCTTTGCCGGGAGAAACATTAGAGACTTTTATCGAGGGGGATGATATTATCAATAACAACAGGAAGGTGCGTCGCCGCATTGTGCAGTTAAAAGATGGCAGAATGTTGGTAGGCGGCTCCGATTACTTTGTAACCTTTGATCCTTCAAGTCTGCGGGTAGCGCCGCCTCCACCGGATGTTACCATCGTGAGCATGAAGGCGATGGACAGCACTATCCTCATTGGCGATGCATTGCGCAATAACAGTCCGGTTGAGCTGACCTACCGCCAGAACTTTATCAGTATTGAATTCAGAAGCCTGCAGTATCATCAGCAAAAACTCCGGTACTACTATCAGCTAAGCGGCGTGGATGAAAACTGGGTAAGCGCGGATAATATACTGGTGGCTAAATACACAGGTCTGGAACCAGGACTGTATACCTTCCGGGTGAGAGCGGTGAATGCAGCCGGTACATTCTCTGAACATATCAGTTCGTTACGGATCTTTATCAGGCCTGCATTCTGGCAGACGCCCTGGTTCAAAATACTAGTGCTGCTGATTGTTGCAGCATTTGTATACCTATATATCAAACTGCGCATAGCAGGTGTAAAAAGAGAAGCGAAGAAACGCGCGGCTATACAACAGCAGATGGCGCAGCTGGAAATGAAGGCACTGCGTGCACAGATGAACCCGCATTTCATTTTCAATGCGCTCAATTCCATCCAGACATTCATGATGAAAAGCGAAACAGAGCAGGCCTTGTCTTATCTGAGCCGTTTCGCCAGGTTGATACGTAATGTACTGGACAATTCCCAGCTCAATCACATCCCCATCTCCAAGGAAGTAAATATGCTCACCAATTATATGGAGCTGGAAAAACTGCGCTTTACAGATCAGTTTGAATACTTTATCCATATTGATCCTGAGCTGGATGCTGACCTGGTGGAAATACCCACCATGATCATGCAACCGTTCATTGAGAATGCCATCTGGCATGGATTGCTGCACCTCAAAACAAAAGGGCGCCTGATCATTTCTTTCCGAAAGGAGAATGACCGTGTATTATGTACTATTGAAGATAATGGCATGGGCCGCGAGTATTCTCTTGCACTGAAAAATGCCAACCGGCCGGAATATGATTCCAAAGGGCTACAGATTACACGCGACAGGTTACAGCTGTATAATAACAGGTATAAAGTAGATGCGGGATTTAATATTGAAGATTTGATCAACGAGGTGGGAGAACCGGTAGGAACGAGGATTAATCTCTGGTTTCCGTTGGTGGAGGAGTAAAGACGTCGGGGTTTAACTTTTAGCCGTTAGAAGCTAACGGCTAAAAGCTAAGCGCTAAGTGTTATTTCAAACCTATTTCATAATGTCTTTCCGGGATTTCAATATCCAGAAATCCTTTCTTAAGCAGCCAGTTTTTGAAGATGGTCTGTACTTCGTATTCACCGTGTACCAGGAATAATTTCTTGATTTCTTTCGGCTCCTGGCAGGCAAGCCACTGGCTGAGATCTTCGTAATCGCCATGTGCACTCATAGAGCGGATAACGCCTACTTCGGCTTTCACTTCGAAGCGGGTACCATAGATAGATACTTCTTTGGCGCCGCGCATGAGGCGTCCGCCGAGAGATTGGGGCTCGCAATAGCCTACTATCAGGATGGTATTCTGCGGTTCGTCGATATTATTGGCGATGTGGTGTTTTACACGGCCGGCTTCCGCCATGCCTGATGCGGATATAATTACACAAGGTTCTTTGCGGTAGTTCAGTCCTTTAGATTCATCCACTGATTTTACGTAGCGGAGTCCGGGGAAATCAAATGGGTCGTCGTCTCTTTTCAGCAGATCGGAAACTTCTTTGTTGAACACTTCCGGATGGGCTTTGGTAACGGCGGTGGCTTCGGTGGAGAGCGGGCTGTCTACAAAGATGTCCACTTTGGGAAGTGTGCCGTTCAGTTGTGCTTTATTGAGTGCATAGAGCAGTTCTTGTGTGCGGCCTACGCTGAAAGCAGGAATAATGAGTTTTCCTCTTTTCTCCACACATGTTTCCCGGATGTAGCGTAGCAGCTCATCATCGGCGGGAGCAGCGTCGGCATGCAGTGTGCTGCCGTAGGTGGATTCTATCAGCACATAATCTGCCTGGGAGAAAGTAGCAGGTGATTTGAGGATGGCATCATTATACCGTCCTATGTCGCCGCTGAAGGAGATCTGTTCTGTTTTTCCGTTCTCGGTGATGCGCAGGTGTACAGACGCCGCGCCTACAATATGTCCTGCGTCGGTGAACATCAACTGGATATCCGGATCAATATTATTCCAGGTATTATAATTCATGGGTTTCAGGAAGCGGATAGCTTTTTTGGCATCATCGATGGTATACAGTGGCTGGATGTAAGGCTTTCCTTCCTGTGCTCTTTTTTTGTTGGAGAACTTCACATCATCTTCCTGTATTTCGGCAGAGTCGAGCAGCAGTATCTCTGTCATATCGCGTGTGGCGGGGGTACAGAAGATGTCGCCGCCATAGCCCATTTTAATCAGGCGGGGTATCAGTCCGGAGTGATCGATGTGTGCGTGCGACAGCACCATGTAAGTGATCTCCTGTGGATCGAATCCGAAATCACGGTTCATCTCATCTGTTTCGGGGCCCATACCCTGGAACATTCCGCAGTCCAATAATACCTTTTTCCCGTTTTTTAATGTAATGAGGTGCTTGGAACCCGTAACAGTACGGGCAGCGCCGTGAAATGCTATTTTCATATGTCTGTTTTTGGGTGAATGATCACCATTTTTACGATTTGCCTTTAAATGACCAGGTGAAGGCGAAAGAGGCAATTAATGTGCCTTCTTTATCACGGCCTTCGCTGCGGACCACTATCGTTACCGGCTCCTCCTGGTTCACGGCCTTTTCTATGGCGGATTTGAGCGCCGGAAGGTCTGAGCAGGTGAAGAAGGTACGGCCAGTGGCCTTTTTCACAAAGGTGCCTTCCATGTTAGTAACGAGCATGGATACACGCTTTGATGCGCTGCGTAAGTACATCATGGATGGCAGGCCGGTACTTAACTCGGCCGCCATGGACAGACAGGCGAAATAGGTAGAACGGAAAGGATTCTGGGATAGCCACTTGTAGGGTACCGATGTTACGCAACTTTCATCATCGAGTGATCGCAGTCTTACTCCTGCAAGCCACGCTGCCGGTAATTTCCAGACCATGAAGGCCCCAAACTTAAACGGTTGCCGCGCAAACTTCATAAAAGATTTCACCGTATCCATATTAATAGTGGTTATCCCGTTATTCATGACAATTTATTCGTTAACATAATGGGAGGGTAACAATGCAGTGGGAGACCATTGTTTCAGGAACTCCGCTACCTTTTTCTGATCGTAGGAATCAGCTGATTCCAGCAGACCGGTGTTCTGTGTGTGCAAGCGGTTGCCTTTTGCATCCAGTACCACCAGCACGGGGAAGCCGAAGCGCTGTGGGTATCCCAGCTCTTTCAGAATGGGAAGATTTTTATTCTCTTTACTGTAGTTGAGATGATACACCACATAGTTCTTGTTCACCGCTTCTTTCAGTGCGGGATCATCTTCCACGAATTTATAAAAGCGTTTACACCATATACACCAGTTGCCGCCTATTTGCAGCAACACATGCTTTTTCTCGGCGGCGGCTTTCTGCCGGGCAGCAGCCAGATCTGCTTTTGCGTTGGCAGTGGGCGAATAAATGTGTTCCAGGTCATGCGTCTGCGCACATGCAGACGGGATAACAAACCCAATACTCAACAATAACATCCATACATACTTCTTCATAAAGAGTCTTTTAATTCACTGTTTCTAATTTACGCTATATTTTGCACATAGGACATGATAGCCGCTTGTGCATTTTTGCTGTCTTCCCATTGCAGGGCTATAATATCTTTCAGCTCCTGTTGTAGCGACGGGTCATATACTTTGGTACATACCTCTATACGCCGGTGCAGGTTTCGGTTCATCCAATCTGCGGAGCCCATATATACCTCTTCTTCGCCATTGTTATGGAAAATGAACACCCGGGGGTGTTCCAGGTAGCGGTCTACAATCCTTATTACTTGTATGTTGCGGGCTTCCGGTGCGTCTGGTACGAGGCAGGAAATACTTCTTACTATCATTCTGACTTCTACGCCAGCCTCGCTGGCTTCATATAGTTTGGCGATCATGCTTTTCTCCTGCAGGTTATTCAGCTTGATGGTGATCCGGGCCGGTAATCCGGCCCGGACGTTCGCAATCTCGCGATCTATCAATGCAGAGAAGCGGGTGATCATATTAAACTGCGCCACCAGCAGGTGCTCAAACTGCAGGAACCTGTACCCGATGGGTTGTTCGCGGCTTTGCAGGTAGAGGAACAACAGTTCCATCTCGCGGGTGATGCCTATATGGGAGGTGAACAGCACGTGGTCGGTATAGAATCTTGCAGTGCTTTCATTGAAATTACCGGTGGCCACAAGACCGGAATAATCCCAATGGTAGCCATACTTTCTCTTTACCAGCGCCGTTTTAGCGTGCACTTTCATGCCGGGAATGCTGTAGATGATCTTTACACCGGCTTCTTTCATCCGCTTGGACCAGCGGATGTTATTGGCTTCGTCGAAGCGGGCTTTCAGTTCCACGAAAACAGTTACCTGCTTGCCGTTACGGGCAGCGCTGATCAATGCCTGTGCTATCTGTGAACCGGAGGCGATGCGGTATAACGTTACATATATTTCCTGTACGGCCGTGTCAGTAGCGGCTTCGTTGAAGAAGCGCAGCACAGGATCATATTTGTGATAGGGGAGGTGCAGCAGCAGATCCCTTTGCTGGATAAGGTCCAGCAATTTATCAGTTTTGCCGGCCAGTACATTTTGTACAGGTAATGCTTTCGGATATACGGCGCCCGGCAGTTCTGCAGGCATTGGCAGGTCAGCCAGATCTTTCAGGTTGTGGTAACGTCCTCCTGGTACCAGCTCATCGTTTGTTACATCAAACTGCTTTGCCAGGAAGTGTAGTAATGGCAGGGGAATGCGGGCGTCGTACAAAAACCTGGTAGGCACGCCGAGCTCACGCTTACGGATCAACGTCTCTACCTCTTCCAGCACGTCGCCTTTGATTTCATCCATGTCCATTTCGGCATTACGTGTGAGTTTTACACTGTAGCTGCCAAGGATGGTATAACCTGGGAACAGATAATCCAGGTGTGCGCGGATGGCATCATCGAGAAATGCTATGGTAAACGTATTATCATCTGAAGGAAGTCTGATAAAGCGTTTCAGTGTAGCCGGGATATTGATGATCACATAATCCCGTTTCCCGTTGTCAGACTCTGGCGCCAGTGCCACAGCAAGATAGAGGGCATTGTTTTCCGGGAAGAAAGGTTGTCGTCCCAGCCATACAGGTTGGAGGTAAGCCAGGATGGTGGTCAGGAAATACTCCCTGGTAGCATCTTTCAGTTGCTGACCGGGTTCCTGGTTATAGATGAGTTGTATATTGTTTTTTTGAAGATCGGGTATGATGCTGCCGGTAACTATCTTTCCGTATTCTTCCTGTTGCCGGTTAATTTCCTGCTGTACCAGGCGAAGGGTGTCGCTGGTAAGTGCTTCATCATTGCCGGCACCGGGATCTTTCTCCAGCACGCGGTTGATAGCCAGTATGGCGGGCATGCGCACCTTGAAGAATTCATCGAGATTGGAAGAGAATATAGACAGAAACTTGATTCTTTCGTATAGGGGTACCTGTTGGTCTGCGGCCATCAGGAGCACCCTGTAGTTAAATGACAACCAGCTGAGATCGCGGTTATATAAAGGAACATTCATGAACTGTTAAACTTTTACCGGGAAGAAAATGGCAGCTATAAGAAATGCCAGCACAGAGGCTGTCAGGCCAAACATAAAGATGTTATAGGATATGCGCAGCAGTTTATACTTCTGGCCAAGTACTACACCCAGGTGATAAACGTCTTTGGTCATACTGCCATAGAGGAAGTCTGCATCATCCATCATCTGCCTCATTCCCCATTCATATTCGTCCAGTTTCATTTTGTGGAAGTTGCCGAAAAACAGCAGGTTCGCGTCTTTGCGGGCAATATCTTCGCGGGTGAACTTACCGCTGGTTACATTGGGCCGGGTGGCCAGCACCGAGAAAATAACTGTACATACGGATGTAGTCAGGAACAGCACAGATGGAATGATCATATTGGGATAGTCTTCCAGCCGGCGTATCAACACACTTAGTATAACTGAGATGATGATAGAGTTCACTGAGATCATGATATGTGCTTTGCTGTCGGCCATAGAACTAAGCCTGATATGGTTGGTAGACGTAATCCGGAACATAGTTTCCACGCCACGATCCGGCTTCTTCAATTTCTTTTCCTTATCTTTTTTAATCTTCTCCACGGCTGTAGGCATGGCTACCGGACCTTCACTAACGGTGATGTCTGTATTTTCTTTTTCCGACTTCTTCTCCAGTTTCTTTTTCAGTTTCTCCAGATTTTCTTCCTTCTGTTGTTTCTGTGAGGTTTGGGCGTAGTCTGTCCAGTAATGATGTGAGGTCAGGAATCTTATGTCAGATGCGAGCCTGTCTGTGCTGGTGATCTCTTTATGATAGGTCAGTTCCATTTCCTGTTGTAACAGCTTGGAGCGATCTGTGTATGATTTACTGCCCAGGTGGAACAGATCTGCATCACAAACAATTTGTTCAACGAGTGTTTTCGGCGTCTGGGGCATCTTGGTGGCGAGGATAGCGCCTTTCACCATCTCCTGCACTTTTTCAGATACCTGTTGTTGTTGTAAGAAGCCCACCGCAGCTGCTGCGCCATTTTCTTCATGCATTTTGCCATCGCCCAGCAAGTAACCCATATCATGGAACCAGGCTGCAACATATACAGCTAGCAATTCGTCGTCTTCGAGCCGGTAATGTGCTGCAATCTGCGCAGCAGCCTGCACTACCTGCTCTGTATGTTCAACATTATGATACACCAGGTTAGGGTGTGGATGCTGCTGATATTCGTTTATCACATAGTCACGTGCGGCATCAATTATAGTGCTGTTTTGCATAATGATACTGTTATTCGTATTTCCTTGTTGAAAGTTACTGCATTTTTAAGTTAAATTTATGCCATAAAGTCGCTGTATGAAGCTTCTCCCCCTCTTGATTCCAATTTTATGCTGCCTGTCATGTAATTATTATAGCGACAGGGAACAAAAAGTCTATTCTTCACCGGCAGGCTATGATCTGAAAGAACCTGTGCGTTATCGCGTCCGGGAGTCGATGCAGGAGATTTCCGGCATTGAGTTGTTTCCTGATGAGCATAATATCATTGCTATTAACGACGAAGAAGGAAAGATATTTCAGATAGATGTATCGACCACCAGCGCTTATCCTTCCCGGAAGTTTGCCAAGGACGGCGATTATGAAGACGTATGCCGGACAGACAGTGGATGGTTTGTACTGAAGAGTAACGGTTCTCTCTATGAGATTCATTATCCTTTTACAGACAGTATTTCCAGTACGCATTATAAGTTGCCGAAGGAAGGCAAACGCGAGTTTGAGACTACCTATTACGACAAGGGGCGGAATAGTATCGTGATGATCTGTAAGAATTGTGCAGATGATAAAGAGTTGGGAATAACCAGTGCCTATAGCTTTAGCCTGGCTACCCGCACCTTCGATTCTGCGGCCACCTATCATTTCGATGCGCGTGAAATAGCCCGCCTTGCCGGCTCTGATATGCGCTTTTTCAAACCTTCTGCGGCTGCTATTCACCCGATAGAAAAGAGGCTGTACATCGTCGCTTCTGTCAACGGCCTGCTCGTAATAGCCGATCTGAACGGCCATGTGCAGGAAGCATACAATCTTAAACACCGATTATTTCTTCAACCGGAAGGACTGGCTTTTGCACCCAACGGCGATATGTATATTTCCAATGAGGGCGGCTACGACGGCGTAGCCAATATTCTTAAATTTACCTACAAACCCAGATGATCAGGAGAGCCTTTTTATTTTTAGCCATATGCTTGTGCGGGTATAGCATTGCCGCGCAGACGCCTGCTGTTGTAAAACGTATTATACTCATCGGCGATGCCGGCGAACTGCACAGCAACGGCCGCAACCCCGTTGTAGATGCGGTACGCAAAGCCTACGACCTTCAGGACAGCAGGAACACCGTTCTATTCCTGGGTGATAACGTATACCCGGTGGGGTTACCTGATTCAGCGGCAGCCAGCTATCCTACCGCAAAAGAGATCCTCGATTATCAGGTGAATCTCGTACGCGGTACCAACAGCAAAGCCTTCATTATCCCCGGCAATCACGACTGGCACAAGAGTAAGCCAGACGGCTGGGAGGTAATCCGCAACCAGCAACGGTATGTTGATTCCCTACACCTGGACAATGTGGATTTCCTTCCCAAAGACGGATGCCCCGGCCCTGTGGAAGTGAAGCTATCAGACAGCATCACATTGATAGTCATGGACAGCGAATGGTGGGTATTCCCCTATCAGAAACCAGGACTCGAATCTTCCTGTGATTGCAAAGACAAAGACGAGATCCTGACTAAGCTCTCCGAAATCATTGGCCTCAACCGCAATAAACTCATCATATTTGCTACGCACCACCCTTTCCGCAGCTACGGCATACATGGCGGTTATTACACAATCAAACAACACATATTCCCGCTCACTGACCTGAGACCCTGGCTGTATGTGCCTTTGCCGGTGATCGGTTCTATCTATCCTATCGCGCGTGGCGTGTTTGGCACTCCCGAAGACCTGCCCAATCCTAAATACCAGGACATGGTGAGAAGTGTGGAAAAAGCAATGGAACCACATGGCCCGATTGTATTCGTGTCTGGCCATGATCATACCTTACAGCTGATCAAAGACAAACAGAATGCTTACCTCGTAAGTGGCAGCGGCGCCAAGAATAATCGTGTGAAGAAAGGCCGGAAGTCCCTGTATGCCACCAGTGCCAATGGTTTTAGCGTAATAGAAACATTGGCTGATGGTACGGTGCGTGCACAATATTTTCTCGCAGATAATGTTTCAACACCTGCTTACAGCAATACCCTGCTTCATATGCAGGACGTAGCAAAAGGCGGACTTGTTTATACAACACCGGCATCGTTACCTCCTTATATAACGATGTCTGCTGATTCACAATACAACAAAGCAAACGGGGTTCACCGCTTCCTGCTTGGCGATAATTACCGTAAGGTATGGGCTACGCCGCTGCGTTTCCCGGTGCTGAATCTTACTACCGAAAAAGGCGGACTGAAAGTTCTGCAGCGTGGTGGTGGTAAGCAAACGCATTCCCTGCGTCTGGCAGACAGCTCCGGCACTGAGTATACCATGCGTTCCCTGAAGAAGTTTCCGCTGGCGGCCATTCCTGAGCAGCTGCGTGAAACCATTGCCCGCGATGTGGTACAGGACCAGATCTCTGCATCGAATCCTTATGCACCGCTGGCTGTGAAGGTATTAGCTGAAGCTGAGGGAGTGCCGCATACGCATCCGACTTTTGTATACCTTCCTGCGGATACCGCGCTGGGAGCCTTTGCCAGCGCATACGCCAATGATGTGTATCTGTTTGAAGAGCGTGAACCGGTAACCGGCGATAAAGACAAAACCTACAATACACAAAAAGTACTCGCCAAAATTCAGGGGGACAACGATATTCATGTAGACCAGAAATCTGTGCTGCGCGCACGATTATTGGATATGTACATCATGGACTTCGATCGTCATGATGACCAATGGCGCTGGTATAAAGAGAAACATAAAGGACAGGAGTATTACTACCCGATTCCCCGCGACCGCGATCAGGCTTTCTTTGTGAATGAGGGTGTGTTGCCGCGCATGATGTCGCGCCACTGGATACTTCCGGGTATTCAAGGTTTCCGCGACAAAATTCCTGATATTACCGGTTTCAATTTCGCCGCCCGTTATTTCGACCGTTCATTTATGAATGAGCTGGATGAGAAAGACTGGAAGAAGCAGACGGAGAAGTTTTTGAGAAAGATGACCGACAGCGTGATAGATGCTGCTGTGAATGCTTTCCCCGATACGGTAAAATCAATGGTTGGTCCGATGATGCGTCATCGATTAGATGTGCGCAGAAATGTACTGGAAGTGAATGCCATGAAGTACTACCGCTTCCTTGCAAAGGGTGTAGACGTTCCGGGTACAGAGAAGAATGAACTGTTTACTGTGGAAAAGCAGTCTGGTGGCGCTGTTGAACTCAATGTTTTTAAGATCAGCAAGAAAGGAGAGATAGAACAGAACATTTACTCCCGTGTATTTGATCCTAAAGTGACGAAGGAGATAAATGTGTACGGACTCGGGGGTAAAGACCGTTTTGAAATAAAGGGAGATCATGGCACACCTATACGCATCCGTCTGATCGGTGGTAAGGATAAGGACATTTACATCGACAGCAGCACTGTAAAAGCAGGCAAGCGGATACGCATCTATGATCAGAAAAGTACAAAGGACTCTTTTGCACTGAGCCGCAATGAACAGCTGCGTTTATCCAACAATCCGGAGAACATCAGTTATAACCGTAACGCCTTTCAGTACAATAAAACAATGCCTATGATCGCCGCTGCCTTCAACCGCGACGATGGCCTCTTACTGGGGCTGGGCATAACGGCCACCAGGCACGCTTTCCGCCGTGAGCCTTTCTCTGCGAAACACACATTTACCGCTGCACATGCACTGGCTACCAGGGCGTGGAACTTCCGTTATGAAGGCGAACTTACTGATGTAGTTGGAAAATCAGACCTGTTACTACTGGCGAGAGCCAAAGCACCTAACAACACCATCAACTTCTTTGGCCTGGGTAATGAAACGGTGTTTGATAAGAGTGGTGGAAAAACTATTTCCTACTATCGTGCGCGCTTTAACCTTTATACCGCAGAAGCCTTGCTGAAAACAAGTTTCGGTAATCACTTCTACGTCGCCTACGGACCTACTATCAATCACTACGCATTTAATAAAGATGAGAATGACAATCGTTTCATCACCAATTTCCCGGTGAATAAGCTGGATTCCGCCAGTATCGTCACCAATAAATACTATGCAGGCGCAAAAATTACCGCAGCAATTGATACACGTAATAATAAGATCATTCCTACACGAGGTATCCTGTGGGCTACTACTTTAACAGGCAATAAAGGGCTGAGTGGCGGTAGCCGCAACTATATGCAGTTACAGTCAGATCTCAGTCTGTACCTGAGTTTCCGCGATCCGGCCAATTTTGTCATTGTAAGCCGTTTCGGGGGCAGCAAGATATGGGGTGATTATGAATACTTCCAGGCGGTGACTATCGGTGGCACGCAGAATCTGCGTGGGTTCCGTAATTTCCGCTTCGCCGGTTCGGCAGGAGCGTATAATAATACTGAAGTGCGCGTAAAATTGTTTGATCTGAAAACGTATGTGCTGCCTGCGGCTGTGGGCTTGCTGGCCTTCAATGATGTGGGCCGCGTGTGGGTAGATAATGAAGATTCAGGCGTATGGCACGATGGATATGGCGGAGGTATTTTTGTAGCGCCGGTCAATGCGCTGATTATTACCGCCGTGGTAGGCCATTCCCGGGAAGAAACCATTCCCTACGTAACGTTGGGCTTTAAATTTTAATGGCTTCTCCCCGGGGTGGGATTAGTTTTCAAGGTTTACTTTTACACGGAGCGCCTTGAGACCACTCACACCCTGTAACTCTTCCAGGTCAAGCATTTCTACCTCGGGGAGAAGTACGTTCTTGCTTTGCAGGAAGGAAATATATTTTCTGAACTCTTCCATTTCACGCGCATACGAATACACCATTGCTATAGTGCCAGGCTGGGTAAGCCTTTCGCCGGTATCTTTCACGTGCACTTTATCAATACGTTTCTTAATGATCTCATAGCGGATGTTGTAAGCACCTTCCACATCAAACCTGCGTTCGTCGTTACGGAAGCTGATGGTGATAGGTGTGCTGTGCATGAGTAGCATCTGCGTGGTTTGCAGTGGCACTTTCAGTTGCGGCGACAGTTTATGTGTGAGCTTTGCAATATGCGCCATTGATGAAAGCTGCCACAAACGCAGGTTGCGGAGGTAGAGCTGATCGAATTTCTTTTCGTTGGAAATAGACTGACCTATGTAAATCGTATACTCGATACCGTCGGTACGGTATTTCTCAAAATAACAGGGGAAAGATTGTTGTATATATACTTTCTCCTTTTCCAGATATTGACTGATGGCTGTATTCAATGTAGACAGACTGGCTTCATATTCTCTCCGGTGATGGAACACATGTCCCTCTGATTTGTCGATCTTCGAGACGTAGTTCTCCAGCACAGGTTTCAGCGATTCGCTGCCTTCACACAGGTGTTGCAGTATAGGCTGTATCTCCTGGTCCATGAATTCATTTATCTTCAGGTCTTCACCAGCCTGAAGGTTGTCGCTGAGGTTATGCAGGAAGTCCTGTGTTTTAAACTGCAGTTCTTCCAGCAGCGGAAGGTGAATCTCTTGCTGGATAGCCTCAATGGTATCACGGATCAGTTCCAGTTGTTCCTGAAGGTCTTCGCGGATAGCGTTGCCCTGTTGCACTGAGGAGTTGCGTATATCAACAGCGCCGTACAGCGGGTAAACCTCTTCGAAACTGATATTTTCAATATCCTTTCGTTCTTCCTCCGGCGTTAGTAAGTATTGCCATGCGGCATCATTGAACTTCCATTGAACAGAAGTTTGCAGCGCTGTGAACTGGTCTTTGATCACTTCATTCAGGCGGCTTTCCAGGATATCCATGCTTCTGTTCAGCATCAGCACCACCAGGGGGTACGTGCTTTCCAGCTTCCACAGGGGCTCCGGCGATAATGCATTCACGGTAGATGAGGCCAGTTCCAGGACGCCCAGTATTTCCTTTTTGTGCATGATAGGAAAGAGCACAAAGCTCCTGATATTCTTCAGGGGCAGGAATTTGAGGAACGGATAAGGCGCTACCGTTGTTTCATTGACATCCGGCAGGATAAGTGGCGACGGGTTATCGGCCATATATTCCAGCATTTGCTGGAACAGGTGTTGCAATTGCTTCTGGTTGCCTATTCCCAGTATCGGATCGGCGTTGGTGAACTGATCTTCCAGTACATTTTTGCCATTCACTTTGGGGAAAGGCACTACATGTGCGGTAATGTCTTTCTTTCCGATTACGGTTGGGATCATTTTCTCCAGCTCTCTGTAGCTGTCGGCCTCGTTAGAGGCGCCCATGTTCATGACCAGTGCTTTGATATTGTTGAGTATCTCAGACTGCGTAACGTCTTCCACCGTCCAGATCACAAAGCCTTCCAGGGAGAACAAATCAGGTGGGATGATCTTCTGCAGCGCTTCCGGAGAAAGCTTATAGGCGCAGCACTGGCTGTAGTCCAGCTCAGGGAGCTCGCCTTTTACTTTTACGTCTACGAAGCGGGGATCAATGTTCACTTTCACATAGCGGCGTGTGCCTTCAGGTGTATCTATCGGATGAATAATATCATTCAGATAGTTGATCGGATAATTATACACTCTGTCCAGGATCAGTTTGTAGAGCCAGGCGAGTTTATCCTTTTTGATCTTTGCCGCTGAAACGCCTTGCGGTACGGCAGCGAGCTGCTGCCCGTTGTCTGCGAACAGTTTTTTGAAGAGATCCGAATAATAGAATATAGCGAATTTGAAAGGCACCCCGATACCGTAGATGTCCTTGGAAGGATCTGCGGTAATAGGGAATATAGCGGCGATGAGGAGGTCCAGGTATTCCTTGTATGCAGAGAGATCTGCATCAAAAGGAATAGGCTCCAGCGCTTCCTGGTGGCTTTCAAATTTTCTTATAACGAGCTTATAAAATGTCGAACGCGGATCATCGTCATTCGCGGCTTTTTCCTTCAGAAAGCGAAGGAAGGGCACAAATGATATATTTGATTCTATCAACCTTTCATCGTCAAGAACGGTGTGGTGTGCAGTTAATACTTTCATACTCAAGCTGTCCTTTTGTTGCCAGCAAAAAATCTTTATATCACAATTACAGTAAATCAGTGCAGGAAACAGGTAGGGGGTACTATTGGAGACGTAAAGGTAAGACGGATATTTTAGATTCGGTGTTAAGCTCTCCGGTTATTTACCGCTGCATTACAGCGCATTACGGCAAATAACCGGAGAATTATGTTTCTTTTTCTGAAGTGGTTGACTTACAGTTCTATCTGGTTTTTCAATAAATCTTCGAGCGTATCCCTTTTGCGGATCAGCTGCGTTTTACCGTCTTTTACAAGTACCTCCGCCGGTTTCAGGCGGGAATTAAAATTGGATGACATTTCAAAGCCGTAGGCGCCAGCGTTATAGAACACCAGGAAATCGCCTTCGCGTACCTCGTTGATCTTCCTGTCCCAGCCGAAGGTATCAGTTTCGCAGATGTTACCTACCACGGTATAAATGCGCTCGGTACCTTTAGGGTTGGAGATGTTGCGGATCAGGTGGAATGCATCGTAGAACATAGGCCTGATCAGGTGATTGAAGCCAGAGTTCACTCCTACAAATACATTGGCTGTGGTCTGTTTGATCACGTTGGCTTTTACAACAAAGTAACCGCACTGGCTTACCAGGAATTTTCCTGGCTCAAACCAGAGCTGAAGCGGACGGGAGTAGGTCTGGGAGAACCTGTTGAAAGCGTCGCTCAGTTTTTTACCCAGCAGCTCGATGTCAGTCTCCGGATCGCCTTGCTGGTAGGCCACTTTGAAGCCGCTGCCCAGGTCGATGGATTCCAGGTCCGGGAAGTGCTCCGTCATTTCAAACATGATTTCAACGCCGCGCAGGAACACATCTACATCCTTGATCTCGGAACCCGTGTGCATGTGCAGGCCGGTTACCTTCAGTTTGGTAGATTTCACAATCCTTTCGATATGACGCATCTGGTGGATGGATATACCGAATTTGCTGTCGATATGGCCGGTAGAGATCTTGAAGTTACCCCCTGCCATGATGTGCGGGTTGAGACGGATGGAGATCGGGTAGCTGTCGCCGAACTTGTTGCCAAACTGCTCCAGGATGGAGAGGTTGTCAATATTGATGATCACGCCCAGGTCTTTGGCTGCAATGATTTCCTGCAGATCCACGCAATTGGGCGTAAAGATGATATTCTTAGGTTCAAAGCCGGCTTTGAGGCCCAGCTGTACTTCCTGAATGGACACGGTGTCCAGGCCACAGCCAAGAGAGTTGATGTACTTCAGGATGTTGATGTTGGTCAATGCCTTACAGGCGTAGAAGAAGCGGGTGTTAGCCTTCTGAAACGCCTTCTGGAGCTTTTCATATTGAGTTTTGATCTTTTCGGCATGGTAGATATATACCGGTGTGCCAAATTCTTCTGCGACTTTCACAAGGAAATCGGCAGCAAGTACGTCGCTTTGTTTAGGCATTGATTTACTCCTTGATTTAAGAATGAGTTGGCAAAATTACTACGCAAAAGTGAAAAAGTATAGAAAAGTGCAAAATAAGGAGAGGGAGGGGGGGAAATGTGACAGGATTGATTTGGGGTAGCCTAGAAGGTTAATGCAGGCTATTGACTCAAGCCTGCATTAACTCAATAAAATCACAGTACTTGCCTGTTCTTATAGTTCTCTTTGGCAGGTATAACCGGTTGAAGAATCACCTATTTCACAGTAGTTGCTACAGCATTGTACATTATCATTACATGCTGCGCGGAGTGGGAGGCAACTAAGAATCGCCTGGGAATTACCTCCTAAAATGTCTTTTTGTTGAGTCCGGGTTAATGCGCCAACAGCATTCAGCTTTACAGCTTTTAATTTGAGTGTTTTCATCTTTAGTGGTTTAAATGTTATACAATAATTCCCCTACGTGCGTGGGATTCGCGTGAGTTAACGAGGATCTTATTTTGTTTTCTGTTACTGGCGGGGGTATCCGCATCTGAACGCCGGGAATTCACAATTCATAGAACAACAGTCATAGTCATGCATACAGGGTTCTCCGACAATACGGCAATCGGTGTCTTTGGCGTTTCCTCCCTGTATTTCTTTCAGCTGTTTTCTGGTAAGCGCGGGAAGCGAGCAGAGCTCTTTCGTTGAAGATAGTTTTTTCATAATATGTGGAATTTAAGTGAAAACCGGGTCTATCCTAATATAACCAATAATGGTAGTCGTTACCTGAATAATATTGGCTTGATAATAATATATCTGTTGCCGTTAGCTGGCAGTTATTCGTAAAATGGCGGGATAAAAGGAAAATTTTCACTTTTTATGCCATTGATTGATAACGGCTTCCGGGATATACGGGGAGTTAATGGCCATACAGAAACTTTCCGTGTCTGTTGTTCTTATGTGAAATACCTACCCTTTGGGGGAATTCAGCGACAAGTTATCCTGTTGTTTTGATCTTGCAGCAAGTGCGCTTTTAATACCTATGAGAGACGAATGAAAGACGAAGGAGAGGTGGACTTGATGACTGGCTGGCACACCCGGCTGTGGCCGGCAAGACAAACCAGTTTTACGAGTTATTCACCCGCTTTTCAAAGAGTGCCAATAAGTTCAAAAGAAATGTATGTATTGAATGTGGCTGGAGCGAAACCACGTTCTACAAGAAAATGAGGGCGGATGCTTCGAAGCCTGGGGGTATCAGTATTGCAGAAGCGGAGAAAATAAGAGACCTGGCCTGGGAAGTACAGCAGGGACTGAAGGATGCGTTATAAAAAACACCTCTTTGTGGAAGAGGTGTTCAGATAAGTTTAGGTTTACCCCATATTGTTTACTGTTACTCGCTTTCCTCATCTCCCCCCAGGAAATTATCAATATTCCTTCTGTCTTTCTTGGTGGGGCGTCCGATTTTACTC
>NZ_DATLKJ010000156.1:0-49893 GCF_035538455.1 Chitinophaga sp.
AGCAGGCCCTGGGGATCCGGAGCTGATCACCGTAAAAGCTATTCATGCCATCCGGCAGGCAGACGTTGTACTATATGATGCGCTGGTGAACACTGCGTTGCTGGAATACGCCTCTCCGCATGCTATTATACAGTTCACCGGGAAACGATACGGGTGTCATACCTTATCACAGCAGGAAATCAATCAGTTGATTGTGGAGATGGCATTGGCTCATGGGCATGTGGTAAGGCTGAAAGGCGGCGATCCGTTTATATTCGGCAGAGCTGCGGAAGAGATCACGGCAGCTAAAGAACACGGTATAGGTGTCAGCGTCATACCGGGTATCAGCAGTGCGCTCGCGGTACCGGCTTCACAAATGATACCGCTTACTTCCCGTGGCACTGCGGAGAGCTTCTGGGTTACCACGGGTACTACCAGAACCGGCGATATTTCAGCCGACATAGCATTGGCGGCACGCTCTACTGCCACTGTGGTAATATTGATGGCGATGAACAAGCTGGAAGCGATCATGGACATCTTCATCAGCCAGGGCAGAAAAGATACACCGGCTGCCATTATTATGGAAGGCACCACTCCCACTGCCAGAACAGTAACGGGTACCGTTGGCGATATTGCCCTGCGGGCGCAAGCCGCCGGCATAGGTAACCCGGCCGTGATCGTAGTGGGCGATGCTGTATCCCTTCAATCATTATTACAGACACAACATGCACTTATCAACCCATATTTAATACATGAAGAAAGACAAAGAGGGATGTGACGGAAAAAGCTGCCTGCTCTGCCGCTTGTCGGTTCGCGAGTGGGATGTGGCTATTGCTTCCCACAAAAAGAACTTCCGGTTGGCGAAAGGAGAAACGTTATTTAAGGAAGGCGATGAAGTAACAGGCATCTATTTCGTGTACGAAGGCATTGTAAAAGTACATAAGCACTGGGGAGCAGACAAAGAGCTGATCATCCGTTTTGCGAAACCGGGCGATATAGTGGGGCATCGTGGAATTGGAGGTACGGATCTGCGTTTCCCGGTAACCGCCACAGCGCTTACGCCTGCAAGGGTATGCTTTGTAGCCATGGATTTCTTTCAGTCTTCCCTGCACATCAATCACCACCTGCTTTATGAACTGATGCTCTTCTATGCACAGGAGTTACAGACGTCAGAGAAACAGATGCGTAACCTTGCCCATATGTCTGTAAAAGGCCGTGCCGCCAACGCGTTGCTGCTATTACAGCAACAGTTCGGCCGTACTGATAAAGGTTTTATTAATATCACCCTCCACAAACAAGACCTCGCGTCCTATATCGGTACTACTTATGAAACTGTATTCCGTGTTTTGAATGAACTTATTTCCGATAAGCTGATTATCTTATCGGGGAAAGATATAAAAATAGCAGATAAAGCAGGACTGAAGCAATTCCTGTAGCGTATAACTCCAATTATGATTTATTGTATAGCAATGGGGAAAATGGGAGAAAAACGGCGAAAGTGCGCTTTTAACCGGGCGTTGACTGGGCGTTGACTGGGGGATGGCTGGGGGATGGCTGGGGGAATCGAATGACAAGCCTGTGAAAGCATTGTGTTAAACACTTGGCGCCTTTAGACAATATTGGTAAATTTAGGTAAGACGTTGTTGTTTAAACCCTTATCCCATGGCAAAGATAGATTTAGGTGAAGGCGTTAAGCCTCCGTTTATGGGTACTATTCAGCATCTTTGCATCTACGAGATGCATGGGAGATATTATATACGCCTGAAGAGTTCCCTTACCGGTAAAAGGGTAAAGAAAGACCCTGCCTTTCGCAGAACGATGGAGAATGCGGGGTTGCTCGCTACTGCGTCAAAGATGGCATCCGGCGTATACCGGCAGCTGCCTCAGGAGCAGAAGATACATGCCTTTTACCGGCAACTCACCGGAAAGGCATTACTCTTATTACGGGCAGGGATGCACCATGAGGTGATTATTGCGGAGCTGTTGAAAATGTGTCAACCTGCGACGGCGGCGAAGCCTATTCGTAAACCAGTGGTTCGTTGTAATCAGTTACCGGCCCTGTGGCGATATGGTAACAAAGCTCTCTCTTCCAAGCACAGAAAGAAGCATGTGGAGCATCAGTATGTATCGAAACAATCAGGGAATAGATTCATTTATACCCGGCGGATAGATGATACCTAGTGCCTATTATGGCGCTTGCATGCAGATGTAAGCTGACCCAAAAGCGTTCTTTTACTTTTGAGTCAGCTGTGTATTATATGTTAACCTTTACTATTGTTGTTGCCAGTAGAATTTCTCCCAGGCGCCAATTGCTTCCCTGTTGGCTACCAGTTCATTTGCACCTGCATTTTCAGCGCATACATAGCTATTGTTCACAAACGCCTGTAAGCTGATAGTACCGTCTGCATTATTGATCCAGCGGAATTTTTCCCAGAGACCTACAGCACCGCGATTTGCGATCACAGGTGACGCACCCGCATTCTCTGCACAGGTATACGCGTTGTTAACTACTGCGCGCAAGGAGATCAAACCATTCCCGGCGTCCAGTACCACAAATTTCTCCCACAGACCAACGGCCGTGCGGTTTGCTATTAATGGATTGGCGCCACCGTTTTCAGCACACACATACTTTCCATTGATAGCGGCTTGCAGGGAGATGGTCTTTCCGATAGGAGCGGCATCACCAGGATAAGTGCCGGGGTAAGTAGTGACCAGCGCGATTTTGTCGTAGAAGGTGAAAGGCCGGTCGGTATTGCTGGAACAGGCCAGCATCCAGGAATTAGCAGAAGGTGTTGTAGGTGTTCCCAGGATTGGGTTTGCCCCCACGCCTGCTGTGCCTTCGTCGCCACCGGCACCACAACTAAAGGCCCTGTTCATGTAATCTGTATGCCGGAATCCAATGGCATGACCTATTTCATGAGCAATCACCGTAGTGGCATCAGGGCGTTGAGAGCCGTTGTTATAGTAGTAAGTGTTCAGGCGGATAGGGCTGGCAGGGTTTCCGGCGGAAGGGAAGCCAGCGCTGTATCCCAGCACATTGCTCACTTCATAGAAAGAGAAGATACTGATATCTGCTCCTGCGGAAGCAGCATTCCTTTGAAATGACAAGGCCAGATGCTGAGCATTATAACGAGCCAGCGCAGCGTCAAAGGCGCTTTGCATATAAGTGTCGAAACCTGCATCCATAAAAACTTTGATCACTCTGTTGGTGCCGGATACCAGGTTATTGGTGCTGTAGTGCTCTACTTTGGGTTTTTGTTTGTCTTTGACTGCGGCCAGTTCATCAATCTGTTTTTCTGTGAGGAATATGTCATATTCAACGAGATAGCCATCCTTGTATTTCATCACACCTTCGCTGGTATCAAAGCCAGCGGCCTTTAGTTTTTCAATAACGCTGTTATTAACTTTTGTGGGTTCCTCGCTATTTTTCTTACAAGCAAAGAGGAACATCAGGGCTACAATGAGAAGATAACGAAATGAATTTTTCATGCTACTTGATTTTGGGTTTATCATTGAGGTTGTATGAACGGGGTAAACACGTGGAAGGGCTGTCGGGTCTATAGGTCAACAGGTATAAGGGCAATTGGCTGATCTTTAAGGTAACAGCATACTTCTTCAGCAAGATATCTACAATGTATGTAGTTATATCGCAGTTACAGTAATTGTCTTTCGCAACCAGTGGCAGGTGTTAATGCGCCACCTTTATATATCCCCAGCCTTCACGTTGCCGGGAAATGATTTCATAAATAGCATCCGGCACTACCTGTACCCCAGGCAGCAGCTGGCTTTCATCTTTGTTATTCCTTTTCATGGTGAAGCCACACACTTTCACACAGACTTTTTTATCGTTGATCAGCTGTGTGAGTGCCGGGGCAATTTTCGATTTATCTTTCAACACCATATCCAGTGCATCGCCGTATACGGCTACTTCCAACTTTGCGTCCGGGTTGCTGTTCATGATAGCATTCACCTGGCGCACGATGGTGTTATGGTCTTCCGGATTTTTACTGGTGATGTCAAATACTACTTTGTAGTCCGCCTGTGCATAGCAGAAAATACCTGCCAGTAAAAGCATGGAGAGCAGGATTAATTTTTTCATGATGCTATTTTTTTGATATTACTTTTTATGTTGCCGGGCGATAGGTTCGAATGGACCGTATTTATGTTGATGGGAAGAGAAGGTATCACTGAAGGGACCGAAAGGATGATCGGGAGGTTTGGCGCTGATGTCTGGCCAGTCTGACGGGAAGGCGATAACGGGCCGTGGCTGCGAGTTTACAAATGCCGCCACATTCCAGGCTTCGTCATCGGTGAGTTGTGTGTTATTATAGGTAGCTCCCAGTGGCATATTGTATCTGGCATATCCGGAGAACCTGGAAAGCCTGTATAGTCCGGCGCCTGTGTTGTAGCTATTTTCGCCCCACAGGGGCGGATACAGGTATTCGATGCTGTCTGGCCTGAGTTGCCCTGTTCCGTTGCTACCGTGGCATCGCTGGCATTTCTGTTCAAATACGGTTTTCCCTTTTGCAGTATCCGCAGCATATGGCAGGTATGCCAGTTCGCGGATGCCGCTGCCGGGGGCTTTGTACCCTTTGGGCAGATCTTTTCCCAGCCAGCGTATGTAAGCAATGATGGCCTGTAATTCACGGCTGTTGCTGTCCAGCGGTTGCCCATTGAGGCTGCGGATGAAGCAGTCGTTTACTTTTTTCCCGATTGATTCTACGGTGCCGCTCCTTGCCCTGAACCTGGGATAAGTGGTGGCAGTGCTCCCGTAATTATTGCCCCAGGGCCGCGTGCCGGCCTCCAGGTGACAGTTCTGGCAGTTCATGCCATTGCTGATCTGCGCTACACTGCCATGCGGGCCAAGATATGCAGCGGTATGCGCGATGAGCTCACGCCCGTATCTGACCATATCTCCTGTTGCAGTGTGAGGGATAGCGGTGGTATCGGGCGCCTGCCAAAGGGAGGCCGGCCGCGGTCCGGTATTTCTCAGCATATACCTGACCGCACCAACGATTAAAAAGGTCATCAGGAATCCTGATAATAATACTGATGACCCTTTGAAATTATTCATCCCGCAAAGCAGTAGCCGCAGTTCCTTTCCTGCGCACGGCCTATTGCCCACATACCGGAAGGCACCAGTTGCACGCCCGGTAACAGGCCGTCAATCCACTCTTTCTTTACCATTTGCGGATCGAGCGACATCTTCTGGGCCATGATTGCGCTGTATACGGTGATAGCCATATTGCATACACAAAATAATACGCCGCTGGCCTGTAATTCATTGATGCCTATTTCCACATTACCTATACCGGGTACACTGAAGTCGCCCGGTTTCGGTTCCCAGAAAGGGTTACGTGTTGCGGGTGTCATTGTTTTCGGGTCATCGGCCTTAAACATCTCACCGAATTTGTATTTTTCCCACAGCTCATTCTTCATCGCATAGGGGATCGCATCATGCCGCAATACTACCACTGCGCAACAATCTTTTTCAGTAGCGCCGGTGGCCTGGTTAGTCAGCAGGAACACTTTAGCCCAGGCAAAGGGGAAGATTTCATGCGGGCGTGTAACATCCAGTACAATCCTATGTTTTCCCTTGATCTTATTGAGCCAGTTTTCAACACTGTCTGTACTGAGCCGCATGCCTTCCTGCCCGGAAGCCTCTTGTACACCCATTGGAGCAAAGGATGGCATACCCAGAATGGCGGCTCCGGTAATCATTTTTCCCAGAAAATCGCGACGGTTGGTTGAATGCTTCATTTCACGGAGTTTTATTTTATAAAATGGATTCACATGAAACAGAGGAGGTAGATTCACGGGGATGGCTAAAATGTATTGGGGTGAGGGAGACCGTAAAAGTAGGCAAATAATGCAGGGGTATATCGGTTAAAAGTGACAAAATCTACATGGACCATACCTGGTCTATATCGCCTAATGCCGCGGTATACTCGTGGGGCAGGCATTGTGTGAAGTAATGGAATTCGTTGATAAAATGCGTCTGATCACTGTATCCGGCCTGTTGCGCCAGCAGGCTCCAATTGGGGCAGCGTTCCCGCTGCATGCATGCGAGTACTTTCCGGAAGCGCACGATGCGGCAGAACATTTTGAGATGCAGGCCGGTCTGTTCCAGGAAAGAGCGTTCCAGTGTACGTTTGGTAAGAAACACCGCTGACTCCAGCTGGCGGATGGTGATATTGCCATCGGCGGTGTAGATCATATTGATGGCATCTTCAATGCTACGGGGCCATTTTGTTTGTCCGGACAGTTGTGTAGTAAGCCACGATTGTAATATGCGCACCTGCTGGTCATGATCTGTACAGGCTCTGATACGTGCTGCCGCTTCATTTGCAGGGACGCCGAGTATAACGGCGATGTCTGCACTTCTGTTGCAAAGGTCACGGGGGGAGATCCTGAATAGCCGGAAACATGCACCGGGCCTGAAGCTGACAATGAGTTGCTGTGTGTTACCTTTTATCTGTAAACCTGTGATCCGGTCAGCAGGACCGGTAATAGCGCTGGAGGGGAAGTATTCCCGGCGGTTTATATCATAAACAGGTTGTCCGTTGCCGAGGTGGAAAATCAGTTGTTGTGCGAGGTGCGGCAAAACGGTGATGTCTTTGCTTTCCTCCTCCGGGAGATCGCACTCCAGGATCTGGCAGGAAAGCATATAGTCCTGAAGCAAACCCACTGGCCTGTAATGCTGCATCCTGAACATACGCTTTTGAGGTATCTGTCACAAAGATCATGAAATTCCGGGAAGCATTCTGTTACTCTCCTGTTTTCTTCAACCGGAAATCCAGTCCGTCTACCACATCACCATCCATTGTGAACTTCACTTCCAGTGGCAGTTTTATGGGATCGGCCTTCAGTCCGATTTTTTGCAATTGTTCTTCATCTATCTTCACGGTATATAGCCCTGGTGCGAGGCCCATATAACTGTAGAAGCCATCAGCTTCTGTTTGCGTACTGGCTACGAGGGTGTTTTCATTCTTATAGAATTTTATGGTGATACGTCCTATACCTCTGGTTTTTCCGTGGTCGTCCAGCAGTACTTTTCCGGACACTTCGCCCATGATAGATACCGGCACTTCCACGAGCTTCATCTGGTTGGGGTCTATGGCGATACTGAGTGCAGGCTTTTTAATACGCCAGGCTACGTTGTCGAAACTGTTCTTCGACAGTTCTATAAAATAATATTCATATGGCTCCATGTTGATAATACGCACGGTGCTGTCTTGTAAATTCTGTAATATCCTTCCGCCGTTGCAGTTCACTTTCAGACCAAAGGCTTTGGGTTCGCCGGGATCGCGGCGGTTGTTGTTGTTGAGATCAACAAAAGGCAGCAGTACCACGCCACCGGCGCCCACGCTTACGCGGTTGCTGAATCCTGTAAAGCGGGTTTTGTCATCATATATGAGGCTGCCTCGTGCAGATTCAACGATGGTGCTTATGTTGGTACCTTTCCAGGCGGCGAAGCCTATCTGAGAAAAAGCGAAATCATAACGCAGCCCGATGCCTACATTGGTAAAATTGCTTTTATAGTTGCGTTCATAGGAAGTGTTGATATAACCATGCCGGAATACATATTTCCCCAGCTCACACCGCAGTGCCATCAGGCTGCCGGTGTTGTATTCATACTGCACCTGCGGCGTGACGAGGATATTACCGGGCATCCGGTAAGTGAGGGCCAGGTTGGTGTATACGTATGCCGGTTCGGGTTTGATGAATATAGCGTAGGTATTAACGTTGAAGCCTACACGGTTTATAGCGCCGGAGAGCAGCCATTCTCCGGTAGTATATTTTGTATCCGGCAGCACGATCTGGTTAAATGTAAGCCGGTTGAACAGGGTGAATTTCCTTGCCATAAATGGTTTGGAAATAACGATCTTTCTTTCCTCCACGAAGTTATAGATAATCGCCTGTTGTCCTTTTTTATACCGGGTATAATACAACTCCACCTGTAAGTTGGACGGGCCGCGATAAGTAAGTATGCCGCGGCCTCTCACACCGTAGGTATACTCGCCGGCCAGCAGCACATTAGGCGTCAGTCTTGCTGAAGCTGTCACAAAAGGCATGGTTTTGTCTTTAGCAATGGACGATAAATATTCCATGCCGCCGCCGATTGTTACATTGCGATGCAGTCCATAGTTCATCTGTACCCGTGAAAAGATGCTGTTATGTCCATCCTCAACCATGCCTGCTGTGGCGGTATATTCAAATTCATGTAATGGCAGAAAGTTAAAAGGAATGGTGATGTTCTCTTCTCTGAAACGCTCTTCTCCCCAGGGCCCGAAGAAACGGAGTTTTACTATTGAATTACCATATACGAGCGGCACCTGGAATGTATAGAAGCCGGCCGCGTCTGCTATTGTATAATCCACGAGTGCGTTGTTCACATATAACTCTACTGTCCATCCCGGATCTGTGTAATTACTCAATGTATAGGAGCCGAAAGAGCGCCGGTAAGAGGTAGGCGTATTGGTTACCTGCACGCCCACTATGGGGTCAAAGATGGAAGCGATGGAAGGCACAAACACTTTTCCTGCTATGATCTGCCGCACGGCCTTATTATCATTGTTAACATACCGCCAGCGATAATACTGTTGCCGTTGATCGAATGGTCTTACGAGGGAGCTGTCGTGCGTATATATCACCTGTTGTTGTGCATAGTTGTTATAGTTGAGCGAAACCGTTGTTTCACCGCCGAGTACCATGCCGCCGAGCGAGAGGTTCAGCCAGGTATCATTAATGCCCCCTTCCGGGCGCTGTGTGGCCACAACAGACCAGTCGGCCATACCGAAGCTGAACATGGACCGGCGCGGCCCCAGGATAGTGTCTGCCTTCTGTTGGCCTTTCAGCCGGCTGATATTGCGGCGCATCAGTTCCTGCCGCATTTCCCTGATAGCGGGTAGTTCTTGTTTTGTACTCAGCTTAACAGAGAGCGAACGGAAACTAAATTTGCATTCCAATCCGAAGATAGTGGCGAAGTAACCGGTGCGCAAGTAAACAGCGGTTTCTGTTTGCACTATATCTTCTTCATTCAGTTTGTAAGTCTTTCCCTGGTAATAAATGAGGTTATTTTTCTTATCGATAAGGAAGGGCGCTTTCTCTGTAATGAAAAAACCGGATATGGAATCCAGGTGTGGGGATACATTGTTTCTGATCTTCAGAAAATTGAAAACATCTGTAACAGAAAGATAGGCTGAATCATTGTTGATGACAGCGGGGATTTCAGCGCCGCCGATCCCCTGCACCACAACAAATACGGAGGTCTCATAAAAAATAGGATCAGGGTCCGGGCCGGGGCCTATAGCAGCGGCTGCAGCGCGGCTGCCCAGCAGCATCCACATCATTGTTATTGCGGCCAGTACCGGAAGTATGCTGCCGAAACGATGCGGGATGATATGTCTGCCGCCTGTCCTCATTCCTTGATAAATGTAACGGTGAATATCCCGCTGTAAGAACCGGAAGGGTTGGCGGGCGGACTGCCGACCGTCAGCGTCCCTCCTATCTTCACGAGGTTACGCGCCGGTGGTGTGGCGGTTGTAATAAATGTGCTTCCTGTGCTGGCGGCGCCAATATGTAAACTGATTGTACCGCCGTTGCTGCCGGTGAGTAATACATCGGGGCCATTTAAAATAGAGACCACCGTGCCTCTGTTGGCATCTATCTCAAAGATAGCCGGAGAAAAAGGATATCCCAGGTTAGCCAGTACGATGCTGCCGGTGGCGATGCGGGAACCGTCCGGGTAGAGGATGACCGTACCTCCCGCCATACCCTGGAAGAAAGCGCCGAATATAAGCCCCTGCGCAGGATTCACGAACACGGAAATAGGCCGTGGCGGCTGTTCCTGTGCGGAAGCTGTACCTGTTATCAGCCATGCTGTTATACAAACAGGCCAACCGGATATATATTTCATCAAGTTGTTAAGAAGCATGGATCAAAGGCTGTTAATGATTGCTTACAAACACTTTCCTGGAAATCACTTTTCCGTTTACATAAAATGAGACGATATATACACCGTTACTGTAGCGCGATCCAAGCAGATGGTAATAACCATTCCCTGCAAACTCTTTTCTGCCAAGCAGTTGTCCGGATATACCTGCGATGGTGATAAAACATTTTTCGCCGGGTATGTGATCGAAATAACCGTACAATGCACCGTCTTTGCTATAAGCCCGGTACTCTTCTTCATTGGCGGGAGATACCACCTCACCGCTCTTTCTGAACACAATGGAGAAGCGTTGCTCATAACTGCCGGCATCGAGGTATACCCTGTACTTTGCTTGTTCCTGCAGGGACGTATACAGACCGGTTACTTTATCATAGAAGTAAACGGGTTGTTGCTCCGGAATACGTTCACGACTGATTGTATTAAATGTTATCCAACCGGTTCTTGCTATCCTGATGCCTACAGGGATTACTGCGGTACTGTCCGGCCAGTTGGGCCATGCGCCGATAGAGAGACGTGCGCTGTCGTCTGCCAGGGCATATATATTAGGCACCGTGGGGTCTGTATTCATTAGTTTCCAGGCGTCTGCCTGTTTTTCAAAATGGGCGGTTGCAGCGTCATCAAAATAGATTACCAACGGGTCTGGCGTCTGTCCTTCATCGGCGAAAGCGGCAGACATCCGTAGCATTGGTGTTGTTTGCGGCACGCGATGGAATACCGGCGTAAGCGTATTTACCCTTGCATTATTATTGACGGACAAAGCACCCGTAACGGGGAATGTACCATTGGTTACGTGTATAAAGAATCCCTGCATAGAAGCAATAACATTGCCTGCAACACCATCGCTGGACACACCATTGATATAGGTGCTGTAGGTACCGGTATACTGGTCTGTAGCGCCGGGATTGAAGTAGTATACAGCGTTGTCAATATTTGTACGACTCCATCCTGAAGCGGCATCCCAGTCTACCGGAGAAGGGTAAGGATTGCCCACCAGGTTAAAGCCCAGTGTATAGGGTTGATTGTGATTAGTGGGCGCTACGGCGGTAATCACCTGGTTATTTACGGCTCCTGTTATACTTACCGTTGCCACTCTGTGGGTAGCTCCCATCTGGGCAGCATAGCCCTGCATCGGCACGAGCGTTCCCGCAGGATTGGTATAAGTAACCCATCCTGTTGACACTTTGTTTTCATCATAACGATAGAAAGACGGGAATGTAGCGTTCAGGTTAATATCATCGGCAAACTCATTGACGGTGGATGCCTGGAAAGGCGAGCTGAAATATCTGTATCCGAATGCATCCGGCAGGTAACGCTGCATGCTGACATTACCGGAGACCTGGCCTGCGCCGCTACCGTCTATCAGTGCCGTTTGCGTGGCAGTGGAGAGCAGTGTCAGCAAGCCACCGGTATTCAGTTGTCCTGTGGCCACTTTCAGTATACCGCTGAGATTCAGTGTACCTGATAATGTTATGCCGTTGGTATTATTGGCAGTAAAGTTTTGTATGGTATTGGAAGAGAAAATTCCTGCAGGAATCGTCTGTGCAGCAGTGCCATTCATTTCAACAGTACCGGCGGCAGCAATAATAATACCGGGACCTGTAATAACGCCGCCAATCCGGAACACAGCTCCCGTCACGGTAACCGTTGCACCGGTTTGTATGGTGACGTTGTTAGCAACAGCTGTACCTGTGCTGATCAAAGGATAGTTGAGCAGCCCTGTTGGAATAGTTACGTTGGTGGTATTCACCGGCACTATGCCTGTAGACCAGTTGCCTGTAACGTACCAGTTGGTGCTGACAGCACCTGTCCATATAGCACCGAGCGAGAGCTCTCCTACCACGAGGTCGCCCACTGCGGGAAGCCCGGTAGTCTGTATAGAAGTGGGAAGCGGACTATTGACGGCTGGCAGCGACCAGCCGGCGCCATCGTACCTCGCCACTTTGAAGTTGGTTGTTGTGGCGCCGGCATCCACATCAGCGGCTACCCAGTTCAGTGTAACATCAACAGTAGTAAAAACAGCGCTGCTGTTAGTAAACGACCAGTAACGGTTCACTTTTTTACTGGTGTTTATACCGGACGATGATAAGCCGGGATGACTTCCTGCTGTTACACTTCCCAGGATATTTCCGGCAGTGCCTACACTTGCAAACAAGGTCGTGGCAGGTGAATAAACGAGGCTATCGCCTACTTCAAATGTTCTTGACACGGCAGATCCCGTGCTTACATTTTTCTGAAGGCGGCCGTACACCCACCCGGTGCTTTGTCCTGCACCTGTGACTGTTCCTCCGGCGGGAATGATGACAGCATTACTTCCTGTTTTTATATTGCCGCGTGTGAAGGTGAGCGTACCATTCGCGGTAGCATTGGATAGCAGGTTGATCTGTCCGGTTGGTTTATTCACCCTGATGCTATTGAATGCACCTGTGGAGTTAATATTCTGCGTTGTAATGCCGGAAAACCAGATAGTAGATCCGGTATTGGTAAATGTACCACCGGTCATGGTCCAGTTACCCCGGAGCGTATCTGTAAAGCTACCCGGAATAAAGTTTCCGTTACTCAGGGTGAAATCATTCAGGATGTTAAGTGCAGCTGATGCGGTCTTATTGCCTGCCGCAGAGATCACGAGATTGCCATACGGCGTTGCAGAAGAAACTGCCTGCGCAGCGCCGGCGTATTCCACTGTGCTCAAAGTATCCAGCAGATAGGTATCGAAAGCAGGCAGGCTGTATACTCCTCTGACGATAAGCCGTGCACCGTTATTGATAGTGAGTTCACCTCCGTTAACGATATCTTCTATGATGGTGGAATCACCGGTGTCCAGTACACCACTGAGAATATCCAGGGCCATTACGGTGTTCAATGTTCTGCCAAGTGATACCACGGCGTTAGAAGATTTCTCAATCTGCAGAGATGCCAGGGTGAACGGGCTTGCGGCGCCGCTGATAAGCGCGGGTAAAGCACTTGTCATTCCCGGCGTACCTACCGAAGCATCCAACGTGCCGTTCAGTGTAAAATTATGATCTATGTTAAAATCCGAAGCGGCGGTAATATTGCCATTCACCACCAGGTTATAGAAAGTGGTACTATCGCTCCCTGTCAATGTCGAACCGGGAGAGGTCAGGGTAAATGTAGAAGTACCGCTGTGTAATGTTCCGTTGCTTTCAAGATCTCCGCCAACGGTGTAGGTATTACTGCCGGCATTGAATATGGCATTTCCGTTGATATGAAAATCGGCGGTGGTAGTCCAGCTGGCGGTGGGCGTAACTCCTACGGTGTTGGCAATGGTAACTGTATTCAGCGAGGTTGGCGTACCTGAAACCGTCATTGCGGCGGTACCTCCGAAGATCACTGTGCCAGTGCTGGTAAACGTAGTTCCACGCAGTACAATATTCTGCGGGGAAGACGGGTTAAAATTCAATGTTCCGCTACTGGTTACTGTTCCATTGTTGGTAAAACTCCCGCTGATCGTATGCCTGGAAACTCCTCCGTTGAAAGTTGCGCCGCTGCTGATATTGAAAGCTACCAACACAATCCAGCCTACGCTGGCTGTTACGCCTGCCGTATTATTAACATTTAATGTAGCATAAGTGGGGGAACTGGTAGAGTTAAGCACCGGCGATACATTTCCGTTGAAGTTTATGACTCCGCTGGAATTGGATACAACAGCATTCACAAAACGTATAGTCTGCTGTATCAGACCAGAAAAAGTAGTAACCCCGTTACTGATCAATGAGCCGTTATTGATCAGATCTCCGTTGACAGTGGCAGATCCGCTCCCGCCGTCATAGGAGCCACCCGTGATGATCTGCAGCAGTCCGTTATAGGTGATGTCGCTCCCGGCAACAGCATAGCTACCGTAAACGGTAAGCCTGTTGAAGGTGGTATTACCCGTAATAGTTTTATTAGTACCATTGAGTGTCACGGTTCCACTACCGCCGCTGAAAGTACCGGCATTATTCCAGTTGCCGTAAAGATTGATTGTATAAGTGGCAGCGTTGAAGGCAGCGCTGGCGCCTATCTGCAGGTCACCATTAACAGTGATATTGGCGGCCATTGTTTTGGCGCCGCTGCCGCTCACTGTTAGATAACCATAAGAGATGCCGCCGTATACAGTCTGACTGCCTGCGGCGTTGTAGGTAACCGTGCTGGCGCCTGCCAGATTAAACTGTGTATAGTTTGATGGAAAATTACTTGCGCCGCCCACTGTTAAGGCGCTGCCTGCCGCCAATGTAAACGTTCCTCCCGGCGAACTACGGTTAAGGGTGTACGTAGAAAGGTTCATGATCCCGCCACTGATGGAAAGATTGCCATTGATGGTAGCATTGCCGGTTAGTGTTGCAGCGCCGGAGGTACTTACAGTAAGATTATTGAAAGTAGTTGCACTGATATTTTGCGTGCTGCTGCCGGTAAGGTTCACTGTTCCTGAGGATGGCGTGAACGTGCCGTTGTTGTTCCAATCGCCGTTAACCGTGAGGGATGATGCACCTCCATTCACAGTGGCGCCTGAACTGATTGTCATGCTGCCGCCGACAGTAGTGGTAGCATTGATATTTAAACCGCCGCTGCTGACGGTGAGGTTTCCGCCGACATTGACAGTATTACCGATCTGTGCACTTGCGGCAGTTTTATTAATGGTCAGGTGATTGTAGGTAAGTCCAGCTACTGACTGTGTGGCGGCACCATTATATACTACGGTGCTGCTGCCGGCACTGAAAGTACCGCTGCTGTAATTAAAATCGCCTCCGATATTCAATGTACCTGTACCAGCACAGGCAATGCCTGCGTTACCGGACTGCGTTACAGATCCGGCTACCGTTACTGTGCCATTGCCTACATTTAACTGTATATTATGCCCGGCAGTACCATCGCTCAGGATAAGACTGCCGTTTACGATTAGGTTTTGGTTATTGACATTGATCGTATGCGCTGCATTCGCCGACCAGATCCCCGCAATATTTCCCTGTGTGGTGAGCGAACCGCCGGTTGCCAGCGTCAGCGTGGCTGCCTGTGCGCTGCCGAAGGAGATACTTTTTACACTTACTGTATTACTTATCACGGGCTGATTGGTAAATGCCGCAGTGCCTATCTCCACAATGTCGCTGGCGCCAGGCGGCCTTGATGGGCTGCCCTGTACAATTGTCCAGTTGGCAGCGGTATTCCAGTCGTTGCTCACGGAACCGTTCCATCGTACCACATTCGAAGAGGATGCCAGCGTATACCGGCCTGCAAAACTCAGTGCCAGCAACTGCGACTTTTCCACATAATTGCTGGTGGCGCTGCTGGCATCATTACCATACACTGACCATCCGGAGCCGGTGTTTCTCCAGATGCTCAGGCTGGATTCAGTGTTGCCGTTCAGTTCTGCATCCTCATAATGAAAACGAAGGGTGACCGCTGCCAGCGAGAGACCCGTTGTGGTAACGTTATACTCCCGGTTGATGGCAGCGCCAGAAGGAAAATCAGCTACCACTTGCGGATTTACGGAAATCGTAACGGAGCCGGTGAGCGCCACTCCCAATGTAACCGTATTATTAGGGCCTTCAAATGCATAGGAAGTACCCAGCGCAAAGGTGTGTGAATGCTGAATAGTGCCAAGTATAATTCCATTTCCACTTCTGTTACCCGTAATTGTAAGTGTATTTGTACCTGTGAGTACGGTACCGGTGGTCATAGTCAGTGTCTGTACAGCAATATTATTCAGCAGCGTAACCTGGTTGGTAGAAGACGTTTTATTAACTGTAAGATTATTAAAGGTATTGGCGCCTGCGACGGTGGAATTGGCTCCTCCGCTAAGTGTTACTGTACCGGTGGATGCTGTAAACGTGCCGCTGCTGATCCAATTGCCCAGAATAGAAATAGTTTGCGCTGTACCGCCGTTGAATGTGGTACCGGCTGCAATGGTAAAGTCGTTGTTAACGGTTACCGCGCCGCCTAATGTTTTTGTACTGCCATTACTTACCGTGAGATTATAAAAAGTACCGGCAGGCAGGGTTTGCGCTCCTGTGCCGTTAAAATTCACCATATTCGGAACAGAGGAAGTAACGTTGAGAGTGCCGGCAGTAAGGGTATAAGTATTTGCTATGCCCAATGTTGCATTGGCGGACAATTGCAGAGAAGTGGCGTTGATATTAACATTGAACAGGTTGGCTGTGCCGTTAAGGAAACTGGTTCCCGTAAATGTGGCTGTACCTGCGCTTGCAGAAAATGATCCCTGTATATCGAGCGAATTGCCGATAGAGAAGTTAGCGGAAGATGAAATACTGCCGGTTACAGAGAGTGTTCCGAAACTGATAGTACCGGCGCCGGAAAATGTTTTACCGGCGCCGCTCATGATCACGCTGCCGGCAGTACCATTAAAGCTGCCGCTTACGGTGAGGTTACCTGTAATTGTTATACCGGAAAGTTCACTTGCTGATCCGGTGATAGTAAGATTTTCGATGGTGATGCCGGTGCCGGTGATCGTTTTGCTTGTGCCGCTCATAGTGAGTGTACCACCACTAAGAAGGGTGAATGTACCTGGAGGCGAGGTGCTCAGGTTACCGGTGAGCGTAATTGTGCTGCCGGCAGCTGCTGTAATGTTGGTGGCAGCAGCAGTAAAATTATTGAAGTTGTGCGTACCGCTGCCGCTGATGGAAGCGCCGCCGCCAGTCATTGTTACGGTACCGGTGCTACCAACGAAGGTACCGTTGTTGACCCAGTTACCGGCAGCAGTGATATTATAACTACCGCCGCCAAACGTAGTAGAAGCACCAATGTTCACGTTGCCGCTCACGGTCATATCGGCAGCGGCAGTATAACTTACAGATGTGCCGCTGCCGATAGCAGACGACAGGTTACCCGCCACTGTAAAAGTTGTTGCAGGCAGCACTTTCACGGCTGCGCCACTACCGGAAGACAGTGTAAGGTTACCGTATGTTTGCGCTGCCACAGATTGATTGGTTCCTGCATACTCCACTGTACTGGTAAGACTGAGTGATACAGTGCCGTAATTAAGTGGGAAACTGCTGGTACCGCCTATCTTCAAGGTTGCGCCATTGGATACCGTAAGCGCACCGCCAGCCACGGTAGTGCCTCTGTTGGCAGTGAAGGTTGACAGGTCTAATGTACCGGCCAATACTTCTATATGGCCTGCATTTGCAGTTGTCGAGTTAAGGGCATTTAAATTTCCACCGGCTGTTTTTACGCCACTACCACTGATTCTGAGCGTGGAATAAGTAAGCGTATTCCTCACTGTCTGGCTGACCAGGCTGCTGCTATAATTTACAATACTGCCTGCAGAGAGGCTGACAGCTCCCGTCAGTGCATAGTTGCCGGTCATTGTGGATGCATTTACATGCATGCTTCCGCCATCAAGTACAGAGATCGCCCCGGCACCGGAAATCACAACAGGCGTGGCAATATCTACAGGGATAAAAGTGCCGCTCACCGTGAGCGTACCGGCGACACTCATGTTTACATTCAAGGTAGTGACACTGCCCACTCCGATGGTGAGTTTCCGGAAACTGGTACTGGCAGATCCTCCGATGGCCTGTGTAGTACCAGCAAAAGTGACCTTTGCATTGCTGCTGCTGGTGGTGTAGGTACCGGCATTCGTCCAGTTGCCTTTTACAGTAAGGGTGACACCTTTCTGAGATATGGTGCTGCCGGAAGCAATAACCAGGTTACCCGCCACCGTCAGGTTTTTACTGATAGTGAGCGTAACATTTGTACCGGCGCCTACAGTCAATGCCCGGCAACTGGAACTGCTATTGATGTTTGGCGCAAAGGCTCCGGTAAAGTTAGCGTCGCCAATGATGGCGTCGACGCTGCTGGTGGGTATGCCTGCCGTCCAGTTGGCAGCTGTGGACCAGGCGGTGCTTACGGTACCTTTCCAGCTGGTCTGTGCCAGCAGCATGACTGGGTGGAGACAGCAGTAAACGAGTATACAGACGGGTAGTCTTTTACAGGCTTTCCTGCAACAAAAAAAATACAAAAGCCGGTTTAAAATCACTGCCATAGAAGCGATATTAGGCGGATGAACCCTTTCATGCCGGCAGGCGCCGGTACTTGCCTGATGCCTTGTAATTACCTGAGTTGCAGCTCAGCTTGTGCCAGCTGTTCTGTGCGCGACTTTGATGTTACGGTGTAGGCTATACGAAGTTTTCCCGAATGATAATTGATACCTGGATTTTTTTCGAGGGGCAGATGCAGGTATCGCTGCTTGTTAGGGGTATATACCGCCAGTCCTCTAGCAGTAGCCACCTGGGTGGATTTACCCTGCGGAGAAACATAATCGACTGTAATATCACCGTAAACAGAGGAATTCCCGGACCTGTTGAACAGCATTGTGAGCCGTGGTTCTGTGGCCAGATCAAGGGAAAGGTCAGACAGCCGGACGTTGGCGTTAGTTTCACCGACACGGATAATTACCGGTATTGTGATACCAAAGACAGGTGTGAGTTTAACACTAATACCTGAGCTGTCCTGTGTTTTCTTATCATCTGTATGCAGTTCATCCGGTACTGCTCTAAAATAGAGGTGTGATCTGTATTCGCCGGGAGTCAGCTGGCTGAGGCCTGTGACCTGTAGTTTTATCACCTGCGCTTCATTGGGCGCCAGCACCACACTACGGGGGAAGAACCGGAGGTATTTACTGGCAAACAACTGACCGGAATCCGGTTCGTCAATCTGATCAAAAGTGCCGTTTCTGTTCATCCTGATTTCTACGAATGAGATCAGGTACCGGGCAGTATCCTTTCCGGCGTTCGCCAGGTTCAGTTCTTCTGCACGTTTTTGTCCGTCGAAGACGACGCGCACCGGCGTTATCAGCAGATTTCCCTGGGCCGCGGCTTCCTGCCAGGGTAAACAGCTACAGCCAATAAACACTGCTGCTACAAGTAAGGCGTATCTGATGACAAGTAGTTTTGGTTGTACCGGGGCCAATATCATGGGCTTCATACAGTTTTAACGTATACGACTAATGGTCTGTCGTACAGGATAATGGTTATTCACATGAAAAACTATAGCTCTTTTGCTTTGCGGCCGGTCAGTTGTAATTAACTGTTACATCGAACGGAGTACCGGAAACGTAAACCCCTGCCGCTTGTGCAGCACTTACGTTTAATGTGGCGCCAACAGTAAGTGTTTGTGTGCCGGCAGTCAGCGTACCAGTTCCGGAAGGACTACTTACGAAAGTGGATACCGTCATTGTGTTGGAACCGCTGGTGATAGTAAGAGGAGAAGAAGGAAGTGTAATGCTATAGGTGTAATTTCCATTTCCTGTTACCGTGAAAGATGCTGCCGTAACTGTTCCGGTGGCTGTGGAAGGAAGCGTAACGCCACCGGTAGCTGAGCGGACACCAGCAGGAGTAAGTACTACTGTTCCTCCTGTGGAAGATTGCACGGCTACATTTCCAAAATTCATATCCACATCTTTTGTGATACTGATCGGCGTTACAATAGTCGCAGTAGCAGTAGCTGAGGCTGTTGCCTGCGCATAGGCTGTATTAGCTGCAAAAAGTACAAGCGCTAAAGCAATGAGGTGTAGTCTTTTCATTTTTTCGTTTTTTGAGGGGATTGAAAATCGAACATTCTGAAAATGTAAAAAGTTTTGGTTGTAATCAGCATTTCAGAGCTAAGGGCTTCATAATCCGGTCTTTATACTCAAAGTAATTTGCGTAATGAAGATAATAAAAAATATTAACTATCCCAATTAACTTCTAACCTTATTTACTACAAAACATAATATAACATAATAACATGCACGGTCATACGAGCTAAAGGTTTCCATCCTTTATAGTAGTCTACTTAATTTGTAGATTATATTTTTTACAGTATATTAGCTGATACTATCTGAAACCCTTATGGCCAACATCAACCCCTTGCCGGAGGTTACCGCATCACCGGCGGTACAGGCAGCATTCGAAAAGCACAGGACGCAATACAATGCGCGCATTACCAATATGAAAGCAACACTGGCCCACTCCCTGCCGGCTTTCGAGATTTATATGGAATGGTACCGACTGTACGACAGCATGAAAGCTATTCTCGGTGAAAGGCTTGCGTACCTTTATGCATATAGTATCTCCAAAGGCAGTGACTGTCCTCTGTGTACTACTTTCTTCAGAAAGATCATTATTGACAACGGCGAGCGGCCGGAAGACATCCGGTTTACGCCGCATGAGCAGTTGATCATGGAATTCGGCAGCGGGTTGTCTCTTCATCATGGCAAAACAGATCCGGCGCTTTTTAAGGAAGTCAGCCGCCATTATACTATTCCGCAGGTAGTGGATCTGATTGCCTTTGCCGGTCAGATGATCGCTACCAATGTATTTGCCAATGCGACTGAAACAGATATCGACGATTATCTCCAGCCTTATTTATCATTCAATCAAAATACATCTTCACATGGCCAATGATCTCAAAGGTAAAACCGCTTTCATCACCGGCGCTGCCCACGGTCAGGGCAGAGCTACGGCTCTTGCGCTGGCAGCAGAAGGCGTGCACATTGCCGCTTATGATATTGCCCGCGCATTATCTTATCCTGGTTATACGCTCGGCACGGCCACAGAGCTCGATACACTCCGCGAAGCCTGTGAAGCACTGGGTGTGCGCTGCCTTACCTTCACCGGCGATGTGCGCGATGATGCAGCCATCACTGCTGCCGTGGACAGTGTAAAAGATACATTCGGCCGGATCGACATTCTGTTTAACAACGCGGGTATCTGCGCATATGGCGTTGCACATGAAATGCCGGAGGAAGAATGGGATTCCATGATAGACATCAACCTGAAAGGTGCATGGCTAGTGGGCCGCCGTGTGATTCCGCTGATGATACAACAACGATATGGCGTGATCATCAACAACTCTTCCATTGCGGGCCTGCGGGGTATGAACAGGCTGAGTCATTACGCCGTATCCAAGTGGGGGCTTACCGGGTTAACCAAATCGTGGGCAATTGAGCTGGCTCCCTATAACATCAGGGCCATCTCGCTGCATCCTACCGGTGTGAACACGCCGATGAATGACGGGCTGGCAGCACTGGAAGGTGCTACGCCGCAGGAGATTGCCGAACGTTCGGCAGGTAATCTCATTGATGTGCCTTGGGTGGAAGCGGAAGATGTGGCCAACGCTGTGGTTTTCCTGGTGTCGGACAAGGCGCGCTATGTAACAGGGTCTTCATTTGTACTGGATGCAGGATTATTAACCCGCTGATATGAAAAACTATGCCGGCATCGTCTTCCTGCTGTGTGGAATTGCAGCGGGTAGCCTCCTGGGGCTTTACTTTCCCCTCTATGTGCCATACGTAAAACCTGTTGGCGATATTTTTCTGAATTTATTATTTACTGCGGTGATACCCCTGGTGTTTTTTGCCGTTGCTTCGGTCATTGCCAACCTGCGGGTATCTAAAGAAACAGGCCGGTTAATCACCACGATGACAGTGGTTTTCACAGGAACGGTATTATTGGCGGGGCTAATCACGCTGCTGTATTTTCAATTCTTTCCTATCACCCTTTCATTGACAACAGGAGACATACCCGCAACCGGCAAGCAACCAGATGCCGGAGAGCAGATCGTACAGATGCTCACGGTAACGGACTTCCATGAGCTGTTTTCCCGTAAGAGCATGCTGGCACTGATGATCGTTTCCTTCCTGGTGGGCGCCGCTGCGCGTCGTGCGGGTAGTGGCGGAGAGGCCTTCCGTGCCTTCCTGGTATCCGGCAACCTGGTGATGAGAAATGTGATCCATTATATTATGTTGCTGGCGCCAGCGGGACTAGGGGCTTATTTCGCGTGGCAGATTGTGGCTATCGGTCCGCAACTTGCAGGCGCCTATACACAGATATTGCTGGTGTCGCACTGGATTTCATTTGCCTACTATGTCATTGCTTTCAGCGTATACGCCTGGATAGCAGGCGGCGTGAAGAACATAGCCTTTTACTGGAAGTATAACATCACACCGTCTGTTACAGCATTGGCCACCTGCAGCAGTATTGCCACGATACCGGCCAATATGGAAGCTGCCGGTAAAATGGGTATTCCCTCCCGTATAGCCGACATTGTTATACCGCTGGGCGCTTCCCTGCATAAAGAGGGCTCTGTGATAGCGGCAGTGGTGAAAGTGGCGGTAGCGCTGGCATTGGCGCACCACAGCATACATACCTGGCATGATGCATCCCTCGCATTGCTGATTGCTATACTGGTCAGTGTGATAGAAGGCGGTATTCCCAATGGCGGCTATGTTGGCCAGCTGCTGATTGTTTCAGCGTATCATCTGCCCGCGGAAGTATTACCGTCCATTATGATTATCGGTACGTTGCTTGACCCTGCGGCCACGCTGTTAAATGCTACCGGCGATACAGTGGCGGCTATGTTGGTAAGAAGATTTACGGGGAGAGAATAAATACCGGGGTACTGCTACTATCGCTTCTCGCATGAAACTATCAAGCGAAAAAATTACTATCCTACACTCCGCGTTTCATCATGGTGCGATAACAGGTTTCTGACATTTTCCCGTATCATTGTACTGTTTAACTTTGGTATATAAGATCACGCAGCAATGGGAAAATCTCTTTTTCTCTTAATCATTTTTAATTTCATAGCAGTTACGGGCTATTCTAACAAAATAGACAGCTTGCAGACATTGGAAGAAATCCAGGCATTTGTCACTGAATTGAATGGTCATGCCAATGAAGGGGTTATTTCGTTCTTTAAGACAGATATGGATGGCGACGGTTTTACAGATCTCATTATTAATGGGGTAGATAGATTAATGGCGGTAATGGACAGGGGGCGTACCGGATATAAGCTATATCGTATCGATCCATCGGATTACATTTCGAAATATTTATTGCAGAAGATTGACAGCACTGGCAGGCAAAAGTTATTGTTATTGAAAACCACTACGAAGCAAAGCGTTCTGAACAACCGAAAGCGCCTTCCAAAAGTTGATGAGGATACATCTCTCCATAAGCTGCCGCCAATAGATTATTATGCATATAAGGAAGCACAGCGTATCGATACGCTCGTGTACAAATTTAATGGGTTTATTGAATACAATGCAGCTCCTTCGCCATCCAGGTTAAAGTCCATAAGGCTGGCCAGGACCTCCTGTCTGGGCACATGTCCTGTATATAATTTAACGATAAACAGCGATCGCAGTGCAGATTATAATGCTGGTTATTACACCGGGAAGAGCGGGCATTTTACCGGGTTAATCAGAGAAACGGAGTTCAATGAACTCATGCAATTGATAGATTATATTCATGTACAGTCACTGGACGTAAATTACGATATAGACGCAACCGACCACGCTACGGCCCACTTAACAATAATATTTGAGGACGGGCAAGAAAAGTCCATACGGGATTATGGAATGAGCGGTACGCATGGTTTAGGTTTGTTATACAGTTTTATTGATGTGCTTAGGAATTCGCAAAAGTGGGTATGGGACAGGAAGATCCGTTAAACGTCCTGAGAAATGAGCATGCATAAGATATAAAACTCTGTTTATTATACCCCTAGATATACTACTTGCATTTTCCCGTATCATTGTACTATGGAAGGAGATACAACAGGCAACAGTACTATTTACGATGTGATCATCATCGGCGGAGGGCAGAGCGCATTATCAATAGCGTATTATCTTCGTCGTACCAACCTTCGTTACATCCTTCTCGACAGTGAACAACATCCAGGTGGTTCCTGGCAGCATGCGTGGGATTCATTGTCGCTCTTCTCTCCTGCTCAATGGAGCTCCTTGCCTGGTGTTATTATGCCGGGTGGTCAGCAGTATTATCCCAACAAGGAGGAAACACTGACCTATCTGCGCAACTATGAAAACAGGTATCAGTTTCCCGTAGAACGATCTGTAACGGTTACTGCTGTTGAAAAAAATGATGCCTACTTTCTGCTGCATACTACGTCAGGCCAATACCAGGCCCGCGCTGTTGTGAGTGCTACCGGCAGCTTTGCAAATCCTTATACACCACCGATTCCAGGCAGAGAACAATTCCGTGGCCCAGTACTCCATTCTTCTGAATACCGTGACCCCAATCTCTTCGCGGGGCAACGTGTAGCCGTGGTTGGTGAAGGAAATTCCGGTGCACAAATACTTGCTGAAGTATCACAGGTAGCGGATACGATGTGGATTACCCGTCAGCCGCCCAGCTTTCTACCTGATCATATTGACGGCAAATATCTTTTTGACGCAGCCACTATGCAATACGAGGCACGCAAACAAGGCCGGGATTTTCAGCCGCCCTCACTGGGACATATCGTAGCTGTTCCCACAGTTGTAGCCGCCCGTGAAAGAGGCGTATATGATTCCTATTACGGTGCATTCGATCATTTTACGGAAGAGGGCATTGCCTGGAGCAACGGACAACGGGAACGCACCGACGCAGTTATCTTTTGCACCGGCTTTCGTCCGGTGCTGCATCATTTACATCCTTTAGGCATTACTTCTCCCGACGGCAGAATCGCCACACAGGGTACCAGAGCCACCGCCATCGACGGCTTATGGCTGGTTGGTTACGGCTCCTGGACCGGCTTTGCATCCGCCACGCTCATCGGTGTAGGACGTACTGCGAGGCAAACCGTAGAAGAGCTGAACAACTTTTTGATGTAGATCAATCGGAAAAGATGGAGCTCCCGGCACTTGCCACACCCTCTACTTTTTTTTGGCGGGGTGGTCCTTTTTGGGGATTATTTTCTTTATTTGCTGTGCATCGGCAATATCCATTTTTCTCCCAGACGCTATCTTATTTACCAACAGTTCTTGTAATCCGATATACCATATTTCCAGGCCTCCCTCGACAATCTTTTGCCGATTTCCATAAGCCTCCTGAAAATCTACACCGTCAATATTGTTAAGTATATCAATTCGCAAAGGAGGATAACCAATCTGTGAAATATATCCAGGTTGTAAAAAATCCTCTTTTTCAAATCCTAAAGAAGTCATTCCAAAATCATCAATAACCCTAAGCAGCTTTTCTGCATTCTTGTCGGACACATCGATCCAGATATCTAAATCTCCTGTATAACGTGGCTTTCCATGAAAAGCCATTGCATAGCCACCCACTATCATGTATTCAACTTCATGCTTATTGAGCAACGCGATAAAATCCTCAAAATCTTTGGCTAATATCATTGTCTTTGCTTTATTTTTTTGATCATCGTTTTATCCATCCGCTGTCCCTTTTCAAGCATCTGTCCAACCAAAAAAGTTACAGCCTCCGCCCTTTTAATGACCGGTTGGGATAACCAATATTGCCAATCGCGCATTTCCTCTTCAGCGTTCTTCATTTGCACCCTACGTAAAACAGGAACAATAGCCCTTGAAGTTTGTTGAATGGATTTGGGTTTTGCAATAATTTCCTTTCTCTCTACCCGGATTTGGTCATTATCGTAAGCCGTCTTGCCTTTACTCAAATAGTTATTGAGTGTATTGTAATTGTATTGAGGATAGCTGAGACAAAAGTTCTTCAAATTAGAAAAAACCTCTACCTGTACTTGTTGTTTCCAATGTACCAGCACTACCCGCTTATTTCTAGGAGTCTGTTGTTTCATACACAAATTTAACAAATATTATGCCTTTATTTGTCAAAAATACTTCTGTAAGCAGTAAAATAAATTCGAAATTTGTGTAACCCATTATGTGATTATTCTTTGCTTATATTACTCACATTGGCATAGGACGTACTGCAAGGCAAACCGCAGAAGAGCTGAACAACTTTTTGATGTAGATCAATGTTTACCCCCTTTTCCTGCCCCAATTTTGCATCATGAAAAATAAGAACGCCGGTCAGCTGACCAGGCGATAACAATTTCCCACCTACATCATATCTGCTGCGACACGGCCTGATAGCCCGTCTGGCGGAGCTATGCGCGGGAATATACACAACCGTAATAAATGACCAACTAACATGACAACGTATACTTCGGAAAAATGGAACAACAAAGTCAACAAGCGATTATTCAGATGGCTCATCATAACAGTATGTTCATTGGATCTATCTGCGAGCTTTGCGCAACAGAAAACACTGGGTCTTGCTGAGACCGTTCGACTGGCTGTTGACAACAGTCATACGCTTAGCCTGTTGCAAGCCAGGATCAGGGAAGCCGCCAGCAGGTATAAACAGGCAAATGACGATCTATTGCTGCCCAATGCCACAGCCAGCGCCGCAGTGAGCCATGCAGAAACGCCTGCGCATCATATTATACTGGGTTCACTCGATCTGCTAATGCCCGAAAGATCTGAATCCTATACCGGTAAAGTAGCTATCAGCAAAACGATCTACAGCGGCTCCAAGCTGCAATATGCCACCAGAACCGCGGCGTTGATGCAGGACCTATCCAGGCTTGATCTTGAAAAAAACAGGGACGCTGTAATACTCACCGCTATTGAACTCTACGGTGAGTTATATAAAGTAACCAAAGAACTGGAAGTAGCTATCAGGCATAGCAAATCGGCAGACAGCCTGGTAGCGCAGGCCGAAGCATTCTGGGAAACAGGCATCGTTACGAAGAATGATGTGTTGCGGTTCAGGCTCAGAAGATCAGAGATAGGTATCAACATCACAGACCTTCAGGCGAACTACAACATTATTAACTATCAGCTGCTGGTATTACTGAACCTTCCTGAAAGCATCAGGATAACACCGCAGCAGATATTGCCGGAACTACCGGTAGCTACAGATCTCAGCCGGTATATACAGGATGCGCTGCAACAGCGTCCGGAACTGCAACAGGTAAATGTACAGACAACCATCGACAGTCTGGCGGTGAGATCCATACGTGCAGAGACCCTGCCCAGGCTCGATATTAATACCGGTGTGAACTACTTCCATGCAGGTTCTGCATTCATTCCTGCCTCCGGCAGTTATCTCGCCCAATTCTCTATCGGTGCAGGCATCTCCTGGAACTTCTCTTCGCTATGGTTTAACAAAAACAATCTGTCCACAGCAAAGATCAGGTATCAGCAGAACAGTATCGAAAAGAGCATTCGCACCGATGTGATCAGAACGGAGGTGAACACCAGCTATCAGCGCTATCTACAGGGTCTCAGTAAAATACAACTGCTGGAAGATGCTATCCGGGAGGCTACTGAAAACAACCGGATGCAGGAAGAAAGATACCGCAACAATGTAGTCACTGTCATTGAGCGTATTGATGCCGACACACAATTGTATCAATCGCTCGCCAGCCTGGAAGTGGCCAGGGCAGAGTCAGGTGTGGCATGGTACCGGTTATTGAAAGCCACTGGTAAATTATTCAGATAAACTCATAAAAAAACGAATGATGGAAATAAGCAGCAAAAGAAAAAAGATGATTATACAGGCCATCCTGGCATGCGTTTTCGTGGCGGGCGTGGTATTCGGGATAAAGAACTACCTCTATTACACTACGCATGAAGATACTGACGATGCGCAGATAGACGGAGACCTGAGCGCTGTAGTTGCCCGTGTTGGCGGCTATGTGGATACGATTGCGTTTGAAGACAATCAACGTGTGGAGAAAGGGCAGCTACTGGTGAAGCTCGATGAAAAAGAGTACCGGCTGAAACTTGAACAAGCCCTCTCCTCGCAGAAAGTAGCCGGGTCCCGGATTGGCGCTGCCATGACAGCAGTAACTACTACACAGGTATCTTCCGATGTCGACAAAGCTGAAACAGATGCCGCTAAAGCAAGCCTGTGGCAGGCGCAGCAGGATTACAACCGTTATGCTGCACTGATTAAAAGCGGTTCTGTTCCCCAGCAGCAATACGACAAAGCCAAAGCCACACTGGATGCCTCCACCGCAGTGTACCAGGCAGCCGTAGACAAACATCGCGCTGCCATTGCAGAAATAGACAACAGCCGTTCGCAACTGGCTGTTACCAACAGTGAGCTTACACAGCAACAGGTAGCCATTGATTATGCGTCGTTGTTATTATCGTATACCAATATACAAGCGCCGGTATCCGGCATCGTCACTAAACGGCGCATACAGAAAGGGCAGCTGGTACAGGCAGGACAGACACTGTTTGCCGTAGTGGATGAAAGCAACATCTATGTAACCGCCAACTTCAAGGAAACGCAGATGCGCAATATTCATGAAGGCCAGGAAGCTACGATCAGCGTAGATGCATTTCCGGATATACCTGTCAAAGGCGAGGTATACAACTATGCAGGCACCACCGGCGCAAAGATAGCGCTGCTGCCACCGGACAATGCCACCGGTAACTTTGTGAAGGTAGTACAACGCATCCCGGTTAAGATAAAGATCAATGCATCCAGGGAACTCCTCTCGAGGATAAGGCCCGGGATGAATGTGGAAGTTTCTGTGAAAACAAAATAACAGTACCATGGCAGAGAAAGGATTAAAAAAATGGATTATCACGGTCACCATGGTGCTGGCCTGCATGCTGGAGTTTCTTGACACGACCATAGTCAATGTAGCGATACCACATATCCAGGGAAACATGGGCGCCATCCTGGAAGATGTAGCCTGGGTAACTACCGGTTATGCCATTGCCAACGTGATCATATTACCGATGTCGGGCTGGTTGGGTGGTCGTTTTGGAAGGAAGAACTATTTCCTCTTTTCCATCATTATGTTCACGATTGCCTCTTTTTTATGTGGCAATGCATCCACGCTCACAGAACTGATAGCCTTCCGTATCCTGCAGGGGCTGGCTGGCGGTGGACTGATCTCCACGGCCCAGGCGATACTGCTGGAAACATGGCCACCGGAAGAAAGAGGTACCGCCACCGCCATCTTCGGATTTGGCGCGGTGGTGGGTCCTACCGTGGCGCCCGCACTGGGCGGCTATCTTACAGACACGCTGTCGTGGCCCTGGGTGTTTTACATCAACCTTCCGCTGGGCGCTATTGCTGCATTCCTCACCTATTCCTATGTAAAGGAAACGCCGAAAGACATGCAGGGCAAGCCTGTTGACTGGTGGGGGATTCTCCTCCTGGTGGTAGCAGTAGGCAGTCTTCAGACTGTATTGGAAAAAGGCGAAGAGAAAGACTGGTTTGCCACCGGCTACATCACCGTGCTTACTGTTACTGCGCTGGTGGGTATTGCGCTTTTCATCTGGCGAGAGCTGCGCACAGACCATCCCGTGGTAAACCTCCGGCTGTTCCGCTACCGCAGCTTTTCGGCGGGCATGGTTACCTCTTTTGTTTTTGGGATAGGATTGTATGGATCGGTATTTATTTTTCCGCAGTTCTGTCAGACGCTACTTGGCTTCTCTGCACAGCAAACGGGATTACTGCTGCTGCCAGGGCAGTTGTTTACCGTTATGCTGATGCCAACTGTGGGCAAGCTGCTGAAAAAGGGCATCGCGCCGCAATGGTTTGTGATAGCGGGTTTCAGTTGCTTCTTCGTTTTCCCTACCTTGATGAGCAAGGCTACACTCAGCTCAGGCATAACGGACTTCTACTTCCCGCTGAACTTTCGCGGTATTGGTATAGGCATGCTCTTCGTACCACTGATCACGTTGGCGATAAAGGATCTCAATGGTCCTGAGATAGGCCAGGGCGCCGGGTTGTATAACATGATGCGGCAGCTGGGCGGTTCATTTGGTATTGCTGGGCTGGCCACCAAGATACATATTGGTAATGGCACACACCGCAACTATCTGCTGGAACATGTTAATGAATACAATCCACTTTTTGCGGACAGAATCCGGGAATATACCACTGCATTCAGCGGTAAGGGCTTCTCTCCCGCTGATGCTATGCAGGCCGCCGTGGCGGCCATGGACAGGACCATCAACAAACAGGCGTTGCTGCTCTCTTTCACCGATGCATACCAGTTGCTCGGGATTGTAATGCTGTGTTGCGTTCCACTGGTTTTTTTACAGGGAATGAAGAAGAAGCAGGTGGCATTACCTGCTGATGCACATTGATCAATAATCACAAACCACATCAACATGAACCCGATCATCATGGAAGGTCGTATCATCAACAACACCAGGCTCACGGCGGGCAGCAGGCATCTGAAAATATTTGTGGAGCATTTCCCAACAGTTGATGCGGTTGCCATTACAGGATATGCGTTACCGTTATTCGCCGGAGATGCGTACCAGACAGGCGCTCCCTTACTTCGCACTCCCGTGTGGGATATGGACCCGCTGCATTGTACGATTGATATTGTGATCACGCCAGGTGTACAGACGCCGCTGCATCACCGTATCCTGAATAGTGCACCGGGCGGCCTTCTACAGTTGCTGCCGCCGGAGCCAGTGATGGAGTTGCAGGAAGATACGGCTACTTATTACTTCATTGGCAATGCCACATCACTGGCTTTCCTATATCAGGTGAACAGGAACCTGCCATTTGTAAAGAACGTGGAAAGCCTTATTATCAGTGATGTTGCAGGAATGTTCTTTCCTGATACAGATAGAAGTCACCCCTTCTGTTACGAGGTTATTTATCCGTTCAATGCGGAACGGGTGATCGATTTTTTCACCAGTCGCTATCCACACCCCGGGTCTGATGCTACTTTTATACTGGCAGCAGATCCAGTTACCAATCATGCATTCACTCATTTTTTCACCAGGCAATGGGGTATTGATGAAAAGCGGATAAAAATTGCGACTTTCGAGGATATTTAATTTATTAACCAGCGTTTACCTGTTGCAGAGGAATATAACATGGGGATCTTACAGATAACAAAAGAAGAGCAGGAACTGATGCTGTCCCGGTTCCGGGTGATGCATGCAGACAAAGATGAAATACTGGTACGTGAGGGCATGGCATCCAACAGGATGTTCTTTGTGAAGAAAGGGTGTCTGCGCATTTATTTTCTGCAGGCAGATGGCACTGAAGCTACCCGCTACATTGCTTTTGAAAATAATTTTGCTACAGCGCTGATGGCTTTTATTACACAGGAACCTTCCCTGGAATATGTACAGGCGCTTGAAAGCAGCGAATTGCTGTACATCAGCCGGGGGGAGTTTTATGACATGATGAACAAAGTTCCGGGCTGGGAACATTTTTACAGAAAATACCTGGAATCAGCGTATGTCAATAATACGAACCGGCTTATGAGCTTCATTACGATGGATGCAACTGCCAGATATAAGCTACTGCTGGAAGAAAATCCCGCTATAGTGCAGCGTCTCTCCAATAAGATGGTGGCCAATTACCTGGGTATTACACAGGAAGCATTGAGCAGGCTGAAAAGCAAATTGAGCAAGGGTTGAGTAGCTTTTAACCATTAGTATTTGGCATCAGGAACTAAAAGCTAAAAACAGTACTTATTTTGAAGACAATTCCTTCCTGATCCTGCTCAGGAATTCAGGCGTGATACCAATATAAGAAGCGATCTGTGTGTTGGGAAGGCGATTGATCAGGTGTGGATATTTGTTGAGAAATGAGCGATACCTTTCAGCAGCCGTAGAGCTAAAGTTCTGTAACAGCCTGTTTTGCAGTTCCACGAGACTATCTTCCGCCATGACCCTGAAGATGCGATTGAATTTTGGGTAATCAGTGTAGAATAATATCAGGTCTTTCTTTTCCAGTTGTAATACGATCGATGGCTCTACCGCTTCCATATACAGGCGGGAGGGCTTTTCTGTATGGAAGCTACCGATGTCGGCCAGCCATTCATTTTCCGCTGCAAACTGGAGATTGTGCTCATAACCGTTTACATCAATATAATACAATTTAAGGCAGCCTTGCTCCACGAAGGTATAATGCCTGCATATCTCACCTTCCTGCAACAGAAACTGCCTGCGCTTTATTTTTCGCAGATGTGTTCTTTGTGCCAGTTCATCCAGCTCTTCTTCACTCAATGGAAGAAATCCCTGCAAGTGTTTTACCAGTGAGGCGATATCCGACATATCTATCTATCATGTGTGTTAACTGATTCAAGATAGCATTATTACCGATAACGGCAAACAGCGCGCGGCGGTTAAGGTTCTGTTAAAATGCCCCTACCTATATAGGGGGCAGCACAATACCCGCACGTTTAATATCTGGAAACAATGTTTAATCACAGGGGTCTGCCGGTATCTGTTTTGAAAAACCTGTATGTGTAGCTGATGCCCGCCCTTATTAAGATCTGTATTTATGCTGCTGTCGTATACCAGGCGCAAGCTGAAACCTATATTGCTGACATTGACGGCTATCTTCTTCAGTACTTTCGGCTGCAGGAAGCAGACTTATTGCAATGTGGAATATACCAGCAGCGATGATATTCCTTACATAGATCTGCTCAGTGGTCATGACTGGCAGCATTTCTCCCGCGCGGAGGTAAAGCCGCAGGGGATACTGATACGCGGGGCCTCAGCGCTTCCGTATAACCGCAATGGGCCGCTGCTGAAGGTAAAGGGTGATTTTATCCTCTCTGCGACTATCAATATACAATCGAAAAAAAGCGCCTTAATATATTTCTGTGGCCAACTTCCGGATACCTGTGGCGATTGGTTGCAGAAAAGCAAGTACATTGCCATAGGCGTGGAAAAAGAAATGCTAAGGCTGGTTATACATAACGGGGAATTGACCATTGAAAAGCCTTCTGTGGATATTGGCGACCCCACCACGATACAGTTCCTGCTCAAAAAGAATGGTAACCGGATTGAATACTATGTGAATAATGTGCTGGCCGGCAGCTTTCATGATATTGACGGCATTTTTGAACAAGGCCGGATATACTTTGGCGCCGAAGCCGAAGCCGGCAGCAGTTTTCTGCTCAGCAAGCTACAGGCGAAACCGGCCAATGCAACAGCCCGCATGGAAGTATACGACAACAAAATACAAGCAGCCCCCGTGGGCAATCACTTCTGAATCATAACAGCAAATGCTTAAATTAGTGGCCTGAAACACAGGTTATGGATGATAAAGGCTACATTAGCTATCGTATAAGCGTTCCTGTTATTTTTGAATCGCTGTTCACGCATTTCTATGTAGCAGCCAATAATACCGGAGAGGACATACGGAAAACCTTTGTGCCTTCCTTCCAGACCATTATGGTTTTCAGTTTTGGAAAAGAAGTGAGCTTTCATACAGCGGACCACCATGCCGTAGCAGTAGATAAATGTATAGTGCTTGGGCCTGTAAGACAGCCATTCAGCTATACGCTGACACCTGGCGCCGAAATATTCGTAGCTAATTTCCGCGGCGACGGCTTCTATCGGTTCTTTGGACAGGCCCTGGTGGAAGGCGATCTTCCCGTATTACCAGATGATCTGATCCACGACAACTGCTTCACAGCCCTCTGGCATACCCTGAAATCTGTGCACAACACAGAAGACCGCGTAACCTGCCTTCTGGAATTCAGCCGTCCCTATATCAGGCAGCAGGATGATGTGGCCGGCGCTATACTCTCCGCCGCCGCTGACCCTACAAAGGATATTATCAAATCTACCGCTGCCCTCACAGGCGAGACTGCACGTAATATACAACTGAAACAGAAAAAGTATTTCGGCTATTCTGCTAAAGAAAAAGCCCGCTTCCAGCGTTTCCTGAAAGCGATAGAACTGATACAGCAACTGGCTGCCGGCAATACCAGAACAGATTGGTTTGAGGTTGTGGACCAATGCGGCTACTACGACCAGAGCCAGCTTATCCGCGACTTCAGACACTTCCTGAACCTTACTCCTGGCGCATTTTTACAATTCCAGCAGGACATCTGTCTCACCACCCTCTGAACGTTTTCGTTTTCTTACAATACCAGCAACACATGCGCTGGTAATTTTGTGTCATAAAATTATTCATTTATGACACAACACAACACATCTTCTATCCTGATCACCGGCAGCACCGGTACTATTGGCTCCGCACTTACACAAATCTTATCCGCACAACAGATACCTTTCCGTGCCATGGTACGCAAGCCTGAAGACGCCACACAACTTTCACAGCTTCCTTATGCTGAAGTAATCGTTGGTGATTTTAACGATACAACCAGCATCCGCCAGGCGCTGCAGGGCACAAAAAAAGCGTTTCTGCTGACCAACTCCTCAGAGCTGGCGGAACAACAGCAGCTTGGTTTTGTAGCCGCAGCGGCAGATGCCGGTGTACAACATATTGTAAAGCTCTCCCAGCTGAAAGCCGATGAGCAGTCGCCCGTGCGTTTCCTGCGCTATCATGCCAAAGTAGAGAATGCTATCAAAGCGTCCGGTATGGCCTATACTTTTCTCCGGCCTAATCTGTTCATGCAGGGGCTGCTAGGTTTCCGCATGCCCATCATCCACCAGGGCAAGTTCTTCGCCACCGCAGGCAATGCCCGCATCAGTATGATAGACATCCGGGATATTGCCGCAGTAGCGGCCGCCGCGCTGACCGATGATCAGCACAGGAACAAAACCTATACACTCACAGGCGCCGAAGCCTTCACACATGAAGAAGCCGCCGCCATGCTTTCAGAAGTACTGCAACGTGATATTCAATATATCAATGTATCAGATACAGAACTGCAGGATGCCCTTGTAAGCAATGGTTTCCCTGCCTGGCAGGCAGAAGGGCTGATAGAAGATTACGCCCACTATGCCCGTGGAGAAGCCGCAGATCTTACAGATGATATTCATACCGTAACCGGCAGAACACCTTTCACCTTCAGGAATTTTGTGAATGACTATGCTGATTTTTTCAAATAATACTCAAGAGCGCTGTATTCCGGTTATCCGTTTTACAGCGTTGCCCTTTTATAAATATGGAAATGAGGATACAACAACCATGACATCGTGAAACTGAAAGTTCCGGATGATGATTACCGTCAGGGAGCGTACTTTCACAAGAAGATGAAGAAAGGCGCACTGGGTATCTCCTATGATAAAAACTAATCCTATTTCGCCTGCAGGTGTTCTTTCACGAGCAGTTTCTTCACCTCTTTCTGCAGGTCTTTGCCTCCTTTTACGAGAGTGATGGCATGCTTGTGTTTTACCTGGTCGGCGGGCATGTGCCGGAGGCCCCAGCCTCCAATCTCCACCATGATGGGGAGGAGATCAATGCCTTTGGAGGTAAGACTGTAAATCTGTTTTTGCTTATGATCAGGATCCTGACGTTTGCTGATGATGCCTTTGCTTTCCAGCATGTTGAGGCGATCAGTTAAAATATTAGAGGCGATTTTTTCTTCTGATTGTAATAGTTCGCGGAAATATCTCTTTCCGTCAAACATGATATCTCTGATAATTAAAAGACTCCATTTATCTCCAAATATCTCCAACCCCAGGCTCACCGGGCAATTCGATCTGTGTTGCTCCATCTCCGACTAATTCCGTTTTAAAAAAAAGCTGCATTTTACGACTATTTATTCACACTTTATCTGATTGTGAAATTAAAGCAGCCTAAAAAAGCAATCAGCAAATATATTGCCGGAATTGTTCTGCAACCAATTGTAGTATGCCCGTTACTGTTGGGTGGATGTATAATGAAGTGCAAACGAAAAAAGGTTACGCCGGCATTATTGCGATAAGCGTAACCTTTCCCTTTTATTCTTTCTCATGCATATCTCAGCCAGTGGATGATCAATAGAGATACCTCAATGCAATGATGTCGTTGCTATTGAAGGTACGGTTACCTCCGTTGGAGCAAGCCAACATCCATGAATTAGCATCAGGACCGCTAGGAGTACCGGGGATCTGCACAGCACCGACGCCACCATCGCCTTCATCGATAGGATCGCCGCCACAGCTATAGGAGCGGTCCATATAGTCTGTGTGACGCATGCCGATGCAATGGCCGATTTCATGTTGAATAACAGATCCAACGTATTGTACGTTAGGATTACTGCCGTAAGCATCAGGGTGTGTGTTCATTGCAACCTCACTGTATGGATTTCCATTTTCCGGGAAGCCGGAATATCCCAGTGTAATATAACCTCCACTGGGGCCTTCATAGAAACCCTGAATAGTAATGTCAGCAGTACCGCTGGTGACACGTCTGAACTTGAGGTCCAGGTTCAATGCGTTATAACGCTGAATAGCCAGGTCAGTGCCCTGTACAAAAGCAGTACCCAGGCCGGATACACGTACGGTGAAAGTGCGTGGCAGCCCAGATACCAGTTCATAAGTGCTGTATTGTTCTGATTTAGCAACCCTGATCTTGCTGCCAGCTGGTGTGGCTGAAGTCAGTGATTTAGTGCTCAGATAGATGTCGCCTTCTACCAGGTATCCATCTTTGTAAGGGTGTACATTACTTGTGCCGAAACCTTTGGCTTTGATCTGTGATAATACGGCATCAGAGATCTTCTGTGGTTCATTGCTGGTTCCCTTATTTTCTTTTTTACATGAAACAGTCAGTGTACCTGCTATCAGGCAAAAAAGTGCTAGGAGAGTGTAGTTTTTCATTGGTCTAGATTTTGGGTTTTGATTTGGATTTAATAATGCCTGCATGAAAAAAGTTATCTGTACAGCTATGGCGTATAGCTATGCGGGTGATTTGTCAAGTAAACACGCTCGTATCCCTGAAACAATCCAGGATGGCCAATAAAACGGGTATTACAATGGCCAGATATTATTTCTGCATTACAAACACTTAACCTGAAATTGTGGGAAACTACTTTTCTTTAGTTGATAATGATTTGCTCAGTTTGGGTTCGTTCGGATTAGCGATAAAGATTATGGCTCAGCTTACGATTTTCGTTGTAACTCTATATCAGTATATCAATATTACGACTTTCCCGTTATTCAAAAAAAATATTTTACAACTTTGAAGTAAAAGAGCTCATATCGGTTAAACTTACACGGTAATATTTCCAACTTTCTTCTATGTTACCATAGCCATGATAGAAAACATGTACGCGTCATGCCTCTGATATCTGCTGCCATACTATGTTTCAGCCAGATAATTATGGCATACTCACATTCTGTGACCATCAGGGAATGGTGATGCCGTTTTTCCTGATCATGACATAACATGCACACATCATATCAATACCGCAAACGGCCGTGGCCAGTGCTGCTCCGGCGCCTATGAGCATGTACGCCCGGCCGGGCGTTTCACCGCCTGCCAATATATACATCCCCGTTAGTGTAACAAAGCAGGTCCACGCGGCGAGGTAGTAAGCGGTGTTCCTTCTGAATGCCCATGCAACCGGATAGAAGTGCAAACCTGTAGCCAACGCAATGACCGGAATAGCACCGTTCCACTGTTCGGGCGACAACAATACGGTTGTCACCGCGAAGAGTAATAACAATTCGCAGGTGATCACAATACCGTATAAGATGCCCTGTCCGCGGTACGCTGCGTAATCAGTTGTTGTGTCTGTGGATGAGAAACGGCTGGATGCAGAGAAAGAACAGGCCGCACAGATAGTAAGCAGTCCACTATAAACGAAGAATATCCACACTACGAGGCGACTGGTTGCGTCATCCATTCCCAGTGAAGCCACCTGTGTCCAGAAAACGGTGAAAAGGGCCATCATCAGCATGGTTGTGGCAGTTATCCGGATGGCTCTACGGGGTGTCATTTTATTGTAGCTCATAAGATGGGGTCCCAGCTTACAAGTTAGCGTATCATACTGCGTTCAAAAAATCAGTCATAGACTGATCTGTGGTGAGGTTGAGTTTTTTGCGCAACCGGTAACGCCGGATCTCCACTCCACGAACGGATATTGCCATCAATCGTGCAATTTCTTTTGTGGATAACTTCAGCTGAAGATAAGCACACACTTTCAGATCGGAGTTGGAAAGCGTTGGGAATCTTGCTTTCAGCTTCTTTAAAAAATCGTTGTTGATCTCGTCGAAATGTTTTGCAAACTGTTCCCAGTTGGCATCATTTTTTTCTGCATCGTTCAGTAATGACAGCACATTTTTAATTTCGGTGCTTTTATTATTCTTCTTATAAATATCTTCCAGCATTTCCTTCACCTTCACCAGCGCATCATTTCTCTCCACCAGGTGCATAGAGGCATCCGCCAGCGCGTTGTTCTTGTAGGTAATTTCGCTGGCCATCTTTTCGTTCTGCAATTTCATGATTTCTTTTTCACTTTTCTCCATCTCCAGCTGATGAATGTATTTCAAACGCTTCTGCTCTTCATCAAACCGGCGCTGTTGCAGGTGTAATTTTTTCTGCTGCCACTCCTGGAGAAAATACAGTAGCCCACCAAACAGTAACGCATATATGATATAAGCCCACACTGTTTTATACCAGGCCGGGCTGACCACAAAGCTATAGCTGACTACAGCAGATTCATTTCCCAGATTATCATGTGCCTTTACATTGAAAGTATATCTTCCATCAGGCAGGTTCGTATAATCCTTTTCTGATTTCAACGACCAGGCGGACCATTGCGGGTCGTAGCCCTCCAGCTGATAGCTGTATTCAATATTGTTCTGCAAGCCGTAGGCCGGCGAGCTGTATTCGAAATGAAAGGCATTGTCCTTACGCGGCCAGCGGATAGCTGACTGTTGCTGTAAAGGTTGATAGCCGCCGAAGATGACGCTGTCCTGCTTCCCGGAAGCCCTCACCTGATGCAACAATACGGTGACCTGTTGTTTACCGGAAATATATTTTTCGTAGTTGAGGTGTATCATTCCCCGGTCAGAGCCGATGAAGACATTCTGTTTATCGTAAGGATAAATATTTTCGAAGCCCAGCAATATTTTTCCGTTCAGCTCCGGGAACCAGGTGATACCTGAAGATTTATCGGAGGACGTTTGATGGAAGCTAGCTACCCCCATCTGTTTACCGCTGCAAAACCAGATATTTTCGTCCGCATCTTCGTTCAGGTAGCGGATCTCCATTGTTCCGAATACCGGTTTAAGAAATGCAGAAGGCACGAATTTCTTTGATGCAGCGTCGTATTCATATACGCCACGCGTGGTGCCAAATACCACCCTGTTCCTTATTTTGAACACATAATTTCCCAGTGCGGAAGGTAATCCATCTTTATCGGTATATAATTGCGGTGTAATGCTTTTACCATCATCAGACAGCTGAAGCCTGTATACGCCACGATAAGGATGCGAAGCCCATATGGTATTATCGTTGTCTATCTCCAGAAAACGCAATGACTCCTGGATGCCGTCCAGTTTACCTTTGCCGGTGAACGCTTCTCCGCCGGATTCCAGCAATTCCACTCCACTGTAGGTGCCCACCAATATTTTATGCACCGGGTACACAGATGATACCGGCTTGAAGATCCAGGTGCCTATGCCGTCAATCAATGACCTTGCCGTATTATTTTCTATCACATAGCAGCCGGTATGCTGCCCCATTAATATATGCCGGTTCACTTCATCCAGGCGCCATACTTCGCCGCGGCTTTCAGGAATACGCTTGAACTCACCCTTCGAAAAACTCAGATCGCCGCTACCTGTAAGCGGTACGCTATAGGCGCCGTCTGAGGTGCCGATATACAGCTGCCTGTTGAAGATACGTGTGGAGTAACCGGATACTTCGTTGTTTTTATTGGGAGCAATATATTTTATCGCGGCATTGTATGCGATAAAAGAGATACCGTTATTCAATCCTGCCCACAGGTTACGGTCTTTGTCGAGGAAGACACTGAGCACATTGTTGTTCTGTAATCCTTCGGTGCGGGCGATTTTCTGGATTACATGTCCTTTGAAATCCATGACCATACAACCCTCCGTGGTAGTGCCGGCTACCAGTTCGGTGGGATTGATCTGCTCCGAAGTAGTAATGCGTTTGTTGGTAAAAGCGCCTTCCGGATCGGGGAGCGAGGTGAGTATGGCATCTTTATATAAAAGATACAGACCGTTGTATTCCGTGGTGATGAGCAGGCTGTCGGCGCTGATCTTAGCCATGCCTGATATTTCCACTTTGCCGAGTGAGCCTGAAGTAACGGCTGGCAACCATTCCTGGTTGTGCAGCCGCAGCAGGCCGGTGGACTTATCCTGTGCATAGAGCTGATCGCCGACTTTCCGGAGATAAAGCCATGCCTCCCTGGTGGGATATACTTTGATGCTGCCATTACGGTATTCCAGGATGCGGTCTGAAGCCTGGAAGAAGACGCCACCTTTAAAGATTTCTATCTTCCAGACATCTGCCAGTTTATTTTGTGACTTTGGAAGAATATCTTTGAGGGATGTATAGATGAGCTGACCGTTGGGTGCAGGAGAGAAATAACCGATTTCATCCTGACCACCTGCATAAATACGGTTATCATTATCGATGGCGAGGGCCCGCACGATCGTTTTATTGGGAAGCGGATAAATTTTCCAGTGGCTACCATCGTAGACGAGCATCCCTTCGTTGTTGGCGAAGTACATAATCCCGCGGCTATCCTGTTTGATATCCCATGTTTGTGTTCCTGCCAGATAGTCATTCTTATTATAATTGATCAAACGCGGCAACCCAATGGTGTTCTGGGCGATGCCGGCCAGCGCAAAAAGGTGAAATAGGATAAGTAGACAACAGCATTTCATGAAATAAAGATAATTTTTCCCATGATGTAGTAATGATGTATTTTATTTTTATTGAAAACCAGCAATTTACAAAAACGTGATGCAGTAGAGATGTAGTGTTTTTATTTGTGCTGTATACCTGAAACGTTAATTTTAGTCCCATAAATCAACCAGGTTTTTATCCACAACTACCTGCAACGCCTATACGCCATGAACTGATACCGGAACCAAAGCACCCAATATAAAAACACCCGATCATTTACCTGGTTACCCAGGTCTGTATGAAAATTTGTCATTATCAAAATTCACGTATGAAAAAAATCTATGCAGTTCTTATCTGCTTTCTGCTGCTGTTATGGACCCATGCCGCGATGGCGCAGCAGCAGACAGTTACCGGCAGGGTAACGGACGACAAAGGCCTGTCGGTGCCCGGTGTATCTGTATTTGCCAGGGTTACCGGCAAAGGAACTGTCACCAATGCCGAAGGAGCCTTCACTATCGTTGTAGCTCCCGGCGAAAAAATGCTCATAGTTACCGCCCTCGGATACACGCAGCAGGAGGCGCCGCTCACTGGTAGCCCACTGCACATTGTATTACAGCCCTCCTCCAAAGAGCTTGGAGAAGTGGTGGTAGTAGGATACGGCACCCAGAAGGTTACTAAGGTATCCGGCGCCATCTCCACCGTGAAGGGCGCCGATATAGAAAAGCTGAGACCCGTGAGAGCTGAGGAAGCCCTTCAGGGGCGTGCCTCTGGTGTCAATGTGATCCAGAGCGGATCTCCCGGATCCAAGCCAACCGTACTGGTAAGGGGTATTCCTTCCTTCAGCGGCACTGACCCTGTTGTGATCATAGATGGTATTCCACAAACCCTCGATGATCTTAACGCTATCAACTCCGCCGATATTGAATCGATTAACGTATTGAAAGATGCCGCTACCACCGCCATCTATGGCGTTAAGGGTGGCAACGGCGTTATTCTCGTAACCACCCGCACTGGCCGTAAGAACCAGCGCACCGAAATTTCCGTAAATGCCAACTACGGTGTACAGGAAGTGCTGAAGACCATCGGTGTGCTCAACGCACGGGAATATGCGGGTATCATTAATGAAGGCAGCGTTGCGGCTGGCGGTAATATCATATTCCCCGACATCAACAAATTCGGGGATGGTTCCAACTGGCAGAAAGAGATCTTTCATAAAGCGCCGATGCAAAGCTATAATGTGAGTGCAAGAGGTGGCGGTGAAAGGATGACCTACTTCGTGTCTGGCGGTTACCTTGGCCAGGATGGTATTGTAGGCGGCGGAGAGAAATCCAACTTCAACAGAATCAACGGTACCGCCAACCTCATCTTCGATCTTACCTCCCGCCTGAAATTCATCGTTAATACCAGCTTCGTTAATATCAAAAACAAAGACATTGCGGAGAACGCCTTCAACTCCATCATCGGTAGTGCACTCAACTTTGACCCTACTGTGCCGGTATATAATGATGTACCCAATACTGTTGGCAAATACGGCTTCAGCAATCTGCTGCTGTCTGAAATCTTCAACCCGCTCACCAAACTGGACAATACCTATAACACTTCCAACGGCAACAAACTGTATGGAAAAATGGAATTGCAGTATGATGTGCTGAAGGATCTGAAGCTCACCGGCCGCTTCGGCTATACCCGCTGGGATATGACCAGCAAAAGCTTTAACCCGCTGGTGTTTTATGGTCCACTGAATGTGGAAAACACTATGAATGCAGACGGTACCGCCGTGTCTATCCAAAATGGACTGGGTCAGATCTCCTCGCAGAAACACAATAGCGTAAGTCAGACCAAGCGCAGCGACTACAGCTATACCGGCGAAGTGTTTGCGAATTACAACTTCAGCTTCAACCGCAGTCATAATTTTGAAACGGTGGCTGGCTTCTCCCTCTCCCGCAGCGGCTACGATGGTATCACTGTATCCCGCCAGGATGTACCGTTCAACTCCTGGGCCTTTGCAGACCTCAGCGCTGCCACCGGTGAAAACAATGCGGGACTCATCTACTTCCGTGACACAGTGATTAATGGTGAGAGCGTGAAAGTACGCGACCAACGCGGCGACGTTGCGCCACGGCTGGACGCCCGCACCAGCAGCAATGAGCGCGGCTTCCGTAAAAATCTGTCTTACTTCGGCAGGGTGAACTACGACTATAAAGAAAAGTATCTTGCCTCTTTCACCTTCCGGCGTGATGGTTCCTACGCTTTCGGCGCCAACAACAAATTCGCCAACTTCTTTTCCGGATCATTGGGATGGGTGGCCTCCAATGAAGGCTTCTTCCATTCCGGCTTCATCAGCTACCTGAAGATCAGGGGCAGCTACGGCAGTATCGGCAACGAGAACGTAACGCCACAGTTCAGGATGATTGCCGTAGGCGGCCCCAATTACTCGGATGGTAACAATAACGGTTATACGTTTGGTAATACCTTCCTTCCCGGTTCTACCCTGGCGTCTTACGACAATCAAGCCCTGGCCTGGGAAAAACAGTTACAGGCCAACGCCGGCTTCGACATTACCTTCTACAATAATAAATTCTCTTTCAGCGGCGATTACTTCCGCAAAGATGTAAAAGGTCTGCTGTTCTATCCTTCCGCTTCCGATTACCTGGGCACCGCGCCGGCGCCTTTTGCCAACATTGGCTCCACCAAGAGCAGTGGCATAGACATGACGCTCTCTTACAACGACAAGGTAGCACGTAACCTATCTATCAACACGTCACTCACCTTTACCACAGCGAAAAACGAAGTAACTGCTACGAACACAGACAACTCTGCCATTATTGAAGGCGGCAGCTACTTCAACGGTCAATCGCAGAATGTGACACGCTTTGAAAAAGGATACACGCCCGGTTACTTCTACGGATACAAGACAGCGGGACTGTTCCAGACCACCGAAGAGATCAGCAAGGCGCCCAGGCAGGATGGCGCGCAACCCGGCGATATCCGCTTCGTGGATATAAACGGCGACGGTGTCATTAACGATAAAGACAAAACCAAGATAGGCGACCCCTTCCCGAAATTCACGATGGGGTGGAATGTATCCCTCTCCTGGAAAAGTCTGGACCTTAACGTATTTACTTACGCATCCGTAGGTAATGATGTATACAGTGCTTATGAAAGAAACGCCAACTTCACCAACAAGTACCGGGGCGTACTGGACAGATGGACGGGCCCTGGTTCTACCAGCGATGCACGTAACCCGCGCTACTCCTTCACAGACGCCAACAGCAACATCAGGGTATCAGACAGATATGTGGAAGACGGCTCTTTTGTGAAGATCAAAAATATACAGCTGGGATACACGCTGCCTGCGGGCTTCCTGAAACGTACGGGATTCAGGCAGGTGCGTATCTACGCGCAGGCGAAAAATGCCTTCACCATCACAAAATATTCCGGGTATGATCCTGAAGTGGCCGGAGGTATTATGAACACAGGCGTTGACCGCGGTGCATATCCGCAGGCAAGAACCTGGTCACTGGGCATTGATTTCAAACTGTAACGTCTACCTAAAAAAACAAACATGAAACGCATTATACAATTATCCACCCTGCTCGCCCTCATCATCACGGTGGCTTCCTGCAAGAAGTGGGTGGACTACGATCCGCATGACGACTATAAAGTAACCGATCTCGATTACTTCAAATCGGAAGACGATTACCGCACCATGGTGGTGAGCGTCTATTCGCCGCTGCAGTGGCTGAACCAGGCCGTACCTATCGGCGATATCGCTTCAGACAATGCCGTAACCGGCGGAGAAAATGCCTCCGATGTGCTGGGATTGCAGCAGATAGACGATTATACCCACACTGCCAACAATGATTATCTCCGGGAGATATGGCGTTCTGCCTACGAAGGTATCAACAGGGCGAATTACATGCATCAGTATAAAGACAAAAATCCGGCAGGTAACGTCATCAGTTTTGCAGGTAAAGATGCCCTGTATGGCGAAGTATATTTCCTGCGTGCTTATTATTATTTCGTACTGGTCAGATTTTTTGGCGATGTGCCTCTTTTTGCAGACAGGAGATTGACGCTGACTGATTCGAGAACATTGAAACGTTCTCCCAAAGCGGATGTATATAAACAGATAGAAACCGATCTGAATACGGCCATTGCTGCATTGCCCGCCATCAATGCCCAGCCTGGCCGCATCACCAGGTATGCAGCGCAGGCATTGCTGGGAAAAGTTATGTTGTATGAAGAGAAGTTTGATGCAGCTGCCGCCATGCTGGAAAATGTCATTGCCGGACCATTTACGCTGGTAAAAAACTTCGGCGACATTTTCCTGCAGGCTGGTGAAAACGGTTCTGAATCTGTGTTTGAAATCCAGTACTCTAACCTCTCTCCGTATTATAATTGGGGAGCGGCTACCCGCGGGCAAGGCAACTATGCCGTGCAGCAGTGTGGTATCCGCGGGCTCAACGGTGGTAGTCCCTATGCATCCGGATGGAGTACCAATCTCCCCACCCAGAATCTTGCACAGGCCTATACTAACGGCGACCAGCGCAAAGATGTGACTGTACTCGACATTGAAGCATATAAGGCTGCCAATCCACAGTTCAATATTACTTACCAGGTAGCACCCTATAAAAACACTGGCTTGTACAACCAGAAGTACCTGCCACGTAAGGGCGAAACTTCCGGTCAACCGGAACTGAATTACCTCAATAACTACAGGACCATCCGTTTTGCAGAAGTGTTGCTGATGGCAGCTGAAGCCTATAACCGCAGCAGTGCACCCAACGACAACAAAGCACAGGAATACCTGAACCGTGTGCGTCGCCGTGCTTTCAATGACAATCTCCATGATATAATTACCACCGGTACAGCATTGCGCCAGGCTATCTGGGATGAACGCCGGCTGGAACTGGCTATGGAAGGCGACCGTTTCTTTGACCTTGTGAGAACAGGAAGGGCTGCCGCTGTGATCACCGGTTTCAAAACCGGCAAACATGAACTGTTTCCTATTCCGCAACAGGAAGTACAGGTATCAGGTCTGACACAAAATCCAGGTTATTAATTTCAACAACATTAATCATTGTCCCATGAACCGCTTTTTATCAGCTATACTTTTGCTCCTCTGCAGCTGCGGGAAAAATAACAGCGAACTGGGCGATCTTATACCGCCTGCACAGCCTGTGCTCAATATCGCCGTTGCTGGCAAAGACGCCACCCATCCTGAGGGTGATGGCTCCGGCGCTGTTGCCGTTACAATCAACTCCGCACATGCGTTTAATTACAGAATAGAATTTGGTGACGGACAAACCGCCTCCGTTTCTACCAACAATACTTTCACACACCTGTACAAACATACAGGTGTGAGACGTTTCACTATAACTGCCACAGCTTCGGGGAGAGCCGGTGTTTCGAGCACCGGCACCGCCGAAGTATCGGTGTACCGAAAGTTTGAGCCGAATCCTGAACTGGTGGCTATGCTTACCGGCAATGGCACCAGGAAATGGCGTGTGGATAAAGACGCACCGGGACATCTCGGCGTATCAGATATTTCTGTGTTCACGCCGGCCTGGTGGTCAGCAGCCCCTAATGATAAAGACGGGCTGGGTATTTACGACGACGTATATACGTTTACAAAAGATGGTAATGTCTTCACCCATCAGACCAATAACAGCCTGTTCGGGAAAAAAGAATACCTTAAGGACTTTGATCCATCGCTTACCGGCGAGGGCGACTACACGCTTACCGGTACTGCTGCGGCTGATTATACTGAGACCTTCGGCTATGATGGCAACGACAAAGACGAGTTCATTGTCTTCTCCCGCAAAGGTCACCTGGGTATGTATTTCGGTGTACACCGCTACCAGATACTGGAAAGAACAGACAAACAGATGACGCTCCGCTGCGAACAGGCGCCAGGAGCGTGGTACGTTAAAATAATTGCTATTCAATAATTGTGTTTCATGAGATTTACAACTGTCATACTTCTAACGTTGCTCACCAGCATGACCAGCTGTGGCAAAAGCAACAATAAACCAACAGACAAGGCGCCTTCCGGCCTGGTGGTGAAAGCCACCGTCAGTGAAGACGGCAGCGGCGTGGTGCTCTTCAGCGCCACTGCCAGCAACGCCGTATCATATGAATACGACTTCGGCAACGGTAGTTACCAGACTGTTGCCTCCGGTAATGTGAACTATACCTACACGTTACCCGGCAACAACACGTACACCGTGAAAGTAACAGCGACCAGCGCCGGCGGGCAAACGGCCAGCGCCTCCATACAAGTAACGGTTGATCTTTCGCTGAAGCTCTATTGGTCTGATGAGTTCTCTGTCAACGGTCAGCCAGACGCCTCCAAGTGGGGCTACGACACCGGCACCGGCAACAATGGATGGGGCAATGCCGAAGCACAGTACTATACCAACAGGCCGGAAAATGTGATGGTAGCCGATGGTAAACTGAAGATCACCGCCATCCGGGAAAACTATAACGGCAGCGCCTATACGTCTACCCGTCTGCTCACCAAAGATAAGTTTGACTTTAAGTACGGCAGAATAGAAGTAAGCGCCAAACTGCCCACCGGTGGTGGTACCTGGCCAGCTATCTGGATGCTGGGCAGCAATATCAGCTCTGCCGGATGGCCTGCCAGCGGAGAGATAGACATCATGGAGCATAAAGGCAACGAACCAGGGAAAATCTATGGCACACTGCATTATCCTGGACATTCCGGCGCCGGCGGAGAAGGATCACAGGTGATGATCAAAGATGTTTCAACAACGTTCCATAAATATGTTGCGGAATGGTCGCCTGCGGACATCAGGTTTTATGTAGATGGCAGGTTGTACTATACTTTCAGCAACAACAGCAGCACTCCCTTCAATCAAAGTTTCTTTGTACTACTTAACTTCGCTATGGGCGGATATTTTGGCGGAAGCATAGACCCCACCTTTACATCTTCCACTTTTGAAGTGGACTATGTAAGGGTGTATAAATAGCAGCCTGTTTAACATGTAATGAACACAAAGCGGATGGTCCCGAACCGGCCATCCGCTTTTATTTTCCATCTGCACAAATCATCTTTCCGTCCGCACAATTACCGGTGTTGTCAACTCTCCGGCTCCGGCTTACTATTGCTGCATAATTTTATCAAAACATTCTCCATGAAAGCGAGTACGGAAAGGAAGATCATCCGGTGGGTACATATCCTGCTGAGCATACCGCTGATCGGATACATCTACGGACCTGTGGCCAGTATACCACGGGCAGCATTTGCCACCAAATTCATTTTTGTTCCGGTGATTGTACTGAGCGGCCTGTGGCTGTGGAAAGGACAGACGTTGAAAAAGAAGTGGCGTAAACCAGATCACGGAAGCAGCCGTAAGACCGCTCCCGTGATATAAAACAGTTAGCTGTATACGTTACAGCTCTGCGAGATACTTATGCACGAGGCTGATGCTCATGGAGCCTTCTCCCACTGCGGAGGCCACCCGGCTCATAGCGCCAGAGCGCACATCACCGGCTGCAAAGATGCCAGGGCAACTGGTTTCCAGCACATAAGGCTCACGCGGCATCTTCCATAATTTATTAAAATGCTCCATAGACTTCATCTCACGACCCGTTTGCACGAAACCTTTTTCATCCTTGATGATGAGATCTCCGAGCCAGTCAGTATAAGGTTTTGCGCCAATGAAGATATAGAGCGCATCTGCAGGCATCTCTGTCGTTTCGCTGGTATCTACCCTGCGCAGGCAGATCCTTTCCAGCTTCTCATTGCCAGAAGCCCCATTAACTTCACTCATCGGCACCAGGTTAATATTAGATGTAGCACTGATCTGATCGATAAGATAAGCCGACATAGTAGCGCTAAGATCTTCTCTGCGTATCACGATGTTCACCTGCTTCGCGAATTTGGAAAGATACATTGCCGCCTGGCCTGCTGAATTACCACCCCCCAAGATGTACACAATGCGGTCTTTACAGGAAGCGGCTTCCGTATTGGCAGCACCATAGTATATACCGGCGCCGGTGAATTTATCGATGCCTTCTGTTTCCAGTTTGCGGTAGTCGACACCGGTTGTAATCACCACCGCACGCGTATTGATCTCTGTACCATTTTCAAGGCATACGATCTTATAGTTGGACTTCAGCTTTATCTGCTTCACTTCCTGCGGCGAGAGAAACTCTGCACCGAAGCGCGTCGCCTGCGTGATGGCACGGCGTGTAAGCTCTGCGCCACTAAGGCCGGTTGGAAAGCCGAGGTAATTTTCTATGCGCGAGCTGGTACCTGCCTGTCCGCCCGGAGCATGGCGTTCTATCAGCAATGTCCGCAATCCTTCAGAAGCGCCGTACACAGCGGCCGCGAGGCCGGCGGGTCCTGCGCCGATGATCACCACATCATAGATCTCACTTTTCACCGTAGGGTTCAGTCCTATCCTCGATGCAATATCCATGATAGCGGGTGACTTCATCACTTGTCCGTCTTCAAAAATAACTACGGGCAAGTCTACTATTTCCAGTTGATTGTGCTGCATCAGTTGTTTTCCTTCTTCTGCATTTACATCCACCGACAAATAGTGAATCAGGTTACTCGCCAGGAATTCCTTAATGTGATATGCATCTGAAGAGAAAGGATAGCCCAGTACTTTGATACCTGTAAAGTCAGGATGGAAGCCACCCTGCCAGTCGTCAAGCAACTCGTTCAGCACGGGGTACAACCTTTCTTCCGGTGGGTCCCAGGGCTTGGTGAGATAATAGTCCAGTCTTATTTCATTGATCGCTTTAATGGCAGCATTTGTATCTGAGTAAGCGGTGAGCAGTACCCTTTTAGCATCAGGAAAAATCTCCAGGGCTTTCTGCAGGAAGTCTACGCCTTCCATTTCGGGCATGCGCTGATCAGATACGAAAGCGGCAATGCGTTCTCCTCTGTTCTTCAGTTCCACAAGACTGGTGAGCGCCTCCTGCGCAGAGATTGTGCTGAGGATGCGGTAGTCCTTTCTGTAGTAGGTTTTCAGATCGCGGGTGATAGCATTCAACACCTGGCGATCATCATCAATGGCAAATATTATTGGTAAAGACATAAGTTGAAAATACAGTTATGAGTTTTGCGGGAACGAAACACTGAATGATGTTTTTCCGGGAACAGAAGATAGTTTGACGCTACCTCTGTGAAAGCGGACAATCTGCGACACTACATCCAGTCCCAGGCCGGTGCCTTTGCCTATTTCCTTGGTGGTAAAGAACGGTTCGAATACGCGCGATTGTATCTCCTGCGGAACACCAGGTCCGTTGTCGGTGATGATTACTTCCACGCAGCCGCCATCTTTTTGTGTGGTAATCTTTATCTGCGGTTTATCTTTTCCGCTGAGCGCATCTATGGCGTTGTCCAGCAGGTTGGTCCATATCTGGTTCAGTTGTCCCGGCAGCGCTTTTATCTTAGGCAGACTGGTGTCATATTCTTCCAGCACTTCTACACCAGACTTCTTGAGTTTGTGTGTTAGTACGGTAAGTGAATCGCGTATACCCTGGTGTATGTTGATGAATTGCTTGTCCATACCCTGATCCATGTAAGTGAAGTTCTTCATGGCGGAGACGAGGCCCGCGATCTTCTTTACGGAAGATTGTATTTCTTCCACCACCTTATCGGCCACCAGCATATTTTTCAGCCATTCAAACACAACTGGCAGCTGTTCT
>NZ_DATLKJ010000157.1:0-18277 GCF_035538455.1 Chitinophaga sp.
TTTTGTTTGTAGCGTATGAAAGTATTTTTGCACCGGAAGCTTATACAAAAACATGCAGGTCAGTCATTCAAAAGAAATAGCAAATTTTCATATCGTTGGCATCAACTATAAGAAAACAGACGCTGCTATCAGGGGATTATATGCTATCGGCCCGGCCCAATACCAACAACTCCTGGAGCATGCCAGGGGTGTGCAATTAGACGATCTCTTTGTACTCTCCACTTGTAACAGAACAGAAATATATGGCTTCGCGGAAAGTCCCCGCGATCTGCTCCATCTTCTTGGCCGTGTGGCGCACGGCGATCTTCAGCAACTGGAAGAACTGGCTTACGCCAAATCGGGTGAAGATGCCATCAGGCATCTGTACCAGGTAGGTACCGGCCTCGATTCACAGATCCTTGGCGATTATGAAATAATCGGCCAGATACGTAATGCAGCCAGGTTTGCCAAGGCAGAACAAAGCCTGGGCAGCTTCCTCGAAAGACTTGTCAACAGCGTGTTGCAGGTGTCCAAACTGATCAAAACAGAAACAGGGCTCAGTAAAGGCACCGTATCTGTCGCATTTGCGACAGTGAAACTGCTGGAACGTATGTGCCCTGATATCCAGCATAAAAAAATCGTTCTGCTGGGAGTAGGCAAGATTGGCCGTAACACCTGCAAAAACATGATAGAATACCTGGGCGTAAAACACGTAACCCTCATTAACCGCACTATGCAGGTAGCAGAAGACTTTGCCGGTCAACACGGACTTCGCTTTGCTCCCTACGAAAACATGGTGGACGAAATAAGGGATGCAGACGTGATCCTCGTTGCGTCAAATGCACCACAACCCACTGTTCTGACCAGTCACCTTACCGGTACTTCTCCCAAACTCATCATCGACCTTTCCATCCCTTTCAACGTGGAAACAGCCGTTGGCGACCTTCCTCACGTTACCCTTGTGAACGTGGACGAACTCTCCAAAGTACAGGATGAAACCCTGCAGAACAGGTTGGGCGAAGTGCCCAAGGCATTGTCCATCATAGATGAGTACATGAATGAGTTCCTCTACTGGTACAAAATGCGCAAGCATGCCGTGGTGCTGAAAGCCGTAAAAGATAAACTGCACGAGATCCACACCCGCGAGATCCAGCAACAGAAGAACGGCGCTCATTACAAAATGGAAGACATCGAAGCCGTATCTTCCCGCATCATTCAAAAAATGATCAACCTCATGGCAGGCAAAGTACGCAAGGAAACTGACAAAAGCGACCAGTACATCGCCATGATCAATGATATTTTCGAGACCGGAGTTAATCAGGATTAATCAGATGGACAAAGTTATAAGGATAGGTACGAGAGACAGCCAGCTGGCACTGTGGCAGGCACATCAGGTAAACGACCTGCTCAATGCGCAGGGATACAAAACCGAACTCGTTCCTATCAAAAGCGAAGGAGATATCGACCTCGTTACTCCGCTCTATGAAATAGGCGTACAGGGTATCTTCACCAAAAGCCTTGACCTGGCGCTGCTCAATAATCGTATAGACATTGCCGTTCATTCCCTTAAAGACGTTCCTACTCAACTGCCTGCGCAGATCGTACAGGCTGCAATACTGAAACGCGGCCCAGTACAGGATCTGCTGGTATATAAAAACGATGTTGATTTCCTTAGCGATGAAGACTATCCAGCCAACATCGCCACCAGCAGTGTGCGCCGCAGAGCGCAATGGCTGCGCAGGTATCCTCATCATCATATCCACAATCTCCGTGGCAATGTGAACACACGTCTGCAGAAGCTGGCCGCTGAAAACTGGGACGGTGCCATCTTTGCAGCAGCAGGGCTGGAACGCATCAACGTTCGTCCCACCAACTCCATTGATCTCAACTGGATGTTGCCCGCCCCGGCACAGGGCGCCGTAGTAGCCGTTTGCAGGGAAGACGACGCCTTCTGTCTGGAAGCATGTGCCCCCTTCAACGACGACGCCACTGCCCTGACAACTCAAATAGAACGTGAATTCTTACGTACCCTCATGGGTGGTTGCACCACACCCATCAGTGCGTATGCAGAGATAAAAAACAATACCGTACATTTCAACGGCGAGCTTTGCAATCTCGACGGTACCTCTTTTTACAGTACATCCCGCGAGGCACATATAGAACACGCCATAGGCGTAGGTAAAGAAGCCGCACTGGAGATCCTGGCAAAAGGAGGCGATGAAGTTGTAGCACAGATCAGAGGAAATGCCAGATGACAAATACCGCATATTATGCACCAGACCTCTTACAGACAGCCTGTTGGCTGAAGCTGGTGATAGCGGTATCCGTATCGATATACAGGAGTTCATCCAGATAAAATCTTTGCCCTGCAAGGATCTCACCGGTACAGAAAATCTGATCCAGGTATTCGGCGGTAATAAGATCTGCGTATTTACCAGCGCCAATGCGGTAAATATACTCGTAGCATGCTACCTGAACCAGGACAATCACATTTTTCCTGTATCCAACCCGGTAGGCTGCATTGCAGGTAATACCGCAGAACAGGTAAGGACACAGCTCCCTTCATGTAAGATAATTGCTGAAGCGACCTATGGAAAAGATCTCGCAACCGCTATTATCCAATTGGGGAATATACCGGAAGTGAATTTTTTCTGCGGCAACCAACGCCGGGATGAACTACCGGAAACATTAAGGGGCGCCGGCATTATAGTCAACGAATATGTGATATACGGAAACGTGTCCACCCCCGTAGCGATAACAGCGGATTACGACGGAATCATGTTTTTCAGTCCCAGCGCTGTAAAAAGTTTTTTTTCCGCCAACAGCATCAGCAGTAAAACAATCTGCTTTGCCATAGGCACTACCACAGCCGCTTCCCTGAAGGAACATACAAACAACAAAATTATCATCAGCCCTGGCACCAGCCAGGAAAGCATGGTAGAAACAGCTATATTCTATTTTAACAACATCAATTGATACGAATGAGCGCATTGAAGAATGACTTACTGCTGAAGGCTCTTAAAGGAGAAACGGTTTCCCGCACACCTGTATGGATGATGCGCCAGGCAGGCCGTTATCTGCCAGACTACATCAAACTGCGTGATAAATATTCCTTTTTCGAACGTTGCGAAAATCCTGAACTGGCAACAGAGATCACTGTAATGCCGGTAGACCAGGTTGGAGTAGACGCTGCTATTATCTTCTCAGATATTCTGGTAGTTCCTCAGGCTATGGGCATGGAAGTGCAGCTCGTGGAAAAAGTAGGACCACTGCTGCCCAGTCCGGTAAAAGGAGCCGCAGACTTACAGCGTTTATGCGTTCCCGATGTACACGAAAGGTTACATTACGTTTTTGACGCACTGAAGCTCACCAAACAGACACTGGCTGGCCGTGTGCCGCTCATTGGTTTCGCTGGTGCACCCTGGACGCTGCTTTGCTACATGGTGCAGGGCAAAGGTTCCAAAACATTTGATGAAGCAAAAGCATTCTGCTACCAGCAGCCCGCCGTTGCACACCAGCTGTTGCAGATGATCACCGACACATCCATCGCGTATCTGAAAGCACAGGTGGCTGCAGGCGCCGATACCGTGCAGATCTTCGATTCATGGGGCGGTCTGCTCAGTCCGCAGGATTTTGAAACGTTCTCCCTCCATTATATCCGCCAGATAGTGGCAGCCATGAAAGATGTTTGCCCTACTATTATATTTGCCAAAGGCGCCTGGTTTGCACTGGAAGAAATGGCCGCTACCGGCGCACACGGTCTTGGCATAGACTGGTGTATCAAACCCGCGCTGGCACGCCAGTTTGCAGGCAGCAACATTACCTTGCAGGGTAACTTTGATCCGGCAAAACTGCTGGCTCCCATCCCTGAGATTGAGAAAGCAGTGAAACAAATGCTGAAGGATTTCGGTGGGCAGCGTCATATTGCTAACCTGGGCCACGGTATCCTTCCGAATGTACCGGTAGACCATGCCAAAGCATTCGTTGAAACCGTTAAAGCCTATAGTCACTAAGCAGATGAGTATCAAAGATCAGTTCATATCATTTATACATGGCCTCCAGGATGAAATCTGCGCCGCGCTCGAAAAGGCAGACGGCAAGGCCGTTTTCCGTGAAGACCTGTGGGAGCGTCCTGGTGGCGGTGGCGGAAAATCACGCACGATTGCCAATGGTAATGTATTTGAAAAAGGCGGCGTAAGTACGTCCGTCGTGCATGGCGCCCTCCCTGAAGTGATGGCGCAGCAGTTTGGGGTTACCAACAGCAACTTCATGGCTTGCGGCATCTCCCTCGTGATACATCCGCTGAATCCGTTCGTTCCCACTGTACACGCCAACTTCCGTTATTTTGAGCTGTATGATCAGGACGGAAAGCTGAAGGACAGCTGGTTTGGCGGAGGCGCAGACCTTACGCCCTACTACCTGGATGAGCAGGATGGCATACATTTTCATAAGACCTTCAAAGATGCCTGCGATGCTTTTGATAAGGAACTGTATCCGAAATATAAAAAGCACTGCGACGAATATTTCGTGAATAAACACCGCAATAACGAAGCCCGTGGCATTGGCGGTATCTTCTACGATTACCTGCGACCTGATGCCAATACGACGGAGGAACAACTATTCCGCTTCTCGCAGGCTAACGGGAAAGCATTCATGGATGCCTATCTTCCCATAGTAGAAAAAACCAAGCATACCCCTTACACCGAAGCACACCGAAGCTGGCAGGCATATAGGCGCGGGCGTTATGTAGAATTCAATCTCATTCACGACCGGGGTACATTGTTCGGACTGAAAACCAATGGCCGTACAGAGTCTATTTTAATGAGCCTTCCACCAGTAGCCCGTTGGGAATATGATTTCCATCCACAACCCGGAAGCCCGGAAGCACAACTGGTGGAATATCTCAAGCCACGTGATTGGGTGTAAATATTTGGTTATTTTTTTATTTTCATATTTAAATATTTTGATTAAAGCGAAGTAATGATCGTGGAGATCGATTTTGTTGATAGATTTGCTGAAAGCAATTTTGTTAACCCATCCCGATGATCATGAATAAATAGGAATTAAGAGATAGAACCAGGAAATTTCACATTGAAGTAATTAAACTTTGTGAAAAATTGCCCAAAAATATAGCAGCGTATGAAATAGCCAAACAGCTAATTCGCTCGGCGGGTAGCGTAGGTGCTAATTACAGGGCTGTTTGTCTGGCTAAATCGGTAAATGATTTTGTTCATAAAATCAAGATTGTACTGGAAGAAGCCGACGAATCTTTGTATTGGCTGGAAGTCTTGAAAGAAGCCGGTATAATCACAGATTCTCAGATAGAAAAAATACTCAAAGAGGCGAACGAACTGGTACTTATTTTTGACGCCACCAGTAGAACAGCTAAGAACAATTTATTAAAACGAAATAAATAAATTCTCAAAATAGCTACATAAAAAAATAAAAATTATGGTCCGCAGAAACAGAATACTGAGAACATCTCCTGCCATCAGAACAATGGTAGCAGAAACGATATTGAGGCCAGGCGATTTCATTGCCCCCCTGTTTATTACAGAGGGAGAGAATGTGAAAGAAGAGATCAGTTCCATGCCCGGATACTACAGGCATTCACTGGAGCTTACAGTGAAGGAAGCGAAAGAACTGTGGAGTATGGGTATCATGAGTGTATTACTGTTTGTAAAAGCTCCAGACAGCGTAAAAGATAATAAAGGCACAGAGGCTGTAAATCCTAATGGCCTGATGCAGCGCGCTATCAAAGCCATCAAGGATGCCATCCCTGAAATGGTGGTCATGACAGATGTAGCGCTGGACCCTTACTCTTCTTATGGTCACGATGGTATTGTAGAAGGCACTGAAATAGTAAACGACCCTACTGTGGAAGTACTGGCACGTATGAGCCTCAGCCATGCGCAGGCAGGTGCAGACTTCGTGGCCCCCAGCGATATGATGGACGGGCGCATATTGGCCATCCGCAATATCCTGGAACAAAATGGCTTCGTAAAAACAGGTATCATGTCATACAGCGCAAAGTATGCCTCCTGCTTCTACGGCCCTTTCCGCGATGCACTGGATTCTGCTCCCGGCTTCGGCGATAAAAAGACCTATCAGATGGATTACGCCAACTCCCGTGAAGCTATCAAGGAAACACTCATGGATATTGAAGAGGGCGCGGATATTGTAATGGTGAAGCCCGCTATGGCATACCTTGATATTATCCGCATCATCAAAGACCGTACTACCGTTCCCGTTAGTGCCTATCATGTGAGTGGCGAGTATTCAATGATCAAAGCCGCCGCAGAAAGAGGCTGGCTCAATGAAGAGAAAGCAATCATGGAAAGTATGACCAGCCTCAAGCGGGCAGGAGCAGACCTTATTGCTACTTATTTTGCAAAGGACATAGTGAAACTGCTGAATACATAATTAATTATCTTACATCGTCAAAAGAATCAATCACTCAAATTCCTAAATCAATCAGGATGTTCAGCAAAAGTGAAATGTTATTCGGGAGAGCGCAGCAGGTAATACCTGGCGGCGTAAATTCCCCCGTGCGTGCATTCAAAAGTGTAGGCGGCACCCCTGTGTTCATTAAACGTGCCCAGGGCGCTTACATGTATGATGAAGATGGCAACAAATACATCGACTACATCAATTCCTGGGGTCCTATGATCCTGGGCCATGCCTACGAGCCTGTAATAAAGGCTGTGCAGGAATATGCCGCTTACTCCACTTCCTTCGGTGCTCCTACTGAACTGGAGATAAAGATTGCGGAACTGATCGTGAGCATGGTGCCCAACATCGACATGATCCGTATGGTGAACTCTGGTACTGAAGCCTGCATGACAGCCATCAGGCTGGCAAGAGGCTATACCGGCCGCAATAAGTTCATCAAATTTGAAGGTTGCTATCATGGTCATGCTGACGCATTTCTCGTAAGCGCCGGCAGTGGTGTAGCTACACTGGGTATACAGGCTGTCCCTGGCGTCACTACCGGTGTTTCCGGTGATACGCTGGCAGCTCCCTATAATAATCTCCCTGCTGTTGAGCAGCTGGTTGCTGATAATAAAGATGAAATTGCCGCTATCATCGTAGAGCCGGTAGCAGGTAATATGGGCTGTATTCTCCCACAGCCGGGCTTCCTGGAAGGACTGCGTAAAATATGCGACGAAAATGGTATCCTGCTCATATTTGATGAGGTGATGACCGGTTTCCGTCTTGCACGCGGCGGCGCACAGGAACTACTGGGTATCAGGGCAGACCTGGTAACATTCGGTAAGATCATCGGCGCCGGTATGCCGGTGGGTGCAGTGGCTGGCCCCCGTGAAATCATGGAACACCTTGCTCCCGCAGGTAAAGTATACCAGGCAGGTACCCTGAGTGGTAATCCTATCGCAATGATTGCTGGTTACACGCTGCTCGAAACATTGAACAACAACCCGGTAATCTATCAACAGCTGGAAGAAAAAGCAGCTTACCTGGTGAACGGTCTGCGCGAAGCATTCGGCGCTGCGGGGGTTGTGCATCAGATCAATCAGTTGGGATCTATGCTGAGCGCACATTTCACAGAGTATCCTATCATCGGTTTCTCCGGTGCATCTGCAGCTAACAATGAACTGTTCAAACGCTTCTTCCATGCCATGCTGGAGCGCGGCGTATATCTGCCGCCATCTGCATTTGAGAGCTGGTTTATGTGCAACGCTCTCACCAATGAAGAACTCGATGCAACTATCAAAGCTGCGAAATCCGCCATGCAGGCGATCAAATAGTTAACAATTCAATCCTGTGCTGAGTGGTGGGTTGGCTTTTAAGAAAGCCAACCCTTTTTTATTCCATTGACCGGCCATCAAATAATAGAATAACCAAATAGAAAAATAAAACTATTTTTGCGAGGCATGGGCTTGCATTCTAAAATATTGAAGCGTTGGACGTATGTTTGTTTCCTGCTGATCATTCAGCTGGCAACAGGTATACTACCTACCTATGCAGCACATCAGCGACTATATTTCCAGGAGATTAAGGCACGCGAAGCGCGTGAAGACTATCTCGAAAATCTTGTATCAAGGCTGCCTCAGCAACTCGAAGCAGATGACGATACCCCCGATTGTATACACGCCACCAAACATCGCCGTAAGACCCGCTATTATATTAGCGCTTCTTCCCAGCAGTTTAGCATAGCCACCAGGGTAGCCTATATCGATGCCGGTATTGCCCAGAGCTCTTATACTGAAGAAGAAAAAACCGGTGAATATGTCTACCAGAAAGCATTCCGGCCGGCATATTATTCCTTCCTTTTCAGGCTAACTCCTTTCTGAATACAACTTTTCTTACCTACCCGTTTTTTGCTTTTGTAAGATGATCATCTGCGCACCTGCCGCAGAGAAGATCTTGCATGTGTTGTATTCACTTTCCGGCAGCGCCGGAGTAATAATGTTATAAAACTATGCGACTGTATACAGGGATTTATTTATCGCTGAGCGCTCTCTTTATGGCCGGATGTGCCACCAAGGGAGAAAGTACCAATAAAGAAGATTTGAAACCATTACCTGTCACCACATTGGTAGCCCAGGACACCTTGTTGTATCGTGCATACGTTGCCGATATTCAGGCGATGCAGAATGTAGAAATACGTGCCCGCGTAGGCGGTTTTCTGGATAAGATTTATGTAGATGAAGGACAGGAAGTGAAAAAAGGGCAACTGCTCTTCGGTCTCAACGACGCAGAATATTCCGCCGAACTGACCAAAGCCAGGGCCGTACGCAGCAATGCTGTAGCCGAAGCAAAAGCGGCAGAGCTGGAACTTGACCGCGTGAAACTGCTCGTAGAGAAAAAAGTGGTGGCCGCATCCGAACTTGAAGTGGCCAGTGCCCGTCTCGCCGCTGCCCACGCCAAAATAGACGAGGCACGCTCTGCGGAGAGTAATGCGGAAATGCGTCTTTCCTACACCAGCATCCGTGCTCCATTTGATGGTATCATTGATCGCCTTCCGCTGAAAAAAGGAAGCCTTATCAGTGAAGGTACACTCCTGACTACGGTGTCGGACACACGTGATGTGTACGCCTATTTCAATGTATCAGAAACAGAATATCTTCAATATAACAAAGCCCTTGCTAAAGGCAAGAACAGCAACGAGCAGGTCCAGCTGGTGCTGGCTGATGGCAGTGATTATAATCATACCGGTAAAATAGAAACAATGGAAAGCGAATTCGAGGAAAATACCGGATCCATCGCTTTCCGTGCACGTTTCCCGAATCCGGCGAAACTCCTGAAACACGGCGCAAGCGGTAAAGTACGCCTGTCTTCCGAAATGGACAGTGTTGTGATCATCCCGCAGAAAGCCGTGTTTGAGATGCAGGACAAAAACTACGTGTTTATCGTTGATGGCACCAACAAAGTAAGTTTGCGCAGCTTCGTTCCGCAAGCCCGCTTTGCACACTTCTATGTGGTGCAGTCCGGCCTCCGCCCCGGTGAACGCATTGTCTGCGAAGGGGTACGCAATATCCGCGAGGGTATGCACATCGCACCAAGACCCGTTTCTATGGATAGTTTACTGAGAATATAATCACACTGCTTATTAGCTGAAATCAGGACCAATGTTTGAAACGTTTATAAAACGACCGGTGCTATCACTGGTCATATCGCTTATTATCACACTGGTAGGGCTGTTGGCCTTGTTCACGCTGCCCGTTACCCAGTTCCCGGATATCGTTCCGCCTTCTGTTACAGTTACAGCAAAATACACCGGCGCCAATGCCGAAGTGGCTGCAAAAGCGGTATCTATTCCACTGGAACGTGCTATCAACGGCGTTCCGGGCATGACTTATATGTCGTCCGTATCCAGTAATGATGGCATCACCGTCATACAGGTATTCTTCCAGGTAGGAACTGACCCCGATCAGGCCGCCGTGAACGTACAGAACCGCGTAGCTACCATCATTGATGAGCTGCCCGAAGAAGTAATCAAAGCAGGTGTAACCACCGAAAAAGAGGTGAACAGTATGCTGCTCTACCTCAATATCATGAGTGAAGACACCACGCTGAATGAACAGTTCATCTACAACTTTGCAGACATCAACGTACTGCAGGAACTGAAACGTATTGACGGCGTAGGCCGTGCTGAGATCATGGGCGCCAAGGAATACGCCATGCGCGTATGGCTCAGGCCAGATCGTATGCTCGCATATAAAGTTTCAGCCGATGAAGTGATTACCGCCATCCGCAAACAGAATATAGAAGCGGCCCCTGGTAAAACCGGCGAAAGCTCTGATAAGGATCCCCGCATGCTGCAATATGTACTGCGTTACACCGGTAAGTTCTTTGAACCAGATCAATACAAACAAATTGTATTACGTGCCGGCAACGACGGATCGGTACTGCATCTCAAAGATGTCGCTGACGTAGAGTTTGGATCACTCACTTACAGCATGGTGTCTAAAACAGATGGTAAACCATCGGCCTCCATCATGCTCAAACAAAGGCCAGGCTCCAATGCCCGGGATGTTATCAATAATGTGAAGACGAAGATGGAGGAAATGAAAAACACCTCTTTCCCTCCTGGCATGACTTATAACTTCAACTACGACGTATCACGCTTCCTGGATGCCTCTATTCATGAAGTGGTGAGAACTTTGTTTGAAGCCTTCCTCCTGGTATTTATCGTAGTATTTATCTTCCTGCAGGACTTCCGCTCAACACTGATACCTGCACTGGCTGTACCCGTGGCACTTATCGGAACGCTGGCGTTTATGCAGATGATGGGCTTCTCTATCAACCTCCTCACCTTATTCGCACTAGTACTCGCCATTGGTATTGTGGTGGATAACGCCATTGTAGTAGTAGAAGCAGTGCATGTAAAAATGAGCGAAGAACACCTGCCACCCATGGAAGCCACCATTGCAGCCATGAAGGAAATCAGCGGCGCACTGGTCGCTATTACGCTCGTAATGTCAGCCGTGTTTATACCTGTGGCCTTCCTCTCCGGTCCAGTGGGCGTATTCTACCGCCAATTCTCGCTCACACTCGCCATTTCCATTGTTATATCCGGTATCAATGCAGTAACGTTAACCCCTGCACTCTGCGCCATCATGTTGAAAAACACACATGGCAAATCAGGCAAAAAGACGCTACTGCAACGGTTGTTCACTGGTTTCAACAAAGGCTATACTGCAACGGAAAACAAATACGCCAAACTGGTGGGCTTCATTGCCGGCAGAAAACTGCTTACATTGATAACGCTCGTATTCTTCTTTGCCGCAACCTGGGGTATCAGTGCCATTCTTCCCTCCGGCTTCATTCCTACTGAGGACCAGGGTATGATATATGTAAATGTCACCACACCTCCCGGCGCTACAGTCGAGCGTACTGAAGAAGTGTTGGATCAGATACAACAGATTGCAGCGCAGCTGGATGAAGTGGAGTCCGTATCCACACTGGCCGGTTACAGCCTCGTGAACGAAGTGGCCGGCGCATCTTACGGTATGGGCATGATAAACCTCAAACCATGGGATGAACGCAAAGCATCTGTGCAGGATATTATCGCGCGGCTACAAAAACTGAGCGCTTCCGTTGCTGATGCTGGCATCGAGTTCTTCCCGCCGCCAACAGTACCGGGCTTCGGTAACTCAAGCGGATTTGAACTGCGACTCCTGGACCGCAGTGGTAACGGTGATCTGCGGCAGACTGCCCAAACTACCAACAACTTCATCGAGGCGCTAAAGAAAAGACCCGAAATAGGAAGTGCTTTCACCAGCTTTGATGCAGCCTTCCCTCAGTATCTCATTCACGTGGATCAGGCCATGGCCGCCAAAAAAGGTGTCAGCATCGAAAACGCCATGAGCAACCTGCAAACACTAATGGGCAGCTTCTATGCATCCAACTTCATCCGCTTCGGACAGATGTATAAAGTAATGGTACAAGCCGATCCACAATACCGCTCAAAGCCGGAAGATCTGCTACATCTCTACGTAAAGAACGACGGCGGCGAAATGGTATCATACTCCGACTTCGTGCAACTGGAACGAGTATATGGACCTGAGCAGCTGACCCGCTATAATATGTACACCGCCGCCATGATTAACGGTGACGCTAAGCCTGGATACAGCAGTAGCCAGGCCATCCAGGCTGTACAGGAAGTAGCAGCTAGGGAGCTGCCTCGCGGCTACAGTTACGAGTGGAGCGGCATGACGCGCGAACAGATTCTCTCAGGCAACCAGGCAGTATATATCTTTATCATCGTACTGGTGTTTGTATACCTCCTGCTGGCCGCACAGTACGAGAGCTTCCTGTTGCCGCTGCCGGTGCTGCTTTCTCTGCCGGCCGGTATCTTCGGCGCTTTTCTTTCGCTGAAATTGCTTGGCCTCGAAAACAACATCTATGCACAGGTAGCACTGGTAATGCTGGTGGGGCTGCTAGGCAAAAATGCCATCCTCATCGTGGAATTTGCCATCCTGAAAAACAAGCATGGCTCAGGCATCCTCGAAGCGGCTATAGAAGGCGCAGTATCACGGCTACGCCCCATTCTTATGACCTCCTTTGCCTTCATCGCCGGTCTGATCCCCCTGTGTATCGCCTCCGGTGCTGGCGCCATGGGTAACCGTTCCATTGGTACGGCCGCTGCAGGCGGCATGCTTATCGGTACCATCTTCGGCATACTAATCATACCCGGGCTATACGTGTTGTTTGCTTCCATGATCAGGAAGAAAAAGGTTGAATTAAAAGCTTACACCAATGAATAAACGAATATATCAATATGCCCTCTGCGCCACGCTGCTAACGGGAGCTGCTGCCTGCTCCACACAAAAGGAGATGCTGCTTCCACAGCGGATAACCGTTCCCGTTAATAACGGCATGCCGGGCGACACATTGTCGCTTGCCAATTTCAAAGAGGTATTCAATGATCCGTATCTTACCCGTCTTATAGACAGTGCATTGCACAACAACTTCGACTTGCTCTCGGCCTCACAGCGCATTGCCACAGCACAAGCCAACCTGATGATGGCGCGCCATGCATGGATGCCGTCTCTCAACCTTGCACTGTCTGCAGGAGTGGACCGCTACGGTGATTATACCCTTAATGGCGTGGGCAACTACGATACCAATCTGTCGCCCAACATCGATAAAGACCAGAAGATCCCGGGCCCTACGCCCGAATATTTTGCCGGGCTCAGAAGCTCCTGGGAACTTGATCTCTGGGGCAAGCTGAGGCAGCAAAGTAAAGCCGCCTATGCACGCTTTCTTGCGGGTACACAGGGACGCAGGCTGCTTGCCACCCAGGTGGTAGCCGGTGTGGCGGGTCTATATTATGAGTTGCAGGCAATGGACAGTGAGCTGGCTATCATCCGCCGCAACATCAAATTACAGGAAGCTGCGGTAGCAACAGTGAATATACAGAAGACCGCAGGCCGCGCCACTGAGTTGGCCGTTCAACAGTTTACCGCACAACTGCTAAGTACGCAGGCACTGGAATATGGTGTTAAGCAGGAAATAACATCACTGGAAAACCAACTCAATGCATTACTGGGAAGGCTTCCTCAGCCCGTTCAGCGTTCCGCTCCAGCTGATAAGCAACTGGTATCGGGCATCGTGAAAAGCGGTATTCCTTCGGGGCTGCTGTTGCAACGACCCGATATTCAGCGTGCGGAGCTGGAACTGGCCGCCGCCGATGCAGATGTGAAAGCCGCCAGGGCAGCGTTCTTACCCTCGCTTACCATTACACCCTACGCAGGCTTCAATGCATTCAAAGCCGGGTTACTATTTCAGTCTCCAGCTTCTATTGCATGGGGAGTGGTTGGTAATCTCACCGCACCGATATTCAACAAAAAACAGCTGAAAGGACAGTTCAATATCTCCAAAGCGACCGCCTACACAGCGTTTTATGATTATCAGCAAGCTATTGTAAATGGTTACCAGGAAGTAGCCACCGCGCTGAATAAAGTAGATAATCAACAACAGGCCTATCAATTGAAGACCAAAGAAGTACAGGTATTACAGGAAGGAGTAGCTACGGCAAACATACTGTTCACAACTGGTTATGCCAACTATCTTGAAGTCATTACAGCGCAGAAAAATGTGCTGGAAGCCGAACTGACATTAGTAACCACTCGCCGGAATATATACCAGGGGCTGGTTTCACTGTACCGTTCTTTAGGTGGACAATAATTGCAATTATCCGGACTGTGACTTATCTGATTTTCCTGATGAGTGAAGATCAATCAAACTATATTAGTTATCATTGATCTTCACTCATCAGGAAAATCAGCATAATCACATAAATCACAGTCTACTTCCTGTTCGAGAACAACCATTTCATCAATCCGGGTTCTACAAATACATTATCCCAACTGTTATGCCCCACGCCCGGGTATTCTGTATATTTTACATTGGCGCCCAGCTCTTTCAGTCTCGTATTGTAAGCTCTCGAAGCTTCTACAGGCACTACAGGATCAGCATCTCCATGAAAGATCCAGATAGGTACTTTCTTTGCAAATCGGTCAGCAGCAGCTGAATTACCTGCGCCACAAATAGGGAAAGCCGCTGCAAATATCTCAGGATGCGTGGTGATCATATAAAACGTACCCATTCCTCCCAGTGATAATCCTCCGATATAGATACGCCTGTTGTCGATCTTGCCCGAATTGCGCAGACTATCAATCAGTTTCAGTAAAGCGGCTGCAGGCCTGGTAGGCGCCCCTTCTATGGGGAAGTCTGCCTGAATAATCTTGCCGGTAGCGCTGTCGTGTTTGATATGCATGGGCGCCCAGGTGGCGCCAGGCGGACATTGAGGAAACAATACGTAAGCCTGATAACGATCACGGATACTGTCGCGCAGAAACATTTCTCCGCCGTGCAACAGTTGTGCATTGTTATCCCAGCCTCTTTCTCCTGCGCCATGCAGGAAGATGATCAGCGGGTACTTTTTATGAATGTCATGATTGGTGGGCTTCAGCAGACGGTATCTAAGGCTGTCGCCGTTATTACTGATGAACAGTTCGTTGCTGTAGGTACTCATGTCCTGTCCGTTGGTGGTAAGGGTAAGTGCGAGCAGACAGCAGAAAACAAGAATTTTCAGCGGATACATAAACGGGAATTTATTTCCCCTAATATACTATCTCTGCATCAGTATTTCAGGGTAAAATGCTGCTTCACTTTAAAGTCTTTGCGGAAGAATACCAGCCCGATAAAGAAGAGATCGATGGTCATCGTTACCTGCGGATGCTCCTGTATGGTGTGCCAGGCAGCTTCCATGCCAGGGGTCCAGTGGATGTCGTCAAAAACTAAGACAGAATATTCGTCCGCGAAGCGGATACATTGCTCAAAATAAGCCAGGGTAGGCTCTTCGCGGTGGTTTCCGTCAATATAAACCAAATCCACGAGCTGCATTTGTTTCAACACATCCGGCAATACGGTATCAAAGTTACCGGTTACCTGGGTGATATTACTGACATGAAGGGCCTCAAAATTTTTGGCAGCACGGGCGGCAATATTAGGGCATCCTTCAATAGTGTAGATACTGGCATTGGGAGCGGCCTTGGCCATATAAGCTGTTGAAAGCCCCATGGAAGTGCCTAATTCAAGGATTCTTTTAGGTTGCAGGTATTGTATAAGGCGATAAAACAGCTGCCCGAATTTAGGTTGTTTGGCCGCATAGCGTGTAATATCACTTACCTTCCGTTCATTCCCCGAAGATACTAATGAGCCAGCCCCAAGATCAGTCACCTGCAATGTCTCTTTGCTGGCCAGAAGCTGGCTGCGCAGGTTTTCTATTTCGTGGAAAGCCGCATGCTGCCGCTTATCTCTCAACACTTCCTCAATCAGCGAAAACACAAACGGAGAATGCACATCATGACGATTGCCTGCTGTAAAATAATACCGCAGGTACTTACTGGCTAATTTATATTGCTGGGCTAAACTCACCGGCTAAACGAAATTTAATAGATCTTTCCCTTAATAATACCCCACTTGTGTAAACGGTGCTGGAGCGATACCCTTAGTACTCCCAGGCCATAAATAGCGCTACGCTTGAAGTTGATACTGGAAGCCTCATCGAAATACTTTGTAGGACAAGTGATCTCAGCTATTTCATATCCTTTCATGAATATCTGAGATACCATTTCATTGTCAAACACAAAATCATCATTATCAGCCATATAATCGATATTACGCAATACTTCAGCTGAGAATGTTCTGTAACCGGTATGGTACTCGCTCAATTTCTGCCCTATCAGAATATTTTGGAACAGTGTGAGACATCGGTTAAAGACATATTTATACATCGGCATCCCTCCCTTCAAAGCGCCTTTACCCAGGATCCTTGAACCAAACACCACCGGGTAAACGCCGTTGGCAATGATACTGCACATGGCAGTGATCAATTGTGGTGTGTATTGATAATCAGGGTGCAGCATTACTACGATATCTGCCCCTAGTTCAAGTGCTTTGTTATAACAGGACTTCTGGTTACCACCATACCCTTTGTTATCATCATGCCTGATCAGGTGTTTAATACCGAGCTTTCTGCCAACCTCAATAGTATCATCCTTACTGGCATCATCTACCAGTACCACATCGTCAACTATTTCGAAAGGTATCTCCTTGTACGTTTGTTCTAGCGTAAGGGCTGCATTATAGGCAGGTAACACTACTACAATCTTCTTGTCTTTCAGCATGACTGTATTTAGATAAATTTTGGCCACAAAGGTAAGTTACCTGATGACAATTCAAAATATATTGCGGGAATCGGCCACTATACCACTTATCATGATTTAAAATTAACTGTTATTAATTATTTATCTTTGCCTCTTGATGTTTTTGGCATCATATTTTCTTAAATTTTTGTTAACAAAAGCACAAGGAACATGTTAAGACACCTACCAACGGAAATGAAGCATGGTAAAAGCCTGAGCGCTCAGTCCAGCCCTCCATTACCGTTAGTACAGCCAATCGGAAAGCCCAGATCATTCAGATGGATCAAAATGCTGGCAGCACCATTTGTTCTTTTACTGACGTTCCAGGCTGCACATGCGCAGGAGCCTGAAATTAAGTCCATTACTATCAAAACACAGGACACTACCATCAAAAAACTGGTGGAAGAAATGCAGCGGATCACTGACAATGACAAAACTAACTCCAACGCCATTCAGGCACTGCTGCAGGGTAAAGAAATAGATAACATCAGCAAGTACGAGCTTATCAAAAATAATATCGTTAATGCCAGCGAGACCTACTACCTGCTGAATAAAAAAATTATCGATCTCAAATCCCGTACTACCACCAACAACCTCGACGTATTCATCACCTCCCTGAACAACCCGGAAAGTAAAGCACTGGGCTTTTCACTGAGCGACCGTATCGTAGAGTTGGTAGAGAAAATCATCCTGAAAAATAAATCAGATAAGGGGGAGAAAAATTCCAAGATCGTGGAATCCACCAAATCTATTATCAATAGCCCGATTTTCCAGAGCTTTACATCGCTCACCCCTCCCCTGGCCATTGCCAATTCAGTAATGAACTTCCTGCACAGCGTGAGTGTGAACAACAAACAGATCAATCAGAAATCATTACAAGACTTTGAAAAGGAACTGAACAAATATGTAGTGTATTACACTGCCTTGAATGATGCCAATCAAAAATTTGAATATGGCCTCAATTTCAATAAAGATCAGCTAAGCCTTCTGCAGGACAACCTGTTTGATCACCTGTCTTTTACCACCACTTCGCTCAAGTTCCCGTCACCACAGAAAAGCAATAAACCGCTGAGTCAGACTATGAACGAATATTTCTACGATTTCAAGAAAGAAAAAGTAGTAGATTATTTCAGTCAGCTGGAAACAAAGTATACCAAGAACAAACGCATAGATTACGAATCACTGCTGCGCGAAAATCCAAACCTGAAGGAAGTAAACAACCAGCTGGAAGACCTGGTGTTACAAACTAAACGTTTCGAAAATCTCTATAATGAATATTTCACCCTGCTGGATTCCTACTACGGCAAAGTAAATAACTCGCTGAAAATAGCGCAGGACAACGGTCTTGCAGACAAGAGCATCATTGAAGGCAAACAGAATGAATTCCGTTCGCTCAAAACAGATGCTGTACAGGAGATACAGGCTTCCATCAATATCAGAGAACTATATACCAACACAGAAAAAATCAAATACCGATACAGGATATTTTGATATCTATTTATTTAGGTATTTAGATATTTAAAATGCAGCGAAGATTGACATTTGAAGAGTTGATATATTAAATATCTGTCTCTAAATGTCAATCTTCGCTGCATTTTAAATATCTAAATACCTAAATA
>NZ_DATLKJ010000158.1:0-1671 GCF_035538455.1 Chitinophaga sp.
AATGTTTTATGAACATGCTACAAAAGGTCGAAAACTGGGGTGATACCCATCATCCTAATTGGTTGAGCGCTGTGCGTATCTTGCTGGGACTGTTCCTGATGTGGGTAGGCGTGCTGTTTGTGCAGAACATTAACGCCCTGACCTCCCTTATCAAGGAAAATCCGGCGCTCACCACCTTGTCGTTCTTCCTCGCGCATTACATCGTATTCGCTCACACCGTAGGCGGTTTGTTCATTGCCATGGGGCTGCTCACCAGAGTAGGCGTACTGGCTAACATTCCCGTACTGCTGGGTGCTGTGTTGTTCGTGCATTCGCGCACAGGATTGTTCAACGTATACCCTGTACTGGGCCTGTCTATCCTGGTACTTTTCCTGCTCATTATATTCCTCGTCGAAGGCAGTGGCAGGATTTCAGTAGACGAATACATGAGACGGCATCCCGAAAAACAACGTCCGCATAAGTATGTAGAATAATGTAAAGGCGGATTCATACAGCCGTGCCTGTGAGTACACCACCGTACGATGGCGAGGGGAGCGTGTATCCCCGCATTTATCCCAATCTTATATTCCCCTAACATTTATATCACCGCTTCAATTCCGCGTCAAAGTTTTACTTTTGCAGTTCAGAAGATTGCATTTATGAAATATCAAATTGGCGACAGGATACTACTGTTGAGCTCTAAAGAAGAAGGAACAGTAATAGACCTGGTGAACGATAACATGGTGATGATTGAAGTGAAAGGCACCACCTTCCCGGTGTACCTGGATCAGATCGATTTCCCCTACTTTCATCGCTTCAGGCAGCAGAAACTGGTAAATGAGAAGCCCCGCCTCATTCCCGGCGATGAGATTAAAGTAGACAGAAGCAAGTACGAAGTATTTAAGACAGATAAGGGCATGTTCCTGTCTATACTGCCCGTATACCAGATGGATGGCTACGATGAAACCGTAAAACTGATGAAGTTTCATCTGTTCAATGACACACCGCATGCCATGCGCTTCTATTTCCAGATCTGGCTGAATAACCAGATGGACCTGGAAATAAAGAACGAAATTCAGCCGTATAATCATTTCTACCTGTCAGACCTGATGTTCGAATCACTGAATGATAACCCCAGGTTTGAATTCACATTTTTCCTGAAAGAACCACAAAGCAACCTGGCGCCTTCCGCCAAATACAGCTGGAAGATCAAGCCCAAACAGATGTTTGTACAGTTGCAGGAGCTTCGCTCAAAGGAAGAAGCCACGCTCACGCATGTGCTGTTCGAAAAGTTCCCGGAGAAAGCTCCTGAACCTCCCAAACAGGAAGAAACTGTAGCAAAGAAAAAAGGCGCGCAGCCCGTCACTATCGCCGGATCAGGCAATTTTGCAAGCCTGCTCAGCAAAATACAGCTGCAGCCGGAAACCACACTCGAGCCTAAATACGAGGTAGATCTGCACATCGAAGCCCTGGAAAAAAACTGGAAAGGACTCAGTAACATCGCCATCCTGGCCATACAGCTGAACGCCTTCCAGCGTTACCTGGAACTGGCCATCAGCCATCATCAGCACAGTTTGGTGGTAATCCATGGCGTAGGCAAAGGAAAGCTGCGGGAAGAAATACATACCGTCCTGCGGCAAACGCCGGAAGTAGCCTCCTTTGTGAATCAATATCACGCTAAATATGGCTAAG
>NZ_DATLKJ010000159.1:0-13921 GCF_035538455.1 Chitinophaga sp.
AAGATGATTTTTAATTAATTGAATGGATTGATTTGTTAACGCTTTCATCTGCCTCAGTTCGTTTTGATGGTACTTTATCCAGTTATCATATATTCGTATTATAAAATTTAAATATTATAGTTGTTTACATGTATGTTGCTTGATGTCCCGGGTAATCATTAACTTAGGAATACTAAAAGTTAACCCTTATGTTATTTGAATCATCCTTGTTTGTTACTGCGTTCTGGAAACGCATGCCCTTTCTGCGACTGATTGCCCCGTTACTGGTGGGGATCACGGTACAACTATATCTTTCCTTGTCTTTGGCCTGGTGGATGGTGTTGCTGACACTAGCCATGAGTGTATTGTTGCTTTTTCGCGTACTGCCTTTGTCAGTAAGATTTTCGGGGCAATATGCTGCTGGTCTGTGTTGGAACACCTGTGTTTTTTGCGGTGGAGCTATACTGCTGTATATGACCGATATCCGCCACCAGAGGGATTATTTCGCCAATCTGAGTAGCGACAGCTCCCTGCTTATTTTGCGCATCAATGCGCCATTAGAGGAAACGTCAAGGTCGTATAAAACAACTGCGGTAGTAAAGGGTGTGTACAAAGGACACGAAGTAACACCTGCAAGAGGTATATTGCTACTGTCTTTCAGTAAAGATTCGATAGTCAGCCGTTATGCTTATGGTGATATATTGATGGTGTCCGGAAAGCCGGAGCTTATTAAAAACAGTGGCAACCCAGGCGGTTTTGATTATCGGCAGTATTGTGCCTACCGTGGCATTTATCATCAATTGTATCTGAAAACCGGCTCTTATGGCCTGCTTCCAGGTAATGAGGCTGGTATATTCCAATCCTTTATTTTCAGCGCAAGAAATTACTGCATCAGCAGTATCCGGAAGTATATAGGCAACGGACCAGAAGCGGGAATGGCAGAGGCTTTATTGATAGGTTACCGGCGGGATCTTGATCAGGAGCTGGTACAGCTTTACAGCAACACGGGCATAGTACATATCATCGCTATCTCCGGTATGCATCTAGCACTGTTATATGGTACATTGTTATGGCTGTTAAAATGGTTGCCATCGGGAAAGTATACAGATGCACTAAAAGCCGTGTTGGTATTGATTGTACTATGGGGATTTACGTTGCTCACAGGCGCATCTGCTTCTGTACTACGTTCGGCGGTTATGTTTACCTGTATTACACTGGGAGAACTTGTGCTCAGGCGACACAGTAGTATTTTCAACACATTGGCAGCATCTGCTTTTGTATTGCTGTGCAGCAGCCCTTATCTGGCCGTGGACGCAGGATTCCAGCTATCATACCTGGCGGTGCTTAGCATATTGTTGTTTTACAAGCCGCTTTATGCGTGGCTGGATTTTAATAGTAAATGGCAGGATACTTTGTGGCAGTTAATATCCGTATCCCTTGCTGCTCAGCTGCTGACACTTCCTGTGAGCCTTTACTATTTTCATCAGTTCCCCAATTACTTTCTGCTGGCCAATCTCATTGCCGTTCCATTGTCTACTGTAATCATTTACGGGGAGATAATGCTGTTGTTGTTATCTCCGTTCGGGCAGCTGGCTGGCTGGCTCGGGTGGGGATTGCGATGGCTCATCAGATTGATGAATATATGTGTGGAGTGGCTGGGCAAACTACCAGGAGCCCTGATACAGCACCTTTATCCGAATATATTGCAAACCGTTTGTATGTACCTGCTGATAGGAGGGGTGGCGATATGGGTAATCATCCGCTGGAAACCGGGAATTTGGCTGGTAATGGGCAGTTGTATGTGCATGATAGTATTGCAAGGTATAAAGCTGACTAATAGGCTTTTTCAGCAACAGATAGTTGTATATAACATTACCGCCTATACGGCAATTGATTTTGTTTCGGGAGGCAGGGTGTGCTTTGCCGGAGATGATAGTGTATGGCTACAGCCAGCTGGGAAGCAGTTGCAGGTCAGCCGTTCTTCTTTAGGCGTGAAAGCTTCTGTGGTGGCCTCTTTTGCAAAATATGGCCACTATATTCAGTTTGGTAGTAAGCGGATTGTGATTATAGATAGTGCATTACCGGCTTCACCGCCGCAGGAAAAATTCAGCACCGATTATTTGTTGATTACCCACAACCCCAGGCTGGAAATGAGGCAGCTGGTGGATTTTTACAGATTCAACACTGTTATTCTGGCGGCTTCCAATTCTCCAGGAAAGATCAGGAAATGGAAAAATGATTGTTACGTGTTAACTTTGCGCTGCTTTTCGGTTCCAGACCAGGGAGCCTATGTTATTAATTTCTAATGTTTTCCTTCATGCAAAAGCATATTAAATCAGCACTGATCTCCGTTTTCTATAAAGATAACCTGGAGAACATCGTTAAAAAATTGGGTGAACAAGGTGTGACCATCTATTCTACCGGTGGTACACAAAAATTTATTGAAGACTTGGGTGTGGCCTGTGTGGCAGTGGAGGATCTTACTGCTTATCCTTCCATCCTGGGAGGACGTGTTAAGACCTTGCACCCTAAAGTGTTTGGTGGTATACTTGCGCGTCGCGAAAACCCACGGGATCTGGAACAACTGAAACAATATGAGATCCCGGAGATTGACCTGGTGATCGTGGATCTGTATCCGTTTGAAGAGACGGTGAAGAATACCACTGAAGAGCAGGCTATCATTGAAAAGATCGATATAGGTGGCGTTTCCCTGATCCGCGCGGCGGGCAAGAACTACAAGGATGTGGTGATTGTGGCTTCGAAAGATCAGTATGCTGATCTCGAAAAGGTACTTACTGAAAACAGCGGTGCTACCTCTTTGGAAGAGCGCAGAGGCTTTGCTTCTAAAGCGTTTGAAGTATGTGCACATTACGACGTAGCTATTTCCCAGTATTTCCTGAACAATGAGCCTGGCGCTACCTTCCAGGTATCCATTCCGGAAGGATTGGTAAACCGCTATGGCGAAAACCCTCATCAGCGTGGCGTTTTCTACGGTAACCTGAGTGAGATATTCAATAAACTGCATGGAAAGGAGTTGTCCTTCAATAACCTGGTGGATGTGGACGCTGCCTGCCAGCTGATTCAGGAGTTTACTGAAACGACATTTGCAGTGATCAAGCACACGAACGTATGCGGCATTGCTTCCCGCCCGACTTTAAAGGAAGCCTGGGATGCAGCGCTGGCTGGTGACAAGGAAAGTGCTTTTGGTGGTGTGTTGGTCTGCAACAAAGTGATTGATAAAGTCACAGCAGAAGCTATCAATGAGATATTCTTTGAAATACTGATTGCTCCTGGTTTTGATCCAGAAGCGCTGACTGTGCTTCAGACGAAGAAGAATCGTATCCTGCTGGAACTGAAGCAGTTGATTAAGAGCAAATATATGTTCAAGAATGTGCTGAATGGCGTATTGCTGCAGGATAGTGACAATGGCAATTACAAGGAATGGAGTGACGTGGGCGCTCATCCTGCCTCAGCGGCTGAGAAGTCTGATCTGGAGTTTGCCAATATTGTTTGCAAACACCTGAAGTCAAATGCGATTGCACTGGTTAAAGACAGGCAATTGATTGGTAAAGGCTGTGGACAGACCTCCCGTATTGATGCCCTGCGCCATGCCATTGAAAAGGCTACCCAGTTTAATTTTGAACTGAAAGGTGCTGTGATGGCTTCAGATGCCTTCTTCCCATTTGATGACTGTGTTCGCATTGCGCATGAACAGGGTATTGCCGCTATTATTCAGCCTGGTGGCTCTGTTCGCGACAATGACTCCATTGAGTTTTGCAAACAACATAATATGGCGATGGTGATGACAGGAATGAGGCACTTCAGACACTAAGTAAAAGCATATATCTGATTATAAAAGAAGCACTGGCGAACAGCCGGTGCTTCTTTATTTAAATATTCAGAAAAAAATGATAGTATTGCCCATATATATTGTTTATCATTAAAGCTGGCCACTAAAAGGCCGTCACCTATTTTGTTTATTCATCAGAATATCAAGCAGGATGCGGAAGATGCCGAGTTGATCAGGGAATATAAAGCTACTGGTCAACTGGAGGTATTGGCAGCCCTGTATCAGCGCTATATGAACCTGGTGTATGGGGTATGCCTGAAATATTTTGATGAAGAGGCCAGCAAGGATGCTGTTATGCAAATCTTTGAGGAACTGATAGGGAAGCTGAAACAGCACGAGGTCCAGAATTTCAAAAGCTGGCTGCATGTCTTGTCGCGCAATCACTGCCTGATGAAGATCCGGGCGATGAAAAATAAAGAATCATTACGGGTGTCTGTGGATGAATACCCTGTTATGGAAAACGGAGAAATGGGGCATCATGACAATGGAATCACTTTGGAGGATAACCTCCAATCTATGGAAAAGTGCCTGGAAACCTTACCGGAAGAGCAAAAACGCAGCATAGGCCTATTTTACCTGCAGGAAAAGAGCTACAGGGAGGTAAGTGTGATAACCGGTTTTGAAATGAATAAGGTGAAAAGCTATATCCAGAACGGAAAGCGGAACCTTAAAATATGTATGGAGCAACAACAACATGCCTGACAAGGACGCACATAAGAAAACACCAGTAAGCGCCGAACTTATTCGACAGTATCTCGCAGGGGAACTGGACGATAAAGCCATGCATGCCCTGGAACGCCGGGCGCTGGATGATCCGTTTCTGGCGGAAGCTCTGGAGGGATACGCCCTGCATGCGCCAGATCAGCGTGACATACAGGAAGAGCTTACGGTACTGCTTGCAGACAGGGTTGCTCCCCGTAAGGCAAAGGTGCGAACATTGTATCCCCGTTTGGTAGCAGCAGCGGCTATATTGTTGCTGATGAGTGTTGGCGGTTGGTTCCTTCTGCGTGAGCAACGTAGTGCTCCGCCGATTGCAGGTATAGCTCCGGCTCCTCCCTCATCCACGAGCAATGCTGATTCTGTAGTTCAGCCGGCATTAAGAGAGGCCAATACTAAGTCGGATAAACCGCAGATTGCGCAATCATTACCTGAGAAGAAAGTGGTTGTTCCGGCTGACGTGAAACCCGCACCTGCACCACTTCCAGCAACATTGTCTGCCCCTGTTAATGATCAGCCGCTGGATAAGAAGATGCTCAGAAAGTCTGTGCCTCCTCCACAGGCAGAAGAGTCTGCATCTGTAGCTGTGAGTGCTGATGCGGTGAATGCTGACAACGAGAAAGGTATTGCCGGCTTTGCTCCTGTTCAGCGGAACGAAGTACTGGCAAAAGATGCTGCCGCCCCTAAAGTACAGAGCTATACTGCTGTTCATCAACAAAAGGTGAGGGTGGCTGTTGCTGAGCGACGTCCGGATAGTTCGTTGCTCGCTGCGCCGGTAGGCGGTTTCAGGGCTTTCTATACTTACCTTAATACACATACAGTTAATCCTGATAACCGTTTTAACGGCGATGTGCGCATAGCATTTACTGTTATGCCTGACAGCTCCTTACAGGAATTTAAGGTCATAAACGGACTAAATGCTGCCTGTGACGCAGAAGCAATACGTGTAATAAAAGAAGGTCCTGCCTGGAAACCGGCGCTTGACGGTAAGCCGGCCAGGGTGGAAGTGGACGTATTATTTAAAGTGAAGGAAGATTAACTATTATTTTCTCCGATCTTTCCATTGCTGATTAAAGGATTTAGCAGCAAATACAGGCAACTCGCGGTTTTCGCCCCAGCTCTTTGCGAAGAATTTACGGAACAGGAAGTTTTTCATTTTCCCGCTGGCCATGTTCATCATTTTTCGGCTATTGCAGCCTTGTTTCCAGAGGAACCAGGCAAATTTTTCTCCGCCTGACGTGTGATTTTCTTCCACAGCCTTTTGGCGGTTGTGCAGTAGCAGTTCGTGCAGGTTAATACGGACCGGGCACACTTCCGTACAGTTGCCACATAAGGATGATGCGAAGCTCAGATGGATATACGAATCCATCCCTTTCAGATGTGGTGTGATTACTGAGCCAATGGGACCACTATAAGTGGTAGCATAGGTGTGGCCACCAATGTTTTTATATACAGGGCATGCATTCAGGCAGGATCCGCAACGGATGCAGTAAAGGCTTTCCCTGGCAGTCGTATCCTGTAGGATATTGGTACGGCCATTATCCATCAGGATTACATACATTTCTTCAGGCCCGTCTATTTCGCCTTCCTGCCGGGGGCCGCTGATAATGGAGTTGTATACAGTGACCTGCTGACCGGTGCCATATGTGGCCAATAACGGCCAGAACAGCGCCAGATCTGCGACAGAGGGGATCACCTTTTCGATGCCCACCAGTACAATATGTGTTTTGGGAAATGAAGTGCTGAGACGTGCGTTGCCTTCGTTTTCACTGATGGCAACGGAACCGGTATCGGCTATAATGAAATTGGCTCCTGTAATGCCTATTTCTGCATCCAGGAACTTTTTCCGGAGCTTTTCACGGGCTATCAGTGTAAGTTGTTCCGGTGTCAGACCTGGTTTGGTGCCCAGTTTTTCTGCAAAAAGGCGCGCTACATCTTCCTTGCTTTTATGCATGGCAGGTGTTACTATATGATAAGGCGGTTCGCCGTCCAGTTGTTGTATATATTCGCCAAGGTCCGTTTCTACGCACTCGATATCATTCCCGGCCAGGAATGAATTCAAATGTACTTCTTCCGTGGCCATGGACTTACTTTTCACAATGCTCTTGCACTGTTTGGCCTTACAAATGGCCAGGATCTCCTGTTGTACCTGTTCAGCCGTTTCTGCCCAGATTACTTTACCACCACGTTTCATAAAATTCATCTCAAATTCCTCGAGGTGGTTATCCAAGTGCTCAATGGCTCTCCACTTGATGTTCTTGGCCCTTTCGCGTGCAACCGGAAGGTCTGTAAACTGTTGTTTACCGGCCTTTACAGCTGAATTATATCTTCCGATATTAAAATTTATAGTCTGGCGATGACCAAGATCTGATGCTTTTTTTTCACTTTCTTCCAGGAAAGTGGAGGCTGTTTGATGCATAAGCAAGCAATAATTCCTGATTAAAGATACTATTCAAAGTTGCTATTGAAAAGAAGCCTTTTCTGAATTTATTTTTCGTCGTTATAAAGGGATTTAAATGCGGCAGGTAACATGTACAGCGACATGCTGATATCCCGACATTCAAATAACTAATAAATAAATCAGAAAATAGTTCAGATTACCTGTATTGTTTTCTGGCGATTTTATCCAGCACTTCATAAAATTCCGTGCCGTATTTTCTGATCAGTGCGTCTTTTAGGAAACGATACACGGGAACCTGTAATGTTTTCCCATTTTTACAGGCAGGTTTGCACACATCCCAACGGTCGTAGTTCACTGCTTCAAACGTTTCGTATTTCTTGATCCTGATGGGATAGAGGTGACAGGAGATGGGTTTTTTGAAATCGATAACGCCATCATTATAGGCTTTCTCTATACCACAACCTACAATACCATGTTCATCAATAGATGCATAAGCACAGATACCTTTGTTAACAATGGGCGTTACGTAGCCGTATTCGTCATCTGTTGTGTTGGTACCGGTTTTCTCGATTTCTTCGATACCTTCCGCCCGGAGGTATGATTTTATCTGCGGATATATTTTTTTGAGAGTTTTGACTTCGGTTTTGTCGAGCGGGGCCCCACAATCGCCGGCTACACAGCAGGCACCTTTGCAGGCCGACAGATTACATACGAACTGCTCCTCAATAACTTCGTCACTTATATATTTATCATCAATGATAATCATCCCGGTTAGATCTTTTGCCTGCCAACACCGGCAAGGCCGTATTCCTGACGGCAAAGTTACGGGATTAGCGTGTTATCTCCATCGTAGGGTTTCTACGAGGTGCCACATATCTTTTTCGAGGAATTCAATGGACGGTGCAAGAGAATCGGCTTTGGGCGAGGAGTAGAAATATAGTGCGCCCCGGAGAAAATGTTGTGTGGAGTCTGTGGCAAAGAACTGTTTAGAGGAGGCCGCATTACCGCCAACTTCGTAAAAAGTACCTGACACGTGGTGTTGTGTCCGGATTTTGTTTTCGTCGATATATTCCGCCTTATAAGTGTGTTTATAGGTCATTTTGAAAGCATCATCCACCAGCTTTTGAAAATCATTTTTATCCTTACCAACAATTTTATAGCTCAGGTAGATCTTGCCGTTGAGGGAGGGAAAGTCGATGTTGATCCAGTAAGGGTTCTCGGGTTTTTCGCCGAAAAAGGATGTGTCTTTGACAATATTGGCATATACCGGATACTCAAATGTGTAGGGGTACCCTGGCATATCGAAGGTGCGGTATTTTTTTTCCGGGAATTTGACCAGGAAGTAGCCTCTTGGTTTTGGCGTATAAGTATTTTCACAGGCGGCGAGGAAAAAAATCAGGAGGGAGAAGACAGCTATAGCCTTTCTGTTTAAGTATGGCATTGTACAATTACATTTAAAATGTGCGGGCTTTTATGCCTGTTCAGCAGCATCGGGCCTGATGGATACCTGTACTTTCTGGATACGCATTTTGGTTACTTCCAGTACAGTGAAATCGTAATTACTGTAATTGATAACGCTGTTTTCTTCAGGAAATTTTCCGGCCAGTTCCAGGATGAGCCCACCGAGTGAGTCGCTTTCGCCTCTAACGACCTCGAAGGTGTCAGGAGAGATGTTCATTATACGGCAAACATCGTTCAGCATGGTTTTACCTTCAAATACGTAGGTGAAGTTGTCCAGTTTGCTATAGTTGAATTCTTCTTCATCAAATTCATCCTTGATATCGCCTATTACTTCTTCCATAATATCTTCCAGGGTAACGATACCGGAAGTACCGCCAAATTCATCCACCACAACGGCGAAGTGCATACGCCTGTTCTGGAATTCAGACAGCAGGTCTTCGATCAGTTTATGGCCGTGTACGAAGAAGGGCTGGCGCATTACTTCATGCCAGTCGAATGCATTGCCTTTATCAAGGTGTTGAAGGAGATCTTTGGTATGTACGACGCCGACGATATTATCAAGATTACTTTTATATACAGGCAGTCTGGAATAGTGGAGGTCAGCTACGCGGTTGATTAGTTCCGGGAATGAGCTTTCGTATTCTATACCATTTACATCGAGACGGCCGCGCATGATCTGCTTAACGGTGATGTTACCGAATTTGAGAATACCTTTCAGGATATTTTTTTCTTCCTGTGAAGCGGCGGGGTCAACACTCATTTCTATGGCTTCGTCAATTTCCTGGTAGTTCACGGGGCCATGCTGGCCGCGGTGGAAGAATCGGGCTTCTATGCTGCTGCTGATGCTTACGAAGAAATCGCTTACCGGCTCCAGGGTAGCATGGATAAGACTTACGAGCCAAGCGAAGTAGGTGGCGAAGCGGATATTGTTTTGGGCGGCCCATACGCGTGGGAGTATCTGCCCAAAAAACAGCAAGATCAGGCATATGAGCGCAATGCGCACCACGAAAGATACCACGGGTAACGTCTGGAGATCCTCCATCTGTGTAACGAGGTAATTGGTGAGCATGATGAATGCGATCATCATCAGAATGCCTGCTATCTGCAGGGATGCCAGGAGTGACTTGGGCTTTTCCAGCAGTTTGGTGATCAGTTTTCCTGAGGCGTTCTGCCGGGTTTTAAGTACATTCAGATCTTTGTAGTTCAGGGAAAAGAACGCTACTTCTGCCCCGGAAACAATGAAGGTAAGCAGTAGCAAAACAAAGATAATAAGCAGGAATATCACCATGTTGGGTGCTGCAATGGGTACACTAGCCTGCAACAGCCATGATACATTGCTTGCCGAGAGGATCTCCAAGATATAAAGCTTTGATGTAATCAATCAAAAATACTGGGAATTATAATTACGTGAATTTGCATTCCCGCACGCAAATATAAGTAATGTCCCTATATGGGATTACGTACTATAAACTTTAATATTTTAATCAATTAGAATGGCAGATCATCTGCAGGTTCGTTCAATGAAGGGGGAATTTCCAGATTGTTCGGGAAACTTTCTCCAGTGCTGGAACCTGTGCTGCTGTGGTGAGGTATGGGGTGATCAGTGTTATTGAGGTCCATTCGTTTGTCCAGCATAACGAGGTTGTCGCCTACAACTTCGGTTGCAAATTTTTTGTTTCCTTCCTTGTCTTCCCAGCTGCGGGTGCGCAAGCGACCTTCAATATACACCAGGCTGCCTTTGTGCAGATATTTTTGTGCCAGTTCTGCAAGGCCGCGCCAGAGCACAACCGTATGCCATTCTGTTTGTGAAATGAGCTTTCCGGCCCTGTCTTTGAATGTTTCTGTTGTAGCAAGGGAGAATTTAGCCACCGCTATATTTCCTTCCAAAAACTGTACATCCGGGTCTCTGCCTAAATTGCCTATCAGGATTACTTTATTAACACCTCTCATAGTTGTAGGTTTTTTTAGTCTATTGTTAAAGAGTTCTTCTTTTATAAATAAACAACCTTCTTAAAGTTAATATTTTTTTCCAATCGAAGTGAAAAAATTCTTGTGGAGAACTGATTAAATCGCTTTGCCCGACTGGATTATAAGATAAAGGTAGCTGAATACGTAACGTATATGAAAATTATGTTATGTGCCTGTGGATCAGAAAAGTTGCAATTTTTTATTGTGAAGGAAGGAGGTGATTGTTTTGGGAAATGCGTAATTATTCAGCTCTTTGCGAGGCACTGCTATGTATTCGCTGGTGGCCAGTGGCTTTTTTACGGAAAGGGTGATGAATTGGCTGTGGATGGTTTGATGAGTCAGCTGTTGCTTGGAGGGGGCGGTTGCGGCGACAAATGAAAAAGTATGTTGAGCAAATAGTTCTCTGAAGCTGTTTGTTTCCTGCAGGGCTGAGAAATCAACAGGAGTGGGGGTTTCAATGAGGATAAACTCATGAAGGTTTTGCCAGATGTCGCTGGCAGTGCGTTTGCGTATATAGATGTTATTGCCGTGTTCTACGAGCAAGTAATTAAAGTACCGTGTTTTGATCTGTAGTTTTTTGGATTTTACCGGAAGTACATTAACGAGTTGCTGCTGGCGGGCTATGCATTTCCGGTTGAGTGGACATTCGGTGCAGCGTGGCTGTTGCGGTTTGCATACCACCGCGCCCAAATCCATGATGCTCTGGTTGTAGGCAGCAGCATGCTGGGCCGGCAGTAGTTTCTGGGCAAGTTCTCCGAATTGTTTTTTACCTGCGGTACTGTCGATCGGTGTTTCAATGCCAAAGAAACGGGAGAGGACGCGATACACATTGCCGTCCAGTACGGCATAGGGGAGGTTGAAAGCGAATGATGCGATGGCAGCGGCTGTGTAGGGACCAATACCTTTCAGGGCTTTGATGCCTTCGTATGTTTCCGGAAATTTTCCTTGGTGGTTGCTGGCAATTTCCCTTGCAGCGGCCAGCATGTTTTTGCAGCGGGCGTAGTAGCCGAGGCCCTGCCAGAGACGAAATACCTCTTCCTCGGGAGCAGCGGCCAGTTTTTTTACGTCCGGGTAGTGGGAAATAAATTTTTCATAATACGGCCAGCCTTGTTCCACGCGGGTTTGCTGGAGTATGATCTCAGACAGCCAGATACGATAAGGATCTTTTTCTCCTTTCCAGGGCATGGTACGGGTATTTACTTCCTGATTCCATTCCAACAGTTTTTCAGAAAAAAAAAGTAGGGAAGAGGTCATTTATATATTATTTTAATAAAATTGTTTAGTAAATTGATATGGTAAAAGCTGTCCCAAAAACCCTATAAGGTACACCAGTTACCCATTTCCGGGTATGCAAATAAATATAATTATAACTAATACAGTTATAAGAAAAAATAATAAAATTTATTTGCTTAAAATTCAGCAATTAAAATTTTTAAATTAACTTTGAGAGTAAAGTAATCCTCTCGCTTTCATATGAGAAAAGCTGATTTAATAAACAACATTGCTGAAAAAACCGGCATCCCCAAAGTAGATGTTTTAGTCACACTGGAGGCCATGTTTAAAGAGGTGAAAGAAGCTCTGGCCAACGGTGAACACATTTACATCCGTGGGTTTGGCAGTTTTATCACCAAGAAACGCGCCGCCAAGATTGGCCGTAACATCAAGAAGAACGTAGCTGTGGAGATTCCGGAGCATTTTATTCCGGCGTTCAAACCATCGAAAGAATTTGTTGCTGAAGTAAAGAAGCTTAAAAGTTCTTAATTTTGCAGCCTAATATTTTAGGCATGCGAAGATCACAAGTTCTCTTAGTTGGTGCTGCTGTAGCATTATTGGTGGTATTATATGCCTTTGGCCGTACAGTGCCGCGGTCAGATAAGCAAGCTATGTCGACTGCCGCTCCTATGCAGGGCGGTCAGGGAGTCGAGCCTATTGCCTTTTCCGAGCTGCTGGAAACATCCAAAGCAAAAATTCCTGCTGAAAAACTTTTGCAGATTAATACCATTGAAACCAATGTGGTTCGTGGTGATGTGAAAACCCAGCAAATTGCCGCTTACAAACAATTGTATTCCACTTGGGATAGCCTGAATCAGCTTCCTGTGGCAGCTTATTATCTTGGCGAAGCCGCTAAGTTGGAAAATTCCGAAAAAAGCCTCACCTTTGCAGCCAATTTATTTTTGGCTCACTTGCAGCATTCCGAAGATCCGCGTATTGCAAAATGGGAAGCCAACCAGGCTGTAGCCTTGTTTGATCAGGCTATAAAGCTAAATCCGTCTAACGACACACTGAAAATATCACAGGCAATGGTGTATATGAACACTGGAGAGCCGATGACAGGTGTGGCTAAATTGAGGGAAGTAGTAGCTGCCAATCCTGATAACATAGACGCCCAGGTTACATTAGCCAACCTGGCTATTACATCAGGGCAATATGATAAGGCTATTGAGAGACTGGAAGGAGTGCTGAAGAAACATCCGGACAACGCCAAAGTGTTGTTTGTGCTCGCTGAATCATATAGAAGCAAGGGCGACAAACAAAAAGCGGTTGAACTGTTTGAAAAAAGCAAGCAGTTCATGAAAGATCCGGAGCTGAAGAAGGAAGTTGACAGCTATATTAAAAGCATTCAATAATATCTATTTTTCAATCATTTAAAAACGTATAAGCGTATGCCTTGCGGTAAGAAAAGAAAAAGACATAAAATTGCCACTCATAAGCGTAAAAAAAGACTGAGAAAGAACAGGCATAAAAAAGGTAAGAAATAAATTACTCCAGTTTCCCGCCATTTATACTAACCAGGTATACCCCCGGCGCGGTGGTCGGATAAAAAATTTTTCATATATCCTGCATGATTCCAGCATAATTCTTAAATTGCTTGAATCATGCAGGTTGTTTCCATAGATCCCGCAATTAAATTCTCCGGATACTGCCTGCAGTGATCGCTGAACCCTTAAGCAATCCATCATCACATAGGTGAAGAATATGCTAACTTTATAGTGAGCTATTGTTTGGTATGCAGTAAGCTGTTCTTATATAGCTGTGTGCATAGCATAAAGGTGAAGTATTAAAGGTTAAAATTTTGGACGCTTGAATAAGGAACTTATTATAAATGCGGCTCCCACAGGAGTGGAAATTGCGTTACTGGAAGATAAAAAATTAGTGGAACTGCACCACGAAAGTGGCAACCCTAATTTCGCAGTAGGCGATTTGTATCTGGGCAAAGTGAAGAAGCTGATTCCCGGCTTGAATGCTGCATTTGTGGACGTGGGCTTCGAAAAAGACGCCTTCCTGCATTACACGGATCTCAGCCCATATATCCGTTCCATTCTTAAATTTACACAAACCGCCATCAATGATAAATCACCTGAAGGGTTTGATTTCACTAAATTTAAAAATGAGCCGGAAATAGTAAAGACAGGTAAAATCACTGATGTGCTGGGCGGCAAACCCAACATACTTGTACAGATTCTGAAAGAACCCATTTCCTCTAAAGGCCCACGCCTGAGCTGCGAGATTTCTCTTCCCGGAAGATTTATTGTGTTAACGCCCTT
>NZ_DATLKJ010000160.1:0-5251 GCF_035538455.1 Chitinophaga sp.
AAGTCGAAATGATTGTGTATGATGTCGTATTCACCGGCTCTTTCCATCAGATAACTGATGTGCATACACTCACATACTTTGGCATCGGCGGTCTTATCTTCCTCATAGCCTTGCGGGACCACCGCCAGCAGCTTGCCGGCAGTCCGTGAATCGGCGGTAGCAAACAGGGTCACCTCTATGCCCCTGGCGGCGAGGCCTTCAGTGAGGTTGGAGGCCATCTGCTCCCACGGACCATAGTGTACCGGTGGGGTGCGCCATGCAACCGGTGATAATACCGCGATCTTCATATGGGGGATTTAAGGTTTAAATATCATTTCTCTCTTTCATCATCAATTATCACTCCTCAAATCGGAAATCCGTCAATAAAAAAATATATAAATAACCAAATACCTAAATAGACTACCTTCGTACATTCAAAAGTTTCGATGTATTGGCACTGCACGATCCTTTATTGGTAATTAGTAATCCAACATTCAATATGTTAGCGCATATTCCTTATGGAAATACTGGTTATTTTAACCAGTTGGTAATAGACTTTTTAGCAGAAGATCAGAAGATACGACCTTTCTATACTTATTCCCCTGTTCATCCGGATTTCACGGCGGCCATGAAGGCAAGGCAGTCGTTTGATACGCCCAGGGCCGCACTGGCAGACGCATTGCATGCACAGTACGAGCCGCTGGAAACAGTAAAAGCCGTGAAGGACAATATCGACAGCCTGCTGCTGCCCAATACATTCACGGTGTGCACCGCACATCAGCCTAATATCTTCACCGGTTATCTTTACTTCGTTTATAAGATCTTACAGACGATCAAACTGTGTTCTGCACTGAAAGAGCAGTATCCGCAGCACAACTTTGTGCCTGTATATTATATGGGCAGTGAAGATAACGATCTCGATGAACTGGGCAGCATCTACCTGGAAGGCAAAACGCTCACCTGGAAAACCAACCAGGAAGGAGCTGTAGGACGTATGAAACCAGAAGGCCTCGTACTCCTGGTCAATCAAATTAAAGATGCGCTGGGCTTTGCTCCTCATGGTGAAGAGCTGATGGAGCTGCTGCACAAAGCCTACCTTGAGCACAGTAACATCCAGGATGCTACATTATACCTGGTACATGCACTGTTTGGCCGCTATGGCCTTGTAGTACTGGTTCCGGACAATGCAGCACTCAAACGTTTATACATTCCCGTTATGAAGGATGAACTGTTTAACCAGGCGTCCCATAACATTGTAAATAATACAGTAGAAAAGCTGGGCGCCCATTATAAGGTACAGGCCAATCCGCGTGAAATAAATCTCTTCTACCTGCAGGACGGACTGCGTGAGCGTATTGTAAAGGAAGGAGATCAGTGGAAAGTATTACACACGTCGTTGACATTTAGCACCGCTGCACTGGAAGCCGAACTGGAAGCGCACCCTGAGCGGTTCAGCCCTAACGTGATCCTGAGAGGGATGTTCCAGGAAACCATCCTGCCGAACATCGCCTTTATCGGTGGCGGCGGCGAGATAGCCTACTGGATGGAACTACAGGACCTCTTCGCCCATTATAAAGTGCCATACCCCGTGCTGCTGCTCCGCAATTCCCTTCTTCTGATGGACGAAGTATCTGTACAGCGTGCCGCCAAACTGGGGATCACCGTTGAAGAGCTTTTCAAAGGCACTGATGATATCGTGAACGACTACGTGAAAAAGCACACTAATACAGCACTGGTATTGAAAGACGAATACGCCGCCGTAGAAAAGCTGTTCGATATACTGGAAGAAAAAGCCCGCAGTATTGATGTGACACTCGTTGCCAGTACAGGCGCAGAAAGGAGCAAGGCGCTGAAGTCCATGGGTAAACTGGAACACAAATTCCTCCGTGCCGAAAAGAAAAAGTTCGCCTGGCAAACCGATCAGATCAGGCAGATCAAACAACGGCTGTTTCCCGCCGGTTCATTGCAGGAGCGCAAAGAAAACTTCATGCCCTGGTATGCGCAGGAAGGCGTTGCGTTCTTTGATCGTGTGCTTGCAGCGATAGACCCGGTGACAGATCAGTTTACAGTGATAGGGTGATTGGTGCAGAGAATATTTCTGACAAGGGTAATTTAAAATGAAAAACTCCAAACATTAAGTTTGGAGTTAATAAAGATTAATTAATCATTCTCTTTTACTCATCTACCGCTGCATGAATGGAAACCCTCTATCATGTTTATTTGCTTTCCAATACAACTTGTGTAACCTCATAACCACTATTCCGGAGTAAGTCGACCAATCCTCCGTTCTTTCCGGCAAACAAAGAGTAGAATATTCATAATTACCCAGCGGTTAAACGGAGTGCTGTTAGCAGTATTCATTCGCTTATTTTCATGTATTGTTAATTTTATTAATATTAATAATTGATGCATGAAATCAAAAAAATGACACAATATTTCTGCGTATATCTAATTTTTTATGTGTATATTCAAACAAAACGCATAATTGTCATGGAATAGTTGAAATATTATAAATATGAGTACTATAAGCCTACATCGCTATCAGCACGTCTCCAATACCTGGGATGAAATGTACATTTCTGATAATCACCTCCGGGAGCAGTACCACAAAATCATTGGCTACCTCGAACAGGAATCTGCCAGTGACCTGAACAAAAAGGAGGAACTGGCGAAAAGGCTGTTCATGAGTCAGGGCATCACGTTCACGGTGTACGACAGCGGAGAAGGGATTGAAAAGATCTTTCCCTTTGACATCATTCCCCGAATCATCACCGGCACGGAGTGGTCTTTCATAGAAAAAGGCATTAAGCAGCGTTTAAAGGCCTTAAACCTTTTTTTGAAAGACGTATACCACAACCAGTTTATTATCAAAGACCAGGTTATCCCAGCCTCATTAATCTATTCCTGCCCTCACTTCTTACGGGAGATGCACCAGCTCAATGTTCCCTATGATATTTATATACACATCGCTGGTATTGACCTGATCAGGGATTATGACGGTACTTTTTATGTACTGGAAGATAACCTCAGAACGCCCTCCGGCGTAAGCTACATGCTGGAGAACCGGGAAATCACCAAGCGACTGTTCCCTGATCTGCTTCCCCAGTGTAAGGTGCGCAGCGTAACGGAGTATCCCGCTATCCTGTATAAAAACCTGCTGGCACTGTCGCCCAGAGCGGTGGCCAATCCTACCATTGTACTGCTGAGTCCTGGTCTGTATAATTCCGCATATTACGAACATACCACGCTTGCACGGCTCATGGGTGTAGAGCTGGTGGAAGGCCGCGACCTGGTAGTCAGGGATCAGAGAGTATATATGAAAACCACTACGGGGCTGCAACAGGTGGATGTGATCTATAAAAGGGTAGATGATGAATTTATCGACCCGCTGGTATTCAATCCCAAAAGCATCCTGGGGGTAGCCGGCTTAATGAGCGCCTACCGCAAGGGCAATGTGGCGATCATCAACGCCATCGGTAACGGCGTCGCTGATGATAAAGCGGTGTACTCCTACGTGCCGGATATGATCCGCTACTACCTCAACGAAGAACCCCTGCTGAAAAATGTTCCTACCTATAGTCTTGGTAACCCTGAACATAAGGAGTATGTTTTTCAGAACATGCACAAAATGGTGATCAAGAAAACCAATGGAAGCGGTGGCTATGGTATGTTAATGGGACATGCGGCCAGCGAAGCCGATATAGAAAACTATAAAATAGAAATACTGAAAGATCCCCGCAATTTCATTGCCCAGCCAACGATCAGTTTATCGACCGCCCCCTGCTATATGGATGGCATGTTACAGCCAAGGCGGGTGGATCTAAGGCCCTATGCGCTGGTAGGTCCTGATGGCATCTCCATTGTTCCCGGCGGTCTTACCCGGGTAGCGCTCAAAGAAGGCTCGCTGGTGGTAAACAGCTCACAAGGTGGCGGTAGCAAAGACACCTGGGTTTTAGCATCTTAAAAATATATCAATCGCCTATGTTAAGTAGAGTCGCTTCCAGTTTGTATTGGCTAAGCAGGTATGTAGAACGCAGTGATGGTATCCTGAGAATGTTGAAGATAAACTACGCATCATCACAGGATACAATCCAGGAATTTACCTGGACGCCCGTAATCCAGATCTCCTCAGGCGGTGGTGAAGCCGAAACATCGGTCGTAAAAAACGATAGCCGCTCCGTAGTGGAATATCTGCTCTTTAACCGCGACAACCCCAATTCCATCATTAACATGATTACATTGGCGAGGGAAAACGCCCGGAGTGTACAGGAACATATTGCCAAAGATCTCTGGCAATGCCTGAACGAATATTATCACACGGTAAAAGATCCTAAACTGCTATGGTATGTGCAGAAAGATGATCCTGTCACCGCGCTCGACATCCTCATCAAACAGGTAATGCTCTATTACGGTACCGCCGGCAGTTTAATGGAGCGTGGAGAGATCCGCAGTTTTATGAGTATCGGCAAATACCTGGAAAGAAGTATACAGTCGATCGATATCCTCGACATTAAGTTTATTTCCATCTCCAACAATCCGGATCTGCTGACGGACACCTCTTACTGGCAGCACCTCCTGTTGTCGCTGGGCGGCTATGAATTGTATCTCAAATCGTACCGGAAAGGGTTTGAAGCGGAGAACGTATTGGAATTGGTGATGCTGAACAACGACTTTCCCAGATCCGCCAAATATGCGGTGAATAATATTCAACGCTATTTTGAACGGCTGAAAAGTGATAAGAATATCGATCACTACAACCAGCTATCTTTTAATATCGGCCGCCTGAACAGTACTATCACCTATAGCTCTGTGAAGAGTATGAAAGCAGAAGGCCTGCATAACTATCTTGTTAAGATACGGAGTGAGTTGTATGGTATCGGCAACCTGCTCAATGAATACTATTTCGCCAACGCTTAATTTTTATTGCATGCCCGTTTTTAAAATAAAACACCTCACACATTATATATATGAAGCGCCTGTGCGCGACAGTGCTAATCAGATTATTCTGTACCCGATCAGGGATGAATACCAGAAAGTAATCCGTCATGAGCTGAATATTTCCCATCATCCGGAAGTGGAAGTATTTAAAGATTACTATGGTAACGAAGTAGGCATTTTTACACAACATGAACCACATCAGGAGTTAAAGATTCTCGCACACAGCTGCGTGGAAACTACCCCCCGGCCGCTTCCCGCTGATGATCTGCCGCATGCGCAGCAATGGCGGCTGCTGGAAGGTATGCAGTACGATGTTGCCTTTATCGATTATGGC
>NZ_DATLKJ010000161.1:0-5032 GCF_035538455.1 Chitinophaga sp.
TCTGGTAGCTGACTTTTTGAGAGAGTCCAAAATCCCACACTGTAAAGGATCTTGAGTGTGTCCCGGATTGGATTCGAACCAATGACCCACTGCTTAGAAGGTAGCAGCCCCCCTGTACTTTATTTCCCCACCTGTATAGGCTAAAAAACGGGCAAAAATGAACGTGGTAAATGATGTGCCGTTTTGTAAAAAAATGTAAATTGAATATGAGTAACCACTTTATTGAAGATACCCTATATGAAAACGAACCTTGTACGACTCCCTCAGACTTTTACTGTGGCTCCAGGGTTGCCTGTATTTACCAACCTGGATGATATTCATGCTGAAATTGAGGATACTTTGAAATCTCTGCCGGTATTCTGCTACTACACAGATAAAAACTTTAACGGAAAGGTATGGTGGAGTGCCGCGCTGGAAAATTTATGTGGGGAAGTATGGAAGGAGCGCGGGTATATTACTACCTATGTTGCGAAGACGCTGCCGGAGTTGGTGCAGGAGATGATTCAGGAACGGAAGCAGGTATGAGGGTGTCTCCTGACTTTTACAAGCATAGGAGACGCCCTCTTGGGTTTTTATATCAATAATGGCTGAAATATTGCAGTGTATTGAGTGCAAAATCAGGGATGGCTTCAGGGTGGTTCTTACCATGTATGATGATGTAAGTAGCATTCACACCCCTGCTTTTAAAGCGGGCATAGGCCTGATCTGAATTAAAGATAGGCACATAGCCGTCCAGGTCTGCATGTTGCAGCAGTACAGGGGATCTTGGAGTCCAGTCATAAACATCATTCTCCGCCAGCCTTCTCAACACAGCGGTATCCCTTCCGCTCAATACATTGGCCTTGAATACAGGATTCATCAACACAGCAGGATTGGTGGGCAGCTGCGCGGCATAAACGGGATGGGTAGCCAGTTCCTGGTCATAAGGTGCATTTACAAATGAATTCAGCGGCCTGTTTTCGTGATATATTCTGTTAAAGCTCAGCAACACCCACACGTGGCTCCTGATATAAAAGGAATCCCTTACTTCGTTGCGGGAGAGGAAGTAGGTGGCTGTCTGTGTAATATCATAAGCGCCGGCGCCATAAGAAGCAGCGGTTACATTAAATTCTGTTGGGTAGTGTTCCTGCAGCAGCCTGTGCGCAGCCATCGTGGCATAGCCTCCTTCAGAATATCCCGCTAGGAACAACTTGTTATTCCATTTTGCATGCAGGTTGGCGCTGGGGTCCTGCACCAGTTCTTTTACCGCCCTGATCATATCCACGGTGCTGCTGGCCAGTGAAGACGCATGCTGGTACGGATGTTCAAGGTTAGCTGTAGTGCCGTAACCGATGTAGTCGGGTACCACTACTATATATCCCATGGCAGCCGCCAGCGGTATCCAGTAAGATAACTGGCTGGATTCGCTGAAATTGGAAGGGGCCTGCGACTTGTCGAACAGGGTCCCGTTCTGAAAGCTCACGAGCGACAATGTATTATCTGTCTTGGGAATCACAAGCAGGCCGCTGGCAGTTACAACGTTGCCATCGGGATCAGTGGTGGGATAGGTCACTTTATATACATCCACCACAAGACTGACGAGAAGGCTCCAGATGGAATTAGGGTCTATGCCGTTAACAGTGGATGCCCTGCTGTTGAATTCATTTTTCTTCAGTTCGCGCTGGCCGATCAGTTCAATAGTGGCCTTCTTGGGGATGGGCTGTTGGTTCGGCGTAACCGCATTCTTACGGCAGGAAGAGGCAAAAATAACAGCCGTGATAACAATTGTCGTCAATAGGAAACGGGGTGCAGTAATCTTTCGCATGTCGGATTGATTTAGGTTTTGGAATGAATAAATGGTTATTATGTAGTGTCTGTGGGTTGATGGCGTCTGACAGTATAGAGAAGATGGATTGGAGTTATAGTATAACTGGTACTGCTAAAGATAGAGAAATAATGCGAAATAAGTGCGGATATTTTATGCTGCAGCATACCTGCATGCATGCTGGAGGTTAACGGTCAGGTATATGCTTTCTTACATCTGGTTAGCCAGTAATTCGATGAGGGCGATGGACTTCTCCAGCGTTTTTACTTCTGTGTCTGAAAGGTGCTGCTGGATAGCATTGGCCAGCAGTTCGTCGCGCTGGCTTCTCGTTTTATCCACCAGCTTTTTGCCCTGCGGTGTGATAGCAATGGTAACCTTGCGTTTGTCTTCCTTCACAGCCTTCCTCGTGATGTAACCCAGCTCCTGCAGGTTGTTGAGTATCTGCGACATAGACTGGTTCTTCACCTTCACAATATCCGCCAGCACAGAAGGGAAGGAGGGGCCTTCCTTATAAAGGTGCGATAAGGTTGCGGTTTCCGTGAGCGACAGCGCTTTTTCAGTATAGATATGTTTGCGCAGCTGGTTGTGCATCTTGGATACAACAGCCCGCAGACGTGACGCCAGTTCCTGATTTTCTGCCTTCATATGTTACATGATAATATCAGGACACAAATATAGGCGTTTCCGTGCCGTCTGCGCCGGTATACAGGGAATTTTTTTCCCGGTATGGAATTTAGTAAGCCTTCTTAATAAGATAATCTTACTAATAATGAGCGTAACCCAAAAGTATATTTTTCTCGCAGAGGCGCAAAAAACAAACAAGCGAAGAACGGAGCGAGTTTTTAAGCTCGCAAAGCGAGAAAACAACACCAATATTCTATCTATAATAATCTCCTCCCTTTGCGGGCTTAAAAACTCGCTCCGTTCTTCGCTGCCAGAATTTTCATTTCTTTGCGCCTCTGCGAGAAAAACATACACTCAGGTCACACCTGGAAGTGTTTCAGCTTCCTGTATTCCACCGGTGTTTTGCCAGTCTTCAGCCGGAAGAACCGGCTGAAATGGGTAGGGCTGTCGAAGTGAAGCATATCAGCCATTTCTTTCACGGTATACCCGGTATAGTACAGCAGGTATTCCGCTTCCTGTATAATCCTTTTGTGCAGGAGATTGATAGCCGTATCGCCCAGTTCCTTCCGGGTGATGTGGCTCAGGTATTTTGGTGTAACATGCAGCAACCGGGCATACTCGCTGAGCGGCATGCGGTCCGCAAAATGCTCCTCCACCAACGCCCTGAAATCAAAGATCAGCTGACTGTACCGGCTGGTGTGACTGGTCTGTACGTGCGCTACCGGCGGCATCATGCTTTTAATGTGATAGATCATCTCCAGAATACGCAGCTGAAGTATCTCGCGGCCATGCGATTTCTCACCGTCATTGTACACCTCATTCACCTGACTGAAGTGTATCAGCATCTCCTCATAAGCGGATTCATCCAGCTGCAGAACAGGCGCCTCACTGGGATTGAGCTCCAGCAGCTGATCCACCGCCGCGGTTGATAAGGTCAGGTTCGACAGAAAAGACGACCGGAAACAGATGCAGTAGCATTTAAAATCGTGGCTTACATCCCAGAACATCAGTGGCATCCCGGCTTTCACCAGCTGTACCGTTCCCCTGGTGAGGGTAAACGTATGCAGTCCTACTTTTTGTTTGTAGGAACCGTCAATGCAGAGCGCAATGTAATTGGCGTCAGTCCTGAAAGGAATCTTTTCAGGGTCCTCCAGGTACTGGCCTTCTATCAGTACAAGGTCGTCGCCAAACCGGTCTTCAACCATAACATCCTTCTTACCAAAAACAGGTATTACCGTACGCTCTTTCAAAAATGATTTCAGCAGCTTCCCATTCTCGACCAATGGAAAGCCGGCATTAACAAGCAATTCACTCTTCATGTTCAGATCTGTTCAACAATAGGTGTTATCAAAGGCTAACAAATTGCGCGACCATTAGCTGAGGCATACAGGTTGCCGGTAGCAGATTGGGTTTACAATTACTTCTCTTCATCCATGACTTCTTCATTCATCCACTTAGCAGATGCAGGTATTACAATAATAAAGAAAATACTTGTCATGTTTACACTTATTTTGCCAGAAATTGTTAAAAAGACAAACAGCGGATTAAAATTGAATTAAAATTCAGAAGAACAAAAAAAAGGGAAACATGAAACCATGCTTCCCGGACTTCTAACCTATGAGCTATAAAAAAACTAATAGGAGGGAATAAAAATACCCTCCCTGAGTTAAGCTATGCCAATGGTCCAATTTTTATAGACATAATTGGGATTAAATGAGTTGCAAAATCAAATCTTAGTATACCACAAAACTACAACGGGATGTGTCAGGTGTAAAGACCGGAATGGCATTAAAAACAGCCAGAATTTCTTTTCCGGGATAAGCGTGATAACTACGTATATCCGTTGGAAATATGCTACAGAAAAGAGTCCTATGTTGAAGCGTGAGATTTGTAAAGAAATTGTTCTGACCTTTTTTGTTCAATTCAGTTTTTTATCTACCTTCATATAATTGTTTAACCGATTCAACAAAAATCGCAATTTATTTTACCCTATTATTTTGCCAATTAGCCACGATAGAGGTTTTTTAAAAACAACGTTTAGTTACAGCGAAGCTCATTAACAGGTATTGACTGACAAACGCCATTGGTCAGCTAAATCCAGGTAGTTTGTGGATGCTTTCTTTTATTGAAAAATGAAATTGTATATGAGAAACCTTGCATGCCTGTGCAACACCACTGCTTATTAGTTGCCTTTGGACCACTCTCAGCCCGGTAGTTCCGCCATTTCTGCCTGGTATGTTTAACTGTCCGTTACGTTATGCCACGTAACAGATCCGGATTTATATTTCATTGGAGATCTTAATTCATTGTCACATGTAATAACCTGTCACAATTTGCTGTACAACAGCAACTGCGCTTTATTTCATCAAAGATTTATTTGATCAGAGATTTTATTTCATCAGAGGTTTAATTCATTGCTAAAAATGCCGACAACAGTTTTGCCATTGCATCCTGCACAGCAGGATGTATATATGGATCAATTACTCCATCCTGAAAGCCCTTGTTATAATATTGGTTGCTATCTCATACTGACGGGCCCCCTGGATAAAGAAAGGTTTACCGCCGCCATTCGTACGCTCCCCGAAGTGTTCGACGCCTTCCGGA
>NZ_DATLKJ010000162.1:0-31555 GCF_035538455.1 Chitinophaga sp.
TATCGACTGACATAGTGAATGAATTTTTATGATGCATGAAAATCTTAGTAAAGTGTATTGCCTGAAATTTGTTGAAATGAAAATACGGAACAAATATGGGGTTGAAAAGTGCAGAAAATTCAGAGTAGAAACCGAGCTTCGGTAAATATTCTTAGGTCAGTTGGTTGTCAGGCATTTCAAGGGGAAGGCAACAAACGAATACAGTTTTGGTACTTTGGCGGGAAGTGTGCAGCTTTATAGGTGAGCGGTGATCGGAGTATGTGACGCGTGAATTATTGCGGAAGCGAGGCAACCAGCAAAATGATTCCGGCCAAGATCATCAGGATGGCGACTGTTTTGCCACAGCCTTCGGCAAATTGTGCAGATTGGTTAGAACCATAGGAAGGAAATACTTCTATTCCGGCCTGGTTGCGTCTGTTAAACCGGTCGCGGTTGATAGAGTAATTGATAAATATGCCCAGTGCGACCAAGGCAATGCCCAGAATTCGGTATAGTAAGTCCATAAAGGATAAGTTTGTGAGATGTTAACTTTATTTATACAGCTGGTTATTTTACGTTTATGGAACAATGTTGCCAGATAATGCAATATAAATGTAGTAAAAAAGGATAGTTGGTTCCTTTCCTGATTCGAACGTCCTCGGGGAATACCGTGCAGAAGAACGCAGTTTTTGTGGACCGAAAAGCAATCTAAGATTATATAGTAACATTGTTATCACGATGAATGTCGATAGCCTCCCAGGAAAACCTGGCAAAACCTACTTTTGAACGGAGATAGAGACGCTAAACAGTTTATATATTGTTATTGTCAAAGTGCATAGTGCAATTTTTTTTTTTTTTGTTTATAAATTAAAAGTAATAAATTTAGAGTGAGAATATTAGTTTGCAATCCCAAATGATTTGTGGTTTGTTGGCCATAGAAGGAGCGGTTAACCTATTTTATCATGTGGATGATTTTTAGATGTTGTGAATCCTTTCTATGAAATTAATATAATCCCAATTGTTAAGCATAAAATCGTTATTCTATGAATGTATTTTGTACTATGGAATACCATTAACCCCGTGGAAAGCCAATCTTGTATAAAATGTTACCTAATCGTGCGGGTATACTTTAACCAGAATGCAAGATGATTTATCTCCAGAGTATTTATTACAGATAGCAGTTAGACTCATGATCAGTTGGTGAGACTACCTGTATTATTGGAAATTATTGTTAATTCCTAATTGATGAAAGCATTCATCAAAATGTTATTGGTATGCTTATTATTGAACTGCAGGAGCTATTCTCAGCTCAAGAATGGTTATGTTCAAATGTTTGCTTTTGGAGATAGCGTTGCTAAAAGAGGTGATAATGGATATGTTGACACAGTTTATTTTGTGTTCAACAAATTTTGTAAATCCGGCCCTCTTACTCCTTTGATATTGCATCCTCTATCTAAGGATTCTGTGAACGTTGCTTTACATAGGTCGATACGTGAAAAGACTGTTGTTGTTCCAGTCAAGAAGGTGCCTTTTCTGGTTGTACACGGAAGTATAACGTACGATTTGTATTATCAATCGAACAGAGATACACCATTTGTTGAAAAGGATATATATCAGCATACAGTTCAAACATTGTTAGATGTTACAGTTAAGAATCAATATCCTCTTCGTATAGCATTTACTACAAATATTGGGAATTCAGACTATTTCAGGAATATCACAGGACTAGGGCTACAATATGCTAATAGAGATTTTAAACAGTTGATATTAAATAAGGCAAAGCAATGGGATGATTCAAAGGAGAAACTAATGAAAGAAGTTCATATGCTGGAATCACGAATCGGGGAAATAACAGACCAAATAAATCTACTTCGAAGTCAGATTTCATCTCCTTCAAGATTACAGGAGATGGTAGAGGAGAAAGAAAGAAAATTTTATAAGCATATTAAAGATTCCATTGACGGAGAAAAGAATGGTTTAGCGGAGAGAATAGCGAGCGAAAATCAAGTGCAGACAGGGTATCGACGCTTTTATTTATCAGAGCTTCGGGATTCTATTGGTGTAACGACATTGAAAGGAAATAGTGCTCTGGAAAAGGTTGATACGCTGATTGAACAGACATCGCATAAATACATGCAGATTGAAAAAAAAACAGATTCGCTTAAAAATGAACTGTCGAAGATTCAGGACTTGTATAATAAGAAGAAGGAAGCTATCGTCATGGCCAAATCACAACTAATGGATGTACTTCTTAATAGTAATAATAGGGAGTTAATAAGGAAACTTCAATCCATGGATTTACCTGATAGTGTTCTGCCGAAAGGTTATAAGAACCTACTTGCAATAAGATCTGTAGGTATTGGTAGAACAATAGTTGATTATTCTGAACTGACGGCCAAAGACATCAGTATAATAGGTGTGCAGGCAGAGTATAATCCATCCTGGTATCTGGCGTTCGCTACAGGAGCTGTTGACTTCAGATTCAGGGATTTTATTGTCAGGGATAACAGAATACGGCAATATCTGAACCTAATTCGTTTGGGAGTGGGGATGAGGGAAGGTAGTAACATCATTCTTACATACTACACCGGAAGGAAACAGGTATATAACTTTAATACTTCATCGGGAAGTACAAGTTCTGCTCCGGATTATAGTATAATGGGTATTTCGCTGGAAGGACGTTGGCAGCTTAATTCTAATAATTATATCATAGCAGAAGCAGCGAAGTCGTCACTACCTTATTATGCTAGTGGTGCTAAAGGAGAGAGAGGTTTTCAAAGTATGATAGGTTTCAATGATCGCTCAAATGAAGCCTGGTCGGTAAAACTATTTTCATTTATTCCCGCAACGTCAACGAGCATCAATGCTCTGTACAAGTCAATGGGGGCCAATTTTCAGTCTTTTAGCTTATATACTACCGGTTCATCGCAGAATGCTTGGTCAATCCGTATTGATCAGCCTCTCTGGCACCGACAGGTAACTGTATCGGCAGGACTCAGAAAGAATGATTTCAGAAGTATTTACCAGTATAACGATTTTCATAGTAATACTATCTATAAAAGTATACAAGCTACCTTACGCATTAGGAAGTGGCCCGTTGTAAGTGTTGGATATTTTCCAAGCTCTCAACTGACAAAAATCAGCGAGGATCACTATATCGAGAATCAGTTCTATACGCTTACGGGTACGGCTAGCCATTTTTACAGATACAGAAGTATAATGATGAACACAATGTTTTCTTATACAAGGTTCTATAATAAAAAAATGGATAGTGCTTTTTTGTATTTCAATACAAAGAATATTGCACTTAATCATACTATGATTATTGGAAAACTTACCTTAAACGGTATTATCTCAGCAGCCAACAACATGGATTATTCCTTGTATAATGCCGATGGAAACGCGCAATACAGATTGAAAAACTGGATTGATATAGGCGGAGGTATAAAGTACAACTGGCAGACAGTGTATCATATCGGTCAGCTTGGATATTCGGCTAACGTGCGTGTCCGTATTCCTTACCTGGGAGAAGTCGCCCTTTTTGCTGATAAAGGATTTATTCCCGGATCTAACAAAAGGTTATTACCCTCCAATACTGGCAGAGTCACCTATACAAAAACATTTTAAATATAGATCAAATGAGGCTTTTATTATGGATGTCCATTATAATCCTGAGCACTTTAGAGATAAATGCGCAGGTAACAATGACGGTGCAAATTCCACCTGCAGGTGTTTTACAGAAATCGCAGCTGTGGAGCATCCTTCTGGTATCAGCAGCTGATCATCCTCTGGGGGTGAAAATCATACTTAGATTAATGGATTCCCGGACTAACCAACCTCTATTAACCGGGGTAAGCAACCGGATGGTAATAGTCAAAGGAGCCAGATTGTTACAGGCAGTAGATGTTGCACCTGTTCAGTATGAGTATCTTTCTCCTGTTATTGAAAGATCGGAGAATGGGTTTCTGTCTGCAGGTAATTATGTTGCCTGTTATAGTCTCTTTATAGAGGGATACGAAAAAGGAAACCTTTCAGCCGAGGATTGTATGCCGTTTGCCGTTGAACCGGCAAGCCCTGTGATGTTGAATACCCCTGCCAATATGAGTGTGCTTGAGATCCCTGTGCCACAATTCACCTGGTTGCCACCCGCTCCACAGAACATCTTTAACAAATTAAATTATGACCTCACGCTGGTGGAACTGAAAGGAGGGCAATCTGCCGTCGAAGCTATTCAGCAAAACATCCCGGTATATAGAGTCAATCGTATTGAATATCTCTTTGCTAATTACCCCGCATCTGCACCTTTATTGGATACCGGGAAAGTATATGCATGGACCGTTACAGCCAGGAATGGCCTGCAATTCGCCGGCCAGGCAGAGGTATGGACATTCAGGGTAAAGAAGCAGATGGTAAAGAATGAAGAAAATAAAGAAGCCTATATACAATTGAAAAAGGAGTTGGATGCTGCTGTTACCAACAGCGGGAATATCATTCATTTTAATTATAGAAATGAAACAGGGGATAGCACTATCCCTTATGAGATCCTTGCACTGGACATGAGAGGTGAAAGTATAGCCAAAGGTGACTTAGCCATTAAACGAGGTGAGAATATGATGGATCTGAAAATTGGAAGAGGGCGATTGGAAAATGGGCAACATTATTTATTAAGACTTTTAAACTCCCGGAAAGAATATTGGCAGATGCGCTTCATTTATACCGAAGATTAGCGTGCTGATTACGCCTGGATATTATATCGATGATTTCTGTAAAATACAATTTTCATGATACTTACTATAGTTGCAAAAGGAAAGAGGTTATTTAGTTATACTTTTCTTGCACTGATTTATATACAAAAAATATTACCCTCCTACGCCGTGACTCCTGGAGTAATGTTTCCCATCGCTAAACATGGGATTAGCAATGATGGTCCGACCATAAATGCAGAAAATCCCGGTATCTCTGTTTTATCGGAGAAGAGAGTAGAAAGCGAGGACAACCAGATTGATGGAGGTCCCGGTCAGCCTGAGAACCAGGGATTTCATTCAGTGAATAATTCAAACCTCGTCGATTTATTCACGGGAGATTTTTCTTATAATATTCCATTGCTGGATGTAGGTGGATACCCGGTTACGATAGGATATAACAGTGGTATATCGATGGATCAGGAAGCCAGCTGGACCGGTTTGGGATGGAATATAAACCCGGGATCCATCACAAGAAATTTGCGGGGAGTTCCTGATGACTTTGATGGATTGGACACTATCCAGAAAATGGCTTCTATAAAAGAGAATAAAACTGTCGGTGTTACCGGAGGCGCAGATTTGGAGCTGGTTGGATTACCGCTTGGGGCCGGCGCCAATTTGGGTGTTTTTCATAATTCTTATCGTGGGTGGGGCCTCGAGTATGGGATAAATGCAAGCATCAATGCTGGTGTAGGAAGTAAAGGTATATTAAGTGGAGGGCTATCTCTTACGAGCAATACGCAGGAAGGGTTTACTATTGCGCCTTCGCTGACCGCCCATTTAGCAGATAAGCAGGCTGGCGATAACGGAGGAATAGGGGGGAGTTTTACGATAGGGTCTGCCTATAACTCCAGGGCGGGACTGAAGGCATTACAGCTGAATGCCGGCATTAGGCAATTCAAAACAGATGATGATACGCGTAAGGAGGCTGCTGGAAATAGTAATTCCAGACCTATGGGTACTGGTTCTGTTTTTTCTTCTGCTATTTCCTTCGTTCAACCCTCATTCACACCTACAATTAATTTGCCATATACAAGCGTGCTACAGACTTATACAGCAAAGATTGGTGGGGAAGTGAAAGTAGTTCACCCGAGTTTCTTTGTCAGCGGGTATGTATCCAGACAATTTATTGATAAGGCAGATCAACGTATTGCATTACCATCTTATGGCTATCTCAATTTCCAGCATGGCACGGCGAACAGGGGAGCATTACTGGACTTCAACCGGGAGAAGGAAATTCTATACCGTGAAAAGCCATCCCTTCCGAATATTGGTATTCCGGGATATACCTACGATGTTTTTACTATGTCCGGAGAGGGTACTGGCGGTACTTTCAGGGCTTACCGTGGAGATATTGGCTTTGTATATGATCATATGATGAATAGTAAGGACCGTTCTTCGAGGATAAGTGTTGATCTTGGAGCCGGAGACCTGGTGCATGGTGGCGTTGACCTAAACCTTAATAGGGCTGTAACTCAGAGTGGACCATGGATTGATCAGAATCCACTGGCATCAATAATAGGCTTTAAAGAAACTACTAAAGAATTTGAAGCCGCATATTTTCGTAATCCTGGAGAGAAATCTGTTAATACCTCTTCTTTCTATGAAAACATTGGTTCGGATGATGTTTTAGCCGTGGATTTATTTCAGGCAGGAAATAGCAGCCCAGTGATTACTACTACAAATTATCTCAACAGGTATAAGAATAAAAATTCTGTGGGCCAGGTAATGCTTACTAAGGATAAAGTCTATAAGCCGGTGCGGGATAAGAGAACACAGAGTATTACGTATCTGACAGCTAAACAGGCCGATGTTGTTGGGTTTAACAGGTATATTGAAAGTTATACTCCAAATAAATTCGGAGGCAGCAGTTGTGGAAACACTTTTCCCGATAATATCGATGGGAAGGGACTCGGATTAAAGGGAGAGTATTTCAGCGGACGGAATTTTGAGAACAAAGTTTTTGAGAAAACAGATACATCGATCAATTTTAATTCTCCCGAAGAAATAAATGCGGGCCGTCCTGATGGCGCTCCATGGGTAAGTGAGGATTTCTCAGTTCGCTGGACCGGAAGGCTGAAGGCGCCGGTAACAGGCACTTATACCTTTAGTATTTCTACGGACGATGGAGCGAGGCTGTACCTTAATGATTCTCTTCTTCTTGATACCTGGAATGAGAAACCGACTTCTAAAAGTGCAACCGTAAACTTCCTTGCCGGACAGGTTTGTAACATTCGCCTGGAGTATTACAATGGCCCCAGGTACGTGCGGATGTTGTTAAAATGGTCTTATCCCGGGCAAGGGGAACAGTTTATCCCACAGAGTAGCCTTTACCTGATGCCATCAAAAGATACTTTTGTTGTGAACGATGGTTTATCAAAAGAGAAGCGGATCAACAACTTCAGAAAACCTAATCATATCTCCGAAATAAGCGTCCTGAATGCGGATGGAAGGAAATATATATATGGTATCCCGGTATACAATCTGAAACAACGGGAAGCAACATTTTCTGTGGAGACAAAGGACGGGAACAGAGAGGAAGGACTTGTAAAATATAGTCCTGGCGTTGATAATACAACTGATAACAAGAAAGGTGGAGATTGGTATTTTAACAGTGAGCAAATTCCTGCTTACCCTCATTCATGGCTGCTTACGGGGATTGTATCGACTGATTATTCAGATCTGACGGGTGATGGTATTACTGATGATGATCTGGGAAGTGCAGTGAAATTTAATTATAGTAAGATTGCAGGCATAGGCAATCCCTTTGGATGGAGGGCACCATATAGTACCGGTGCTACTTACAACGAAGGATTGAGAACAGACACCAGGGATGATAAAGGTAGCTATGTATACGGCGAAAAGGAGTTGTGGTATCTGCATTCAATAGAGTCCAGGAATATGATTGCTACATTCAAGGTAAGTGATAGGGAAGATTTGTATTCAATAGATGAGAATGGCAATAAAAGACAGAGTCGTATAGCAAAGAAACTCGATGAAATTAATTTATACGTTAAAGCTGATTTTCTGAAATATAATACTGCTGCAATTCCGGTTAAAACTGTTCATTTCGAATACAGCTATGAATTATGCCCCGGGGTAAATGCCCCGGTGAGCAATCAGGGAAAACTTACACTAAAAAAAATCTGGTTTAGTTATAATGGTAATGATAAGGGAAAGAAAAACCCATATGTATTTTATTATCATGGCAATAATCCGGCGTATAATGTAAAATCCTTCGATAGATGGGGTAACTTTAAAGATGCCCTTCATAATCCGGGTTCATCACAGACGAACCTGATTACAAATGCGGAATATCCGTATGCCTTGCAGGATAGCCTGGTAGCGGCAAACAATGCTGCGGCATGGACGCTGGATTCTCTCATTCTGCCGTCGGGTGCAAGAATGAAGGTAACCTATGAATGCGACGATTATGCCTATGTACAGAACAAGCGGGCCATGCAACTTTTTAAAATTGCGGGATTTTCTTCCTCTGTGCCAACGTCTACGGCTACACTTACTAATAATTTATATGGGAGTGGTGATCATCTTTACGTTGCTATGAACATCCCTTATAGGGTTACAACTGTAAGGGAAGTTTATGATAGATATCTCTCCGGTATAGATAAAATGTATTTCCGCCTTTTTGTTAAAATGCCGGATGACAGATATGGCAGCGGGGGCGAATATGTACCAACCTATGCAGCCCTGGATACAACGAGTGGTGGATATGGTCTTATTGATAACGGTAGTGCTATCTGGGTTAAATTAAAGGGGATTGACCAGAATGGAAATTCGGGCGGAACTATGAGTCCATTAGTTAAGGCTGCCGGGCAATTTTTGCGGCTCAATCTTCCTTCTAAAGCGTATCCTGGTTCGGACGTTGGAAATGATCTGGATGCGGCTGATGCAGTAAAAATGATATTTTCCATTGCCGGTAGCATTAAGAGTGCTTTTCGTGGGTTTGATAATGGCATCAGGGCCAAAGGCTGGGTCAGTCAGGTAGATACTTCCCGTTCTTTTGCCAGACTTAATAGCCCTGCTTACAAGAAGCTGGGAGGAGGGCTGAGAGTAAAGCGTATCGTTACCTATGATAACTGGAATGCGATGACGGGTCAGAAGGAGTCGCTATATGGACAGGAGTATTCCTATACAACAACCCAAATAATTGGGGGTGTTCCGGTACCTATAAGTAGCGGTGTAGCCAGTTATGAGCCGGGAATAGGCGGAGAGGAAAACCCCTGGAGAGTACCGATCGAATATACTGAGCAGGTAGCTCCGCTTGCTCCCGTTAATATGGGATATGTTGAGGCGCCATTGGGTGAATCTTTTTTCCCTGCTGCATCTGTGGGGTACAGCAAGGTAAGAGTACGTACCATAAATGCAAAAAATACCCGATCGGCAAATGGGTATGAGGAAACCGGATTTTATACCAGTTACGATTTTCCCACTATTACAGATATGACCCTGCTGGCAGATGGTAAGAAGAGATATAAGCCCGCCCTGGCTAATTTCCTTCGTATAAATGCGAAGCACTTTATGGCTTTAAGCCAGGGATTTAAAGTAGAGTTAAATGATATGAATGGGAAACTCCGCTATAAAGCATCTTATGCAGAAACTGATGCTGATAACCCTATCGCTTATACGGAGAATTATTACCGGGTAGACAACCAGAATGCCATTTTTAAACATCTTAATAACACTGTTATGAGCATGGACCAGACAGGTGCTATTGATACGGTGGCTTCTGTTGGAAAGGATGTGGAATTAATGGTGGAAATGAGAGAACAAAGATCAGTTGTCAATGGGAATAATTTCAATGTAAATGGAGATTTTTTCAGTTTTGGAATTCCCCCGGTAATGATGATCCCAAGCTTTCTGAGCCTGGCGCAACGAGAAGAAAACCTGTTCCGCTCAGTGGCTGTAACAAAAGTCATTAACAGACATGGTATTCTCGATAGTACCATTGTAATGGATAAGGGTAGTCGTGTTGTCACAAGAAATCTTTTGTATGATAATGAAACCGGCGACGTGATTTTAACGAGTACGCAGAATGAATTTAATGATCCTGTGTACCAGTTTGCTTACCCTGCATACTGGGCCTATGATGGTATGGGAGGAGCATACAGGAATATAGGTTTGCAGTTTGATCATGTTAATATCCGTGAAGGCCGTATTACCGGCGGCATAACAGCAACTGAAGCGTTGAAATATTTTTCCTCCGGAGATGAAATAATGTGCTATTCAAAATCCAAAACCGGAGGTGATGACTGCAATCCGGCAATAGCAACTTTCCCTGGTAGCAGTAAGATATGGGCAGTGAATAAAAACATACTGGACAGAATTCCGCTTGGCTTTGGCACGCCAGAAATTTATTTTATAGATAGAGAAGGAAAGCCTTTTACCGGTAATGATATATCCATGCAGATTGTCAGGTCCGGTAGGAGAAACATGACAGGATCTGTTAGTACTATTACCATGTTGGTTAATCCATTGGTAAAATCCGGTAATACTTATAATCTCAATATTAACAAAGACTCTAAAATTATTAATACTACAGCAGCGGAATTTGATCAGCGATGGAAGGTAAGTGATAAGAAAAAGCAAAAAACTACCTGTAGTCTTCAATAATCTACACTCAAAAAATACTAGTATGAATAAATGGATGTTTTTAATGGCCCTGCTATCTGTGGTGAGTGGATTAGTAGCGGGACAGCAAACTGATCTGAAAGTAGATAAATTTTCAGGGGAGTGGGAATTTTCAAAAGTGGAAATGAAATTGTATGCACAGGATGATGGAAGACTTTTGGAAGATAAAGTCTTTACTACGACTGAATCAACAAAAAATATTAATGGACTGGTCCCTTTCTCAATAAAATTTTCAAGGCATCAATGTATCATCAGCCATCGCAATGGGATTGAAGGCGGAGAATTTCGTTTGATAAATGATAAGGAGTTCACTTTTTCTCCTGATGTACAGGGAAAGGAGAATTTGAATAGTACTAATCGTATACCTGCAATTACCTATAGATACCGCATAGAGGACAGAAATTGGTTGGCCATTGATATGCCAGCTGCATTTTATAAAGATAATATCAGAGGAGTGGCCGTGAGATTATTATATACATGTTATTATCAATTGAAACCTGTTAAGTAAAAGCAATATACCTGAGAAATGCAAAAAATTAATCCGACATCAAGAATATGGATTAGGCGTATCCTGATTATAGCATTGTTTGTAGTAACAGAGAGTAGATATGCAAGTGGCCAGTGTAATTGGGGATTCACAACTACAATACAACCTTCTGTATGTGCTGCAAGCGGAAAGATAACAATAACGCTAACTGGCGCCAATGCAGGAACATTAACCAATTTACTTTACAGCCTTGAACCTGTTGTACAGGGTGGATTTGCGATAGCGCCTAACAGCTCTCCTCTGCTTGAAAATATTCCTCCCGGCCAATACAAAGTGCGTGTTCAGGCTGTTTGCGGCAGCGAGCAGGTTTCGTCGCTTCAGGATGTACAGGTACGGGGTAATTATGTCCCGTTTAAAGCGGTATTAAGTCAAAAACGGCAAGCTCTGAATGGATGTAATACAGGGCAGGCTTCCTTGTTATTGACGCCTGGGAAAGCCCCTTTTACATAAGGATAAAAACTGCTCCGGCTACTTATTCCGGGCCTGTTACATTTACAACGAATGCTTCTTCATTCTTAATAGATAACTTGGTAAAAGGGGATTATACGGTATCTGTTACGGATTCTTGTGGCTCGACAGAGTCGACCCAGAATGTGTCTATTGCAGAATTACCCATATTGACATCATCACAGTTTCCTTACTTCAGGTATGCTCCTGTAGGTACTGAATGTAATACGTTATATGTGCAACCTCTTTTGATAGGAGATCAGAGCGGTCCTCTTAGTGCTTATCAGAGTCCCGGTACTCCAATAACGTATAGCATCTCTTTTAATGGAGGGGCAAAGACAGTATATAAGCCCATAGCCAATTTGAACGAGAATTATGACACGATACAAATTCCAAACGGGCAATCATTTAAAGATATTTATTTTAAAAATGTTACTTACTTTATTAAGCCTCCCTGTGGTTCAGAAATTAGTATAAATAATATGCTGGAGGCGCCTTATATTAATCTAAGTATTTCTCCTAACTGCAGGACAAGTTTCGATGCTAGTTTTTATCTGGCTGGCAGATCTTCTCTTATCTGTTACCCGGTTTATACTAGTTTTAAAAATAATAACACGGGGTTTACAAAGATTGATACCATTTTATCCCAGAGTGGTGCAAGCGGAAGGGTCGTCAAAGATCTCCCTTATGGAAGTTATACAGTTACCAGCATGACGCGGGATGGTTATCTCCTTCATAACATGAGCAACTGGACTATCAATTCGCCTGCTGAAAATCCATATTCAATTTCAATATCTCCATATTTTGGTGAATATGGTAATGACGGAGCTATTATTTTTACGATTAATAAATCAAGTGGACTATTTACGAGAGGAACGCAGATACAGCTGGTCAGCCCTGGCGAGTATACCTATAGTGAAGTAGTTACCGGTGATTTAGGACTGTATAATTACTATACTGTATCCAGGACAACAAGTACGCCTTCTCGTTATTTTTACCCGGGAACGTATCTTTTCAGGGTAACAGATACTTGCGGATCATATGAATTACCGGTAACAGTACAGGAGGCGAATGTATATCGTTACAATTGGAATATTGAACAGCAGGAAACCTGTGCTGGCTTAAAATTAACTGTTACAGGGTCGGCTATATATAATAATTCACCAGTAAAGCTTTATACGAAGATACTGTCAGGACCTTCAGGTTATGATGGCTCTGTTGTTCCCATTACCAGCTCACTTTTATTACCAACTTCCGGAGAATATAAAATTGGAGTTTCCGGGACCCCATCAGATGTATTTGATTTCTCAAAACCCCTTAATCAGGGATTGGGGAATGGGGTAAATGTAAAAAGCATTATTTACGGCTATAAACCTTTAGCTATAGATGTAAATCATACACAAGGCTGGGTTTGTCCGGGGGGGGCAGATAATGACGGTAATATAAGTGCCGTTGCTATTAACGGTCGGATTACTTCACCTGGTAATTACACCTATAAACTTGCTGCTGTGGGGAATGGGATCAACGGTCCATATCTTTCGGTCAACACAACCGGGAGATTCAGTACTGCAACGTCAGGGGGCGCTTATACTTTGGTGAAGAACCAGAATTATGATATTCGTGTTGAAGATGGATGCGGAGCAGGAGTAGTGCAAACCATTAAAGTTTTAGATCTTGGAGTTACACAGATTGTAACCTCAGATAAACAGCAATACTGCGAAGGGGATATTATAAAACTGAACACATTTAATCCGTTTGTTCCTAATGTCCAGTACAATTGGTCAGGTCCGGATAATTTCAGTAGTACGCAACAGTCGCCCACGTTACCTGCAAAATTATCGGCTTCCGGCATTTATCGTGTTACTATAACAGGGTTGTGTAGTACTCCTATTATGGGTGAATTGAACGTGCGCGTTGCTCCTACAGTGATTACCTGTTATAGCGCAGTTACAGATACCAGTGTCAATCCATATGTTTATGGCTTACTCGGTAACTGGAAGCAGGCAAAGTCTTATATAAATTATAGTGCCCGTTCCGGTAATAATAATGATATACGAAATGATGGTGTATTTACGAACTATACACCTTTTTGGAAGTGGATTAATGGCGGATTGCAATTAGGGGATTACCTGGTAGCAGGTGGCTGGGTATGGACATCTGAATCTACACTCTTTAATAAAAAAGGATTTGAACTGGAAAATAAGGATCCATTGAATCGTTTTAACGCTGGTCTGTACGGTTATGATAATTCTCTTCCCATAGCTGTGGTACAGAACAGTCATTATAGAGAGGCAGCTTTTGAAGGATTTGAAGACTACAATTTTGGGAGTAATGAATGTGATATCGCTTGCACAACAGCAAGAAGTTTTGATTTTTCATCTTATAAATCACAACTGGATTCAATAGAGCGACATTCCGGGAAATACAGTCTCCGGGTAGATGCTGGAAAGGCAGCAGGGATGGTGGTTCCGGTTGTAAGCAATGATAATAATTCCTTTTCCTTTACTACTACTACAGGAACGAATAGTTGTACCGGGAATAATGCTTTGCTCAGAAGCATACGGCTAGGCACAGATGCGTTACTGCCTTCATTTTCACCGATTTCCGGTAAGGATATTCTGATCAGCGTGTGGGCAAAAGAAGCAGAACGCTGTAACTGCACCGGTTATATGAAGAACCAGATAGGTATTGTGGTCACCCAGCCTTCCGGGGCTACAACGGTAATTGCAAAACCTGTAGGGCCGATAATTGATGGCTGGCAGCGATATGAACAGGTAGTTAATTTACCGGCAGCTGCAACGAAGGTATCTTTCAGTTTTGAAGCTACTGGCTCCACTGCTGTCTTTTTTGATGATCTGAGGATACATCCATATAATGCAATTATGAAGTCATTTGTCTATAACCCTGTAAACCTCAGGTTGGTGGCTGAATTAGATGAAAATAACTATGCTACATTTTATGAATATGATGATGACGGAGTGCTTATTCGTCTGAAAAAGGAGACGGAGAAAGGAATACAGACTATCCAGGAAACCCGGAATGCATTATTAAAAGACTAAATGCCTATGAAAAGCAGGATCTCAATATCATTACTTGGTTTGTTTATGTTGTTGGCCTTTCATAAAGGATGGGCGCAGCAAAATAATGATGCTGAAATAGCCATACTGGTACAAAGGATGAAAGCTGCGTATAAATCCCGGCCGTTATCATTCGATGTGAGATATACATATTCAAATGAGCTTACCCCTAACATATTACTAGACTCATTGAATGGGAAAGTGTATATGAATGGATCTGATTATCGGTATCAATTTGATGGAACTGAGACGGTACATATCAAGGACTATCATATACTCATCTTCAGGGAAGATAAGCTTCTATATCTAGGAAAGGCAGTTCAGGATACGGTTAGCGAATCCCCTTTGCAACAACTGTTGGATGCTTTGCATCAACAGGGAATTAGAAGCTGTGATCTTATTCGGGATAAACAGTATACAACTATCCGGATGATCTTTCAGGAGGGGCTTCTATATAGGCGATTGGAAATGCGGGTTGAGAACAACTCCGGGCTTTTGAGCCAGGTGAAATATTTGGTTAAGACTTCCATGTTGGCTTCGCCAGGTACCAACCCGGATGGTCAGAAGGATTATGAAGAGTATGCATCAGTTGTTGCTGATTTTTATCATTATCAACTACTATTGGTTGGTAACACGTTATTTGATGAACACCATTTCTTTGTAAGATCGGGTAATATGGTCAGTCTGGCCCCGGCATACAAGGATTATAAAATATTTATTGCAACCCCGAATTTTTAAGCGATGAATCAGTTATTACATAAAATATTAAAAGTTGGGATCTTTATTTGGTTGCTGTTGTACTCCATCCATGGATCGTCACAATCTACTGTGGGATTAAAGAAATTACTGGACGGCGGTAAGAATCAGCTGGCAAAGGATTCATTTGTAACCGTTACCGACACTATTTTTTTTAGTAGTACCCTCCGTTCCCGGTTGGAATTACCTTATCCAGCCAGGAATATAGTGACATTTAAACTGAACGAATATGCCTCAGTATATCTTCCATCTCCTTTCAGTGCCACTGCCAATATTCGTATTATATATACAAAGCCGGATTTGAAGCTGGACTCTGTACAAACCTCAATAACAATAGATTATGATACCTTGAAACAGTACACATCCAGAAGCAGCTACACCTTCAATGATGCGCATCAGGTGACAGTTAAAGTCATTAGTGTAACTACAACAACTGGCAATACAAATGTGCTTTCAGCTTTGCAAATCGAAAATGAGATGCTTATCCGGCCTGCATTTAAATTGTTATTCTCGGAGGATGCTGTCAAAACAATCGCTTCTAATACACCACCGAACACTGACGCAACCGATGAGATCATCATCAACTGGCCATCGATAACGGGAGCTGATGAATATGATCTGGAATGGGCATATATTGATTCTACTTCTTTGCTAAATAACAGGTATGGCAATCCTCTATCGCCTTCATTGGTTTTTGATAACAATGCTGCGAGAGTAACGGTTACTGGTAATACTTATGCAGTACCGTTGCTTTATGATGCCGGCGGAGTATTGTTTTTTAGAGCCAGGTCTGTACAGGTAAAGAATGGCAACCGCAGAATACCGACGGCATGGAGTTCTGATTATAGCGGTGGCTTGGGCAGATATAGTTTTGTAGGACATCAACGAAAACTCAACTGGCACGCTGAAATTAATTTTGCAGAAAACGGAAAGCGGAAAGCGGTAGTTCAGTATTATGATGGTAGTCTACGTAGCCGGCAAACTGTTACCAAGGACAACACTTCCGGAAAGACTATTGTGTCAGAAACATATTATGACGGACAGGGACGCCCGGCGATCCAGGTACTGCCAGCGCCTACCCTGAATACTATCATACAATATAGCCGCAATTTTAACGCCGGAGTAAATGGTGGGGAATATGACAAGTCTCAATATGACCAGATAACAGATCCCGCTCAATGCCAGGCTGGTGCCCAGCCCATTTCTTCTACCAATGGTGCCGGATTGTATTATTCTCCTAATAACCCGGAGAAACTGAATGACTTTCAGTCATTCATCCCGGATGCGCAGGGGTATCCACTTACAGAGACATCTTATACACCGGATAATACGGGAAGGATTAGCCGTGTAGGAGGTGTTGGCTCTGGGTATCAACTGGGAAGTGGTCATGAAACAAAATATTACTATGGATCTCCGTCTCAGGAAGAGCTGGACGCGCTTTTCGGTACTGAGGTGGGGGATAAATCTCATTATTTTAAAAATATGGTTCGTGATCCGAATGGGCAATACAGTGTCAGCTACCTGGATATGCATGGACGGACCATTGCTACCGCTATGGCGGGAACACCCGACAATACCGGGATACAAAAGCTCCCTTCTAATAAAACCCTGCCGGTGATAGATACACTTTCCAGCCAGGGAAGTAATATCATAAAGGAGTTGGTAATGGAGAGTAAGCAATCACAGCTGGTGGCGGCTGAAGGGGACTATCAGTTTAGTTATCTCGTTACTCCTCCTGTATTGCAGAGAAAGGATTGTAATAATAATAACATTTGTTATGCCGGATTATATGATTTGGAGATAAAGATCACCGACGACTGCAATAATCAGAAACTTGGAGGAACTCCTTATATCAGCAGATTAAGGAACTATGATCTGTCAGGTATTGTTCCTGATTGCAACCCGAAGCCTGTTGAGTTGAAATTTTCATTACGGCTGCCTCCCGGAAACTATGAAATAACCAAACGTTTATTGGTAGGTAAGGAGGGAATGGATTATTACAGAGATAATGTTTTTCTTAAATCCAATAGCTGTAGGACATTGCAGCAATTTATTAATGAGCAACAGGCGTTAATAACGACGCAAAACAAGCCATGTATCCCTGACTGTAAAACCTGTCTTGATAGTGTCGGAACGTGGAACGGTTTCAAAGACCGGTACATTCGGAAGGCAGGAATCCCGGTAGCTGATGCAATGCTTTATAATGGTCAGATCATGGCCGCCTACCAGGCAGCCATGGATGCCTGTAATGCCTTATGTAACAAGCAGACTGAATCTGATGATATTCAAAAAGCCATGTTGCTGGATGTATCGGCTCCGTCCGGCCAATATGCTAATCTGGATGATATCTCTTCCAATAAGTATTCGATTTTCTATCAACCTGATGAAAATACGCTTCCTTCATACAGAAATAGCAGTATCATATATCTTGATGAAAATCGCAACGCGGATAAAGTATATAATGAAGTAACCGGAACATATGTTTCTCCACAGGCACTTTCGCCATCACAATTTGCTGCTAAGTTTAAGTTATCATGGGCGGCTGCATTATTGCCTTTGCATCCGGAGTACTGTAAGTTAAAGGAATATCAGAAACACACTGCCAGCCATACCTGGGATAGAATAGTGGGAATGATAGATAGTTATGATGAAGCCAAACAGAAGGGCTATCTGAATCCAACTTCCAGTGCTATTGCCCCTGCCGGTTTACCATCTGTAACTGGAGGACAAGACCCATTAAGCCAGGAGAGCGCAACACTTAAAAGTCAGCTTGAATCCAGGTTAAGTAAGTACAGCGGCAATTATTCCATGTGGGCAGTGGCAACATTAATGTCCAAATGTAATCAGCCAGACATTACAGCGTGTGCCGCTATTTATGGGACTGCTCCTTTTGATGAAACCAAATTATGTAAGGGTGAATTGGATATGGCCTGGCGTAACTTCCGGGAGCTTTACCTGAATGTAAAAAGGGACATTATTAGTAACCTGGTAAAACAGGCCGCCTGTGCCAGCGCAGCAGAGTTGATAGCAGCGGGAAAGCAACCTAATTTTAATAATGCCGTTGATGCGTTGAATCAGAATGGTTTGGGTTATCTGAACGACCCGGCATTAACACCAGCTACAGCCGTCTCAAACACTAATCAGGCGATGGCTAAGTATTATGATGATAACTGCAACGCTTATGCGAAATACTGGGTTCAGCAGCTGGCCCCCTGTAAATATAGCCAGGCCGCTCTGGATGAGATTATTCCGAAACTGGTTCAGGTTTGTAAGGAGGGGTCGGATCAATCCCACCCTTATGGTGCCAGTTCGGTAAAGCCCACCAGTTCCTATACTTACCGGAGTTTTCAACAGGTGCTGGAAGAATATAACCGGCTGCATGGCATTACTGATCCTCTTAACTGTAACAGTGAGATGATTACGTCTCCCATGCCATATGATAGACAACCGGTTTATGGTAACAGGATTACATATAACGGACCCGATGATTGCGAATGCAAGCAGCTGGCAGTTTTGAAAGAGCAGTATGAAATCAACAAAACTACCGCTGATAATTCTTTCTCCCAATATTTACTAAGAACAAGAGGGATTAAGATTTCGGAAATAGTGCTTCAGGATTTGTTAACAGCTTGCGCCCGCACAGATAAATCCACATGTAACTATAATAATAAGCCTCTGCAGATTCCAGCATTTATGCAATGCGGATATGCTCCCCCATGTGTTGGGTGTAGAGTTGTGTCAGATACTTATCAGTCATTTAAAGTAATTTACCCTGGTGTCATACCTGTTTTAACAGAGTCAGACACCGTCCAACAGAGAAAGAACCAACTGTTTGCTAATTATATGAATAACCGGCTTGGGTTTAGTAAACAGTCCTGGGAGTACCTAATCTTTATGGACAGCTGTAGCAGGCAGCCAACGTGGGATAGTACGGTATGCCGGTCAGTTTTCAATTTCTCCAATAACAATGGTTCTGACGTAATTTCTTATATGGAAAGAACAACCGATAATGGCTATATAATGGTTGGTTCGACTACTGGGAATAGTAAAGGAGGGCGAGATGCATATGTAATAAAAACAGATAATAAAGGTAATCTTTCGTGGGCCAAGACCTACGGAGGTGCCAAGGACGATTGGTTTACCAGGATTAAACAAACGTCAGATGGTGGTTACATAGCAATTGGAGGAACTAAGTCAGGTGCACATAATATGGATGTACTTATTATAAAAATGAATGGTAACGGAGATGTCACCTGGAGTAAGAATATTGGCTTCGGAACCAGCAATGGTGAGGAATGCAGGGATATTATCCAGACCAGTGATGGAGGGTATGCATTTTCCGGTAATTATGATATCGCTCCATCAACGGGAGATTTTCTTGTAGGTGCACTTGATGCAAATGGTAACCCACGCTGGATCAAGCGGATGGGTACTGCCACTTCTGACCAGGCATATACGCTTCTGCAAAATAATGATACCCTGGTAGTTACAGCCATAACGTTTACGGGTGGTCAGTCCGTATATGACGGTATTATTCTTAAAATGAACCGGAATACTGGTGCTGTTACCAGCGCCAACCGTTATAACATAGGTGGCCGGAAGACTACCATCAACGGAATTTTTAAGACTTCTTCAGGTTACAGGGTTGCTATTTTGAATGGCAGTGGTCTTGCTGATATCAATGCGAATAATGTTATAATGGATGTGGACTATGGGGGAGGGGTGATCTCGGCCAAAAATCTGGAGAGGCCGTCGGGAAGTGATATTATGTGGTGGCAACCGGTTGATACTACCGGAGGTGGCGGGATGATCATTGCCCAGGGGGTTCGGAATACTCCACAACAACAGTTATCGCTGCATAAGATCAGGTCTGATAATACAGTCGCATGGTCAAACAGGTTTACAATGCCCGGAAATATGGAGATACAATGTCTGAGAAGTAATCCGGATGGAAGTTTTGCAGGGGCAGGGATCTATAATAACCGGGCAATGTTGATTCTGGCTAATGATAGCGGGAAAGCCGGTTGTAATAACAGCTCAATCACTACCGGATATACGGATATTGCATATACCCAGAGTGGATTCTCTCTTTTTAGGGATGAAACACTAACGAATACTGCCGCTGATTTCGCTGCGGTTGGTGTCAGCTGCACTCCTGGTTTGATGGATTCAGATTGCCCTTCCCAGGTTGGCACAAATTGTAAATCCTATGGCAAGGGGCCGTTGCTATGTGATAATATCAATGCAGTGTTTGAAGAGGTGGATGTTAACCAGATAAATAATTGTTCAGATAATGACTTTTTCGCAGTCAGTAAAGGCACAGAACTCTATAATGCTTACCGTGACTCACTTTTAACTGGTTTTGAACGGGATTATATTAACCGTTCCCTGTTGGCGGGCTCATTGGAAATGTTTACCGTAGCGTATACATTAAATGAATATCATTACACCTTATACTATTATGATCAGGCTGGCAATCTGAAAAGGACAGTTCCTCCCGCCGGCGTTGTAGTGGATAGGACTTCGACTTGGTTAAATCGTGTTAAAGCTGCACGTAAAGCAGGTACGCTGTTAACTCCACTGCATACGATGGTCAGCAGTTATAATTATAATACTCTTAACCAGGTAGTAAGCCAGCAAACTCCAGATGCCGGTATATCCCGTTTCTGGTACGACCGACTTGGAAGACTGACCGTATCGCAGAATGCAAGACAGCAACCCCTCAATAAATACAGTTATACCCTTTATGATGCTATTGGCAGGATTACGGAAGTTGGAGAAATAGAAAATACGACTGTAATGACAGATGTTATTAGTCGTGATGATCAATCATTATCATCATGGGTGTTTAATTCCAGGAGTAAAAAGGCTCAGGTGACTGTTACTACATATGATCAGCCTTATTTTGCGCTTTCACCTGTAATGAGTGCTGTTAACCTGCGGAATCGTGTAGCCTGGACAGCCCTTTATAACACCGGGTCGGATATTGATTGGGGTAATTTTTCTACCGCGGGCTTTTATAGTTATGATGTACATGGCAATGTGGATACGCTTGTTCAGGATTACAAGCTGGGCGGAATGGCGGCAGCCAATAATCGTTTTAAGAAACTGGTATATAACTATGATCTTATCAGTGGAAAAATAAACCGGTTTGCGTACCAGCCTGGAGAGACGGATGCCTTCTATCAACGATATGAATACGATGCAGAAAACAGGCTGACTAATGTGTATACAAGTCATGACAGCCTTTATTGGGAAAATGACGCATTTTATCAATATTATAAACATGGACCTTTGGCCAGAGCTATAATAGGCCAGCAACAGGTCCAGGGTATTGACTATGTATATACGCTGCAAGGCTGGTTAAAAGCCGTTAATCCAACGGTGGGGGTTAATGCAGGTGATGGGAGTACAGGAAGCCCTGTAGCAGCAGATGCATATAGTTTCCTATTACAATACAATAATTCTGATTATTCGGGCATCAATGGAAATTCTCCCGGATCACTGATACCTGTGCAGTTAAGGTCAGAACATCGTCCTTTATACAATGGGAATATCAGTAGTATGGGCGTGAATATCCGGAAGCTAAATTCTCCGATACTGTATAATTATCAATATGATCAATTGAACCGGCTTGTAAAAGCAGAAGCCTGGAAGACAGTTAAAGATGACTGGTCGTCTCTGCAGAAGATCTCTGATCTCAGAGAGATGGTCAGTTATGATCCAATGGGTAACATATTAAGTACCCATAGACGAGGGAATACATTATCCGGTCAGCCTCTCGAAATGGATAGCCTGGTTTACCATTACCAGCAGGGAACCAATCGCTTGGACTACGTAAGTGATGCAGCACCTGCAACAAACTATGCAAATGATATAGATGATCAGACTTCAGGGAATTATGGTTATGATGCAACAGGAAATCTAATATCAGACAGGCAATCCGGCATTGGTAATATTGCCTGGAATGTTTATGGTAAGATTCAATCTATATCTAAATCCGATGGGACGACATTGAGTTACACATACGATGTTTCCGGTAACCGGATAAGTAAGACGGTTTCTTCCGGAGGCAAGGTAGTTAGCACCTGGTATGTGAGGGATGCGCAGGGTAATGTGGTAAGTGTTTATAGTAATGGAGATGCTTCCCTAAATGGGGGTAATCTTACCCAGGTAGAAACTCATTTATACGGGAGTAGCAGATTAGGTATGAGTACACTGAAGAGAAATGTTCAGAATATTTCGGCGCCAGTTACCTTAGATATGCCTGGTCTTGGAACGGGAAAAAGTATTAACTTCATACGAGGAAATAAGTTCTTTGAGCTGAACAATCATCTTGGTAATGTGTTGACGGTCTTAAGTGATAAGAAACTGCCTCGTCCAACATCTGATGGCAAGAATGTTTCTTTCTATGTACCTGACATAACAAGTGCACAAGATTATTATTCATTTGGGATGTGGGAACCTGGTAGGGGTTTAAGTGGCAACGAGAAGTATAGATATGGGTTTAATGGGAAGGAGAATGATAATGAGGTGAAGGGAGAGGGAAACCAGCAGGATTATGGGATGAGGGTGTACGATCCGAGGATAGGGAAGTTTTTGAGTGTGGATCCACTAAGTCCTAAATATCCTTGGTATACACCTTATCAGTTTGCAGGAAATACGCCAATACAGGCAATAGATCTCGATGGGGCTGAGGAGTGGATGATGCATCAAGCTTTTGCAACAAAGAGAACGGCAGAAATAAAAATTTTACGGCAAGATCAGATTGCAAGGGATAAATTGAGAATTCTCATGCAAATCCCCGAGCCCCACATTATGATGAAAATCGATGGGGTTATACAAATGGGCCCACAATCTATTGTTTTAAGAAATGCCACTATTGCACAAGAACGATATAACGAAGCCCTTGGAGATGCTATTAGAGGCGGTATTGGTGGTTCTGCTGGGTATTTGATGTCTGGTGATAAGGGCGCATTTTTAGGTGCTGGTGTGGATGGAGTTGCTATGTCGCTTGCAGGTATCCCTGCTGGAAATTCTAGTGTATTCCCTCAAGCGTCAGAAATAGGTTCAGCAAGATTCACACCATATACAGGGACACGAGCAAACCGGTTTTTCGGAAAATTAGATCCTCTGGTTAGAACCGCTGCCGAGGCTATAGAAGGCAGTATGCCAAATTCTGTTTTGGCTGTAGAAAGAGAAATAAAGGACCTAAAGACAGGGAGAACGTTAACCGATTTTGATATTGAGTTGAATAACTATATAATTGAAGTTAATGATGGAAGTGCTAAGGGTAAGCTTACTCAAATTCGAGACAGAATTCAACCTCATACCAATAAGGAAGTTATTTTATTTAGCCCCAAAATGTCAGGGTCTGTAGAGAAGAGTATGAAAGCAAACAATATCAGGGCCTTTAGAGATCTTAAAAGTTTAATAGAATATGTAACTCCTAAACAGAAATAATAATTATATGAATGACGCATTTTTAATAACTGACTCAACATTTGAATTATCAGATTTTAAGCTTTATACAGAGGGAGTCATTAAGTTTGATGTTGTAAATGAATTTGAAATGGAATATAATATTCCGTATCAGAATAAAACTTATTTTTCTGTTTCAAAGGATAACAGCATTTTTGATATGATGGATCCCTCTGAGCAAGAAAGGGTTGTTTCTGAATTTAATGAGTTTAATATATTTACTTGCCTTTTTTATGATTTTCATTATCTACAAACTTTAGTAGCCTCTATTCCACCTGATAGAAAGATTGTTATTGATAACGATCATGGAAAACTTTTGAAACGAGAAGAGTTTTTAAAGCTAAACTCATATGAAGAGTTTGCCAAGTGGCCATAGTGGTCTAATGATAGTTTTTATGAATTTTGTAGAACGTAATGAATTTAGGGGGGAAGCCTGTTCTTTTAGGAAGGAGGTTGACTGTTTATAGTGTTGTATTTTACACATTAAAAATGATCAATATGATTGAAGGCGTGGAGCTTATCAGTATGGAATCTTTTACGATAGGAATTATGGCAACAATTAAGTTCCCTCCGGGCATTAAGCCCCATTCAGGGGATTTAATAAAGCTAGAAACTAGGGTTTATAAGATTACGGGAGTTGTTTTTTCTGTTAATACCCCGACTGGTTTTGAGCGATTACAGGATAATATTTTCGATTGTAGGATTGAGCAAGTCCTGGCGTAATAAACCATATAAAGTAATAAAACCCGGTCACAGACTGGGTTTTATTACTTTATATGGTTTGTGATTTTCAGTAATTTCCAGAAGTATCTTTCCTAAAAGGATGTTAAACCATTTATGAAAGGTCTTCAGAACGTCTACAAGGCTACTACCGCTCCTGGAGCTGTTTGCGAATAGATTACTTTTGTTTTATGAACAGAGTTTATTGTATATGATTATAGGAAAAATATCGGATAAGCAATTGGCCACAGAAATACTTGCAGCCGCATATACTACAAACGACACAATAAATGAAACTATCCGGCGGGATCATCGGCACCTCCAGCGTTTGCGTTCTTTGATGGAATATTCGTTTGATGTAGCCTTAGATTTTGGGCGAATATGTTTTTCTGATGATAGACAGGCAGTAGCATTGATCATTTTGCCGGATAAGAAAAAAGTTACGTTAAGATCTATTTGTCGGGACATAAAATTAGTCATGAAAATTACTGGTTTAAAGAATGCATTGAAAGCCCTAGATAGAGAAAAGGCTATAAGCAAAGTACAGGGAGAAAATAAAATTTATCATATCTGGTATTTGGGAACATTCCCGCATGCTACAGGTACAGGTATTGGCACCGCTTTAATGAAAGATTTAATTCAAGATGCGCAAAAAGAAGGTAGACCTATTTATGTTGAGTCCCGCATACCTAAAAATACGGTATGGTATGAAAAAAGAGGATTCAGTATTTATCGGTATCTTGAACATGCCGGCAGACGTTGGGCCTGTTTGCGAATAGAGGTATAAATTCACAAAATTTTTACTTATGCTTTTATCTGCGCTTCATGTTAATCCAATAATACTGTTATTGATTGTCGTTGAAATAGCTATTTTTGGGCACCAATGGATTTCTTATCTCGCAAGGCCACATGAAAGAGATAGGCTTTGGCATGTAATTCTAATTGGAGGATTAATTGGATATAATCTCTTTGAATGTTTAATTACGTTGCCTGATCCCCTTATTCCGCTGCCGATAATCTGGCAAAACGTTATGGGTGAAGGTTTTGGTTATATTGTCACCAGCTATATACCTTTTTACACCATCAAAATGATGGGCCTATCCAATTTGAGGTTTCATGAACGATATGGATTTCTTTTTATTTTTCTGCCTGCACTTTTTTTCTTTTTTGTATATTATCCTAATACAGAGAATTTATTAGCAACTCGACGGTATGTTTTTATTTTGCCTGCTATCTATGCCATATGGGCGTTATCTTCCGTTTTATCCACCACAATAAAGGACTATCGTTTATCCCAAGATAGAGATAGATTTAGGGAACGGTTATTAATTTTTATGGCAGTGCTATTTTGGTGTTCTCAACCTCTGGTTGGTGCGTTTGCTGGTGCGCCTAAGTGGGTAGTGGGTGTTTTCGCTAATATTGTCTTCTTACTACTTAATGTACATTTCATGAGGCAGACGGTAAGAAGGCTAAAATCGGAGTACCACCAGTTAGAACAGGCTAATTATACTTTGCAAGAGAAGGTAGAAGAGAGGACTCGACAGCTGGAAAAAGTAATAGAGCAGCGGACAAGTACTTTTATCAGTTTAATCCATGAGACCAGGACTCCACTTACCCTTATACGAAATTACCTATCTGATTATATAAGAAGTCATGGCCGAAGTAATGACCTTATATTAGTGCAAAATTCCGTCGAAAAATTAATTAGGAATATTCAAAATCTTTTTGATGTTGAAAAATTGGAAAAAGGGATTACCTATAATCATAATACTGTGGTTAGTTTTAGCCAATTTACAAAGGAGCTATTGGCATTTTATTGCGTAGCAGGAAACAAAAAGGGCTTGGATGTAAAGAGTAATATCGAGGATAATGTATTTATTCAAGCTGATCCGATCTCTGTACAGGGGATTATTACAAATTTGATTGAAAATTCGTTGAAATTTACTAGCGATGGATTTATTGATATTCAATTAACAACTGTTGCTGACAAATTTCATTTCACTGTTATTGATACAGGGGTGGGAATCCCGATTTCATTCCAAGAAAAGATTTTTGAGCCATATTATCAGATTAGTGGACTGTCACATAATCAGGGAATGGGATTGGGATTACCCATAACAAAAAATATAGTTCAGTCCCTGATGGGGGAAATATTATTTGAGAGCCCGCTTTGCAATGGGAAGGGAACTAAGTTTACAGTTATATTAGCTAGATATTACCCTGAAGAGTACGATCAAATTAGTGATTTTTCTCCTCAGCCAAGTTTTATTGAACCATCTTCTGAATCCCTCACAAGTACAGCTATGGATACATCCAAGCAGACAGTGCTACTTATAGAAGATAATTTACATATGGCAAATTATCTTTTCATAAAACTATCTGGAAAGTATAATGTTGTTTGGGCTGGAAATGGACAAGAGGCACTAGATAAATTAAAGGAGATTCAGGTAATGCCAGATTTGGTTCTTTCCGATGTAATGATGGCGCATATGGATGGCATACGATTTGCCAAAATTTTTAATGAAACGCCCTCTTATAGTCACATTCCATTACTGTTAGTATCTGCAAAAAATTCTAGCTCTGATCGCATTCAAGGGCTTAAGGCTGGTGCTGTAGACTACATTTCGAAACCATTTCATAGTGATGAACTTTTATTCAGGATTGGTGCAGTAATTGAAAAATCTAAGAATTTACGTCGTAAAATTATTGAGATCAGCCTAAGTATTAATGGGAATAGTCAAAGGCGGACAGAAGCCTTTGTATCCCAAGACGCGCTGCTAAATAAAATTAACGAAAATTGCAGAATTTATAATCTGACCCCCCGTGAAACAACAGTTTGCCAGCATATTTGTTTAGGAAAAGCTTACAAAGAGATTGCCGAGGATTTATATATTTCTGAATTTACTGTAAAAAAACACGCCCAAAACATATTCGAGAAATTATCTATCTCTAGCCAAACCCAGTTAATCCAGAAACTTTTAAGCTGAATAGTAAAGTATATCCTGTTACAATGCTTACCCAGGGCGGTTAATACTACAATGTAAGTAGTAAAATTGTACCATATTCTTATTGTTTTTCTTTTAAATACGGCGCATTTTGCCAATAATATTTTCTACTCACAGATAGGAAACAATTAATTAACCCACATGGATAAGGTTCATCAAAGAATATATGAGAAAGGGAATAGGGCCTCCTTTAGTGAAATAAAGGCCCTTTCTTCAGAAAAAACATATAGTTAATAAATAATGCGAATGGCAGGCAGCAGAGCCATTTGAAAAGGAAACGAGCGAAGAAATAACCCGTTCAGGATCTCATGTGGCCTGTTTAAAAAGAGTCCATTTTAACGACTTCCGGATGTATCTTTTCCAGTTGGACAAAACAATCATAAAAATAAAATTGCCGGAAGTATACCCGCACGTGTGAAAAATTTGTTTAACTGCTAAAAATGACCCTCAAATGCAGCTTAATGTAATGCAGAACCTCATCAAGCTAGGAACCCGCGGCGTCTCTAAAGAATATGAAGACCAGGTAATTGTTGTGAACACCCTAAGCCTCATGACCGCCTTTTTAGCAGGTACAATTGGCACTGGCATTGCCCTGGCGCTAAAAGATCCATCCATCTTCGTTGCAGCATGGCTTGAAGTGGGATTTTTCAGCGGTTTCTTAATCCTAAATTACTATCATCATCACCAGTTCGCAGCCGTAGCCTTTCTAATTACCCACAATCTTGGCATATTATATTTTGGTGTTTGGCGCGGCATGGTCATCGAGGAGGAGATGCTTACGGTCTTTTTGATCATCACCTCGCTACTCATCCTAAAAAAAATCTGGCAGATTACTTTAAGCATTGTTTTTACTAGTACGTCTCTTTTCTTTGCCCGCATTAATTTAAGGACTGGATTTATTCATGCGGAAAGAGTGAATGACCCTGGCTGGCTTTTTCATGACTGTGGCATGATCGCATTGTTTATATTGATTATTACTGCGATATCCTTTTTCAAACGTTATGTTATGAATTTAATTAGGCAATTGCAAGCGAGTAATGAAAACCTGGAAAAAACCGTACAACAGCGGACGGCGCAGCTGGAATCTGCTAACAGGAACGTCAACTTATTTTTTCGGGCGATCGTTCATGATATCAATAATGAAATATATGCACTGAGCGCTGTAAATGGTGTTATCCGCAAAGAAGTAACAAAATTGCACCTGACGGGAAATCTGGAAGAGCTGTTTGCCATCAGCTGGGCTGCTAGCAGTCGTGTTTCAGACATTACCAGAAATATTTTAGACCTACGAAGGATCGAATCAGGAGATTTTGGGCGCCTTGACAAGAAGGCTGCGGATTTCAGGTTGTGGGGGCATGAGTTAGTAGATTCTCTGCAGCTAGTCGCCCATACTAGGCTGATAAAGATTACTCCGGTTATAGGAGAAATGCTTCCTCCTTATATCAAAACAGATTATACCCTCCTGGAAAAAGCAGTCAGAAACCTGATCGGCAATGCCATAAAGTTTACACCTCAAGGCGGCAAAATCTTTTTGAACTGCGATATTAGGGAATCTAAACTTATGATTGAAATAATAGATGAAGGCCCCGGTATTCCACTGGAGCAGCAACTAAACATTTTCTACCCCTATGTGACAGAAGGTCAACAGGGCACTGGCCTTGGCCTGTTCATCGTTTCGAGGACTGTCGCGACATTGGGCGGGACTATTGATGTGGAAAGTGAACCGGGGCACGGTAGCACGTTTAGGATTATGATACCTTATGAAACGGCAAGTAGCAGCGAGATTACCAGGCCAGCGATGCTTTCCACCAACTTTGAGCTAAAAATCACGGTTCTGGTAATTGATGACAATGACCTTAACCGTACAGCAGGTAAACTTCTGCTTGGAGATCTCCAATGCAATGTACTGTTAGCAGAAGACGGTGCAAAAGGTATTGCCATGGCACGTCAATATCGACCAGATGTTATTATCCTAGATGCCTGCCTGCCGGACATTCCCGGCAATGAAGTGCTGAATATCTTTCGTGATGATAAAGACTTACTGGACATACCTGTCATAGTTGCAACAGGAGACCGAAGTATGAGCATTATCGAGCAATTCCACGGCGCGGATGATTTTCTATTTAAACCTTTTACCCAAATGGAGCTGACAAGTTCGCTCTCCTTGCTAATGGCACGTGGTGGTGAAACAATGGTGGACATCTCATAACCCGTTGAATGCGTTCCTGTCTGGTCCACCATTAGGCCGGTAACGCAGGGTGTCTACGATATACCAGCGCCAGTGACCAGCGATCATAAGGTTGTTGTAGTCCAGGAAAGTTTTGACTGCCAGGTTGTATTCTCCAAAGTCCGGTACGCTTTTTTCCAGCTCTACATACTTAGAAAGGTCACTATCATGAATTTTGACAGCTTCGATTAGTGCATTGCTACGTGAAAGTACTTTTTCATTTTCCATTATTAACACTAGGTTCATTACGTCACGGCCTGTTTCTTTATTAACAGAAAAGTAATCATTACACGACGCAACAATCCGACATGTATAGTAGGCCAGCTCCTCTATTGCGGGGTGATGACGCAAGTAATCTGGCAAGGGCATTTCGGTGGCAACTTCCAATCCATCGATCATTTGCAGCACGTCCACGCTCCGCCACCTGATAGACATATATGTTTCTAGTGTTGGAAATTTCATTACTCTTTTATAATACGCTTCCTCTTTCATACCATCAACATAAATTTCCATACTGCTGGCGAAGCGGTTCAGCCAGTAGTATGGCATAAACGTTTTAAAAGCCTGGCTGATCTTTTGCATTTCACGCAAAAATTTGTTGCTATCCTGATCAGCAGAAAGCTGTCCGCGTATCACGGCGCCGATCTGCCATTTGAGCAGATCGTATGTTGCATCGTCTGCATGCTCGTAAAAGTCGTCAAAGACGAGCCCCCAGAGTGAGCACATGGCGAGCGGAATGAGCCGCTCGCGACTAGCATAAGGGAAAAAGCGCGCGGTCAACATTCCAGTCCGGGTCCGTGCATAACGCTCCCGGACTTCTGAAGGCAGGAAAGCATAGTCAGAGCATAGCCACTTTTGTGTCATGGCTTCTATTTCATCGGCATATGGACTAATTGTATCTATAAAAGGGTAGCGTAGCATGTGTGGCAGTTCGTCATGGATTATCGTACAGTCAAAGTCAGTGGCAACGTGTCAAAGCCGGGTGAGATTAAACTTCCTGATGGCTGTAACTTAACACCCCGCACCAGCGAAAAGCTCATGGTCTTTTGCAATAGAACTTCCAATGCGATCCTCGTCAGCTGGCGTGCCAGGCCAGCGCCGATGCAGTGATGGATGCCATAGCCAAAACTAAGGGTCATGCCAGAATTTTTTCGGGCAAGACTAAATGCAGAAGGAGTTTCAAAGACTGCAGGATCGCGGTTAGCAGTCGATATCCAGGCATTTACCACGTCTCCCTCCTTTATTTGCATTCCTTCTATTTCAGTATCCATAATTGCCTTTCGATACATGCTCACTAGGCTAGGACGTAAGCGTAGCGCTTCCTGAATGGCAGTTGGTAAAAGACCTGGGGTGTTACGCAGTAAGGATTGCAGGTCGCTGGACTCGGCTAGGATATGCACACTATTGATGACCAGGTTAGCGGTTGTTTCATAACCAGCCAAAAGTACAGTCATCGCCGTACCTAGTTGTATAGGAAAAGATAGGGGTTCACCATCCAGTTCGGCATTTGCGAGTATGCTTAGAATATTTGAATTATCTCGTGAAGTTTTATGATGGTAAAGTAATCTAGAGAATAAAGCCCCCATTTCCCGCTGGGCAGCAGCAGCAACCTGTAGGCCGTTCTGGACATAACCTGCCGTTACAATGGCTTTGGCCCATTTATGGATATTCTCTTTCTCCTCATAGGGAACTCCAAGCAGATGGCATATCGCCGCCGTAACAAAAGGGAAAGCAAAATCTACTGCCAAGTCCATTTCCGCGTGCTCTTCTGAAAATTGCTCATAACAGATGTCATAAAAAAATGACTCCATTGTTTCCAAGGCAGGTTTTGAAAAAGGTCCGCTGATGATACCTCGCAAAGCAGTGTGTAGAGGAGGATCGGTTTGATTGATGTTGCTACCTAAAAGATCATTGGCCATATAACT
>NZ_DATLKJ010000163.1:0-8865 GCF_035538455.1 Chitinophaga sp.
AACAGATTATGAAAAGAATCGGATTGCTGGCAGCAGCTTTGCTTTGCCTGCATGGCGCCAGGAGCCAGACAGTAAATAAAGTAGCTGATCCGGTAGAATGGGTAAACACATTAATGGGAACAGATTCCAAAGTGAGCTTATCCAATGGTAACACTTATCCCGCTATTGCCCTGCCCTGGGGTATGAATTTCTGGATGCCGCAGACCAATACCATGGGGAACGGCTGGGCTTATCAGTATACTGCTGATAAAATCAGAGGCTTCAAACAAACACACCAGCCATCACCATGGATTAACGACTATGGCCAGTTTGCCATTATGCCTGTAACCGGTGGCATCAAATTTAATCAGAATGCGCGCGCCAGCTGGTTCTCCCATAAAACAGAGATCGCCAGGCCATATTATTACAGCGTATATCTCGCAGATGCTGATGTTACCACAGAGATCACACCAACAGAAAGGTCAGCCCAGCTGCGTTTCACCTTCCCGCAGACAGACAGTGCTTTCATCGTGGTAGATGCTTTTGATAAAGGCTCCTATATTAAAATATTACCACAGGAGAAAAAGATTATCGGCTACACGACCAAGAACAGCGGTGGCGTACCAGCCAATTTCAAAAACTATTTTGTTATCTGTTTCGATAAACCATTCACTTATTCTTCCACCTGGAAAGATTCCGTGTTGATGAAAGGCCAGCTTGAACTGCAGGCTGATCATACCGGTGCTGTGATTGGATTCCGTACCAGAAAAGGTGAAAAGGTAGGTATCAGAACAGCCTCGTCTTTTATTAGCTATGAACAGGCGGAACTGAACCTGCAGCGGGAAGTTGGTAAAGATGATTTTGATGTAACGCGCCAGAAAGCAAAGGATATCTGGAACAAAGAACTTGGAAGACTGGCTGTGGAAGGAGGTTCCGTGGCACAGGTAACCACGTTCTATTCTTCGCTCTATCGTGTACTGCTCTTCCCCCGCAAGTTCTATGAACTGAATGCAAAGAATGAAGTGGTGCATTACAGCCCTTACAACGGCGAAGTGCTGCCAGGTTACATGTTTACCGACAACGGCTTCTGGGACACATTCCGTGCGGTGCATCCTTTCTTTACACTTATGTATCCTTCTCTCAGCGCGCATATCATGGAAGGTCTGGCCAACGCCTATAAAGAAAGCGGTTGGTTGCCCGAATGGGCCAGCCCGGGTCACCGCGACTGCATGATCGGCTCCAACTCTGCTTCCCTCATTGCAGACGCTTACCTGAAAGGTATTCGTGGCTACGATATTAATACGCTCTACGAGGCCATCCTGAAAAATACAGAACATGCTGGCCCGTTGGAATCCGTAGGTCGTGCCGGCGTAGAGTACTATAACAAACTCGGCTATGTGCCTTATGATGTAAAGGTAAATGAGAATGCTGCCCGTACGCTGGAATATGCCTACGACGACTTCACCATTTTCCAGCTCGCAAAAGCATTGAATCGTCCTAAGAGTGAAATCGCACTGTTTGAAAAACGCTCTCAGAATTACCGCAACCTCTTTGATCCGGAAACCAAACTGATGAGAGGTAAAAATAAAGACGGCAAGTTCCAGACACCTTTCAACCCATTCAAATGGGGCGACGCTTTCACAGAAGGAAACAGCTGGCATTATACCTGGTCTGTATTCCATGATATACAGGGTCTTTCCGGCCTGATGGGCAGCAAAGATATGTTTGCATCCATGTTGGATTCTGTATTTAAAATGGCGCCTGTATTCGATGAAAGCTATTATGGTACTGTGATTCATGAGATCCGTGAAATGCAGATCATGAATATGGGACAATATGCACACGGCAATCAGCCTATCCAACATATGATCTACCTGTATAACTATGCCGGACAGCCGTGGAAAACACAATACTGGGTGCGTCAGGTAATGGACCGCCTTTACAAGGCTACTCCTGACGGTTATTGCGGTGATGAAGATAATGGCCAAACTTCTGCCTGGTACGTATTCTCGGCAATGGGCTTCTACCCTGTCTGCCCGGGCACCCAACAATATGTAATGGGGACTCCTCTCTTCTCCAAACTCACCATGACACTCGAAGATGGTAAGAAAATGGAAATTGAGGCGCCTGGCAACAGTGATAAAAACCTGTATGTGCAAAACGCTACGCTTAACGGACAGGTATATACGAAGAACTGGCTCAGCCACCAGGACCTGCAGAAAGGCGGCCGACTGGTGCTGAAGATGGGCGCAGCTCCTGAGAAAACAAGAGGAACGCAACCATCAGCCTATCCTTATTCTTATTCAACGGTTATTAATAAATAGAGTAGGAAATACGATTTTCATTGTTCACTGTAAACATTTCATCCCGAGTCTTCGGGATGTATATTTTTATCTTAAACGTTATGAGGAAAATACTTTTATCAACCTTATGTTTCGCTTCTCTGGCCGTTTCTGCACAGGAGAATGTATTACAGTATGTAAAGCCCATCACCGGCACCCTGCGAATGGGACATACCTATCCCGGCGCTACCGTGCCGTTTGGGATGGTACAGCTAAGCCCGGAAACAGATACCATTCCCTATGAAATGAACGGGAAATACAACCCGGATGTGTATAAATATTGTGCTGGCTACCAATATGATGACAAGACCATTGTTGGTTTTAGTCATACGCATTTTAGTGGTACCGGCCACTCTGATCTGGGCGATTTTCTCATGATGCCAACTGTGGGCAAACTACAGCTCAACCCCGGAACAGCAGATCATCCGGAAAATGGTTACCGATCACGGTTTTCTCACAACAATGAAGTAGCTGAACCTGCCTATTACAAAGTGAAGCTGGATGACGATAACATCACTGCCGAACTTACCGCCAGCAACCGTGTTGGCTTTCATCAATATACATTTCCCGCTTCCGATCAGGCGCATATCATTCTCGACTTTATGTCGGGCATCTATAATTACGAAAACAAAAATGTATGGACGTTCGTAAGAGTAGAAAATGATACACTGGTAACAGGCTTCCGGCAGACTAACGGTTGGGCGCGTACAAGAATTGAGTACTTTGCTATGGTGTTTTCAAAGCCCTTTAAAACATATGGGCACCAGAATTATGCAAAGGATGTGTATAAAGGATTCTGGCGGAAATTTGATCAGACAAAGAATTTCCCCGAGATGGCAGGAAAACAGATCCGTGCCTATTTCGATTTCAATACCACCGAAGGCGAGCAGATAGGCGTCAAGTTTGCATTATCGCCGGTAAGTACGGAGGGGGCATTGAAGAACCTGCAGGCTGAAATTCCCGGATGGAATTTCGAAGCTGTAAAACAGGCAGGGAAGGCACTCTGGGTTAAAGAACTGAATAAAATACATATCGAATCGGGTAGCCGTGAAGAAAAGGAGAATTTTTATACAGCTATGTATCATGCCTTCATTAACCCTACGGCCTACATGGATGTGGATGGCAACTATCGTGGACTGGATATGAATATTCATACAGCAAAAGGATATACGAATTATACGACTTTCTCTCTCTGGGATACCTACCGCGCCCTTCATCCCCTGTTCAATATGATACAACCCACACGCAATGCGGATATGGTGCAATCCATGCTTAATCACTATGAGCAGAGTGCACAGCACATGCTGCCGGTATGGTCGCACTACGCTAACGAAAACTGGTGTATGATAGGCTACCACAGCGTTTCCGTTATTGCAGACGCTATTGTCAAAGGCAATGCACCGTTTGATGTGAACAAGGCATTGGAAGCCTGTGTAACCACCGCGCGCCACCGCACTTATGATGGTCTGGGTTACTATATGGATATGGGTTATGTGCCTGAAGATAAAAACGGCTCCTCTGTTTCAAAGACGCTGGAATATGCCTACGACGACTGGTGCATTGCACAGATTGCGAAGAACCTTGGCAGGAATGATATTTATGAGGAATTCACCCACCGCTCCAACAATTATAAAAATGTATACGATGCCCGCACGGGCTTTATGCGCCCACGGCTGAATGACGGCACCTTCAAAGCGAGCTTCGATCCCCTGCAAACGCATGATCAGGGATTTATTGAAGGTAACGCCTGGAATTACAGCTTGTATGTTCCCCAATACCCGGATGAGATGATTACTATGATGGGCGGCAAAAAACAATTCACTGCACATCTCGATTCGCTGTTCACTATGGAGCTACCGGATAAATACTTTGCAGAAACAGAAGATATCACCCGCGATGGCATCATTGGCAACTATGTTCATGGAAATGAACCGTCACACCATGTTGCCTATCTTTATAACTGGACCGGCTATCCATGGAAAACGCAGGAACGCGTACGGATGATCCTGAAGAAAATGTACCACCCGGGCCCTGACGGACTTGGTGGCAATGACGACTGCGGACAGATGAGTGCATGGTATATTTTCAGCTCTCTGGGCTTTTATCCTGTATGCCCCGGAAGCAACCAGTATGCGCTGGGAAGCCCTGCTGTGGATAAGGCCACATTACAGCTGGAGAACGGGAAAACATTTGTGATAGATGTGAAGAATCAGGGAGATAAAAATGTATACGTGCAGAAAGTATTGCTGAATGGCACTCCATTGAAACGTCTTTACCTTACACATGAAGATATTATGAACGGCGGCGTGATTACATTCTTTATGGGGGCTAAGCCAGCCAAAAGCTAACTGAAAGTTCCCAAAGGAACATACTGTAACTGTTCCAGTTCAATAACATCATTGATCTTCCTGCAAATGCCGTCTTTCAGCAACATCAGCGTGGTGCTGGCTTTTATCATATTGCGGTAATCGTGATCGGTGATGATAAACCCTTTTGTTGATTGATGACTACTGATTAGTTTCACCACCTTATCCCTGTAAAGCGGCTCTACGCCTGAGAATGGCTCATCCAGCAGGATGAAGGGACTTTCCTGGTTTACCAGTAACAGTATCTCAAAATATTTCAGTTCGCCGCCGGATAAGGCTGTCGTTTTTTTATCGAGATGGATATGCAGGCGTTCGTCTCTGTAAATCAGTTCCCGTTTTTCTTCGTTGTCAACAAAAACATCAACGATCTGCCTGAGTGATAAATATCTCGGTAGAAAATCATGCTGAGGCAGGTAACTTACCAGGTTACCCTGTTTATAAGAGTGCTCATATTTTTGGCCGTCAATCCTGATATGCTGATGCGCAGCCGGTTCTGTGCCGAAGATGATCTTCAGTAAAGTGGATTTGCCGCTGCCGTTCCGGCCGAGGATACCTATTACTTCGCCTGTCTTGCATTTGATGTAACAGTCAGTGATCAGTTCTCTTGCGCCAAAGTTTTTCTGAATACTATCAGCTTCCAGTTCATGCAGCATGCGGTATGAGTTTATATAAACAAAAGAGAATGATAAGCAATAGCAGACTGGCCATATAGGTGGCTGTTATCAGCTTTACTTTTGAAAAGCCCTTGTTGTAATAGAAATAATAAGACTTCTTGTATCGAAGCTCGTAGAAGAATACCGCCAGGAAGAAACCACCTGTAAAAAAGGATGTAATGAATCCTTTGAGGAAGCTGTCGGCGCCCAGCAGCAGGCTACCGGCGAAGGCTAGAAACAGGGAGCAGAGCGTATTGAAACCCTGTATCACTTTGAAATATGTAAGCAGTATCAGTAACTGTCCCTGGTATTGTTTCATGATTGCTAATATCTGAAAAAAGGAGAGATTAAAGCAATTTGCTTTAATCTCTCCTTTTAATCTGTTATACTATGTACTAAAAGCTGTAAGCTGATAGCAGCTAATGTAAACTGAAGGTAGTGATACCCAGTGGTACCTGCTGGCCTGGCGCGGTTGCTTTGAATTTAAAGTACAGGTTGTGCATTTTCCCATCTGTTACCGGCGCAAAGCTGAAGCTGGCTTTCACAGGTGTTTTAGGAGCAGCGCCGGGGCCTATCGTTACCTCCCCGAGGCGTGTGCCACCTGCATTATCCAGGAAGGCTTCCACCGTGTAGCCCTGTTGTGGCGTTTCCTGCACCATGTAGTTTATGTCGATGCCGCTGACATCCGTAAGATCCAGCTTGTTGTATACTACCCATCCTTCCGAAGTGGCCGGTATCAGGAACTTCATGCCATCAGCCTGAAATACAGACACACCGTCGGCTTTGCTATAGTCTGTAGCAGGAAGTTTGGGATTGTACAGCTCTACTGCAGAAGCGCCGGTGATCGGTTTGATACCGGGACCGCCTTTATCTGTATAGCTGGCAAGGATATGTAATACGCCACCATCTTTCAGCTCATTGCCCATTGTTGGATTAAGGCTGCCGGTGATGGGCAGCGAGCTTACCTTAGGCGCATTACCGCCGAGAGAATAAATATATTCGACAAGCTGTCTTGCTTCGCCCATAGAGAAGCCAGGGTGTGCTGACATAGCTGTTTCTCCCCATACGCCGCCGCCGCCGCTGATGATTTTCTTCGCCAGCATTTCAGGGGCCGCCGGATCTGCCTTGTATTTTTCGGCTACCTGTTTAAAGGAAGGACCGATGGATTTTTCATCTGTTTTATGACAGGTCTTACAGTCGGATACTTCCATGATATTTTTACCGGCGATAGCGCCAGTAATGATCTGGTGACCCTGTGGTAAGCCGGCTTTGTCGCGGCCCAGCAGGTAATCTGCTTTCACGAAGATGTTGTTCACATCCAGTTTGCCGTCTGCGCTGTTGCCATCTTCCTTGTCACTAACGTTAACGGTATAACGAACCTGTTTACCCGGGAAATAGAACATTTTATTACCACTGATCTCGATCTTCACCTGTGGTGTTTCGTTGCCGGCATACAATGTTATTTCCTTGCTCCTTGTCTTCGCGCCTTTATCATCCTGCACTTCCACGGATACGGCATATTCGCCGGCAGTAGTGAAGGTGTATTCCGTTTCGGGTTCGGTGGTTTCTTTCTTGTTGCCGTTGCCAAAGTACCATAGATAAGTGAGCTTGTCGCCATCCGGGTCTTTGGAACCTTCAGCACTGAACTTCACTTTAAATGGAAGGCCGCCTGTGAGCTGATTTACATGTATATCAGCTTTGGGGGCGCGGTTGCCGCCGTTGTAATCGATGCGTGAAAGGGCAGCATCTGCGTTTTTGCTGAACCATCCGTTGCCATATTCAAGTACGTACAAACGGCCGTCTGGTCCCATTTCCATATCGATGGGGGCATTGAGTTTGGAGCCAGGCATGAAGCGTTCCATCTTGGAGAAATTACCGTCTTTATCCATGGTTACTGCCATGATCCAGCCACGGATCCAGTCGTAGATAAAGAGTTTGCCGTTATAGTAATCGGGGAACCGTGTTTCTTTTGGATAGAACTCACTGTAGTAAACAGGGCCTGCTTCTGCATTACGACCGCCGCTGCCCACAATGGGAAACTCGTCAGACTTGCCGTATGGGTACCAGATAAAGGCAGGTACGGGTAACGGCAGCTCTTTAAGGCCGGTGTTATTGCGGGAGGTATTAACAGGTTTCAACGGATCAAATGCCGGTCCGGCTTCACCTGTTTCATAGTTGTAAGCATGATACGGTTTGTTATCTGCAATAAACATCGGATAGCCATAGTTGCCGGGCTTTTTGGCCTGGTTCACTTCGTCGTAACCACGGGGGCCACGTTTGGGATCATCATTGGCAGCATCCGGTCCTACTTCACCCCAGTAGAGATAACCTGTTTTGCGGTCTATAGAAATGCGGTAAGGATTGCGTGTACCCATAGTATATATCTCAGGGCGTGTGCCTTTGGTGCCTTTCGGGAACAGGTTGCCTTCAGGAATGGTATAGGAGCCGTCGGGCTGCACTTTTATGCGCAGGATCTTACCGCGCAGATCATTGGTGTTGGCAGAAGAACGGCGTCCATCGTATTGTACATGTCCGGGGCGATCGTCTGTAGGTCCGTAACCGTTACTGCCGTATTTCTGTCCTGGTTCATCGAATGGAGTGGTATTGTCGCCGGTAGAAACATAGAGGAGTTTATCCGGACCGAAAGCGATGGAGCCACCGGTATGACAGCAGATATCGCGTTGAGAGTAGAATTGCAGGATGACTTTTTCTGAAGACATATCCAGCTTGTCGTTCTCAAACTTGAAACGTGACAGACGGTTTACAGAAGTGTCTTTGGGAGAGTACATCGTGTAGATGTAGTGATTATCTTTGAAGTCCGGATCAGCGGCGAGGCCGATGAAGCCTTCTTCAGCATTTACATTGGGCACTTCTGTTTTGAAATAAACGTTCAGGAAGCTCACCTGTGAGATTGCTTTGGTAGCTTGCTTATATAGCAGCAGTTCACCGCGGCGTTGTGCTACGAGGATATCGAAGTTAGGCAGGATGGTCATTTCAGTAGGTTCAAAGAACTCACCCTGGGAGAGGATAGTTTTGGTGAAACGATCTTCTGCAGGTACACGCAGCGTTTTGGCTGCACTGTAGTCCAGCACCTGGTTTTTGCCGATGGCGTATTGTACACCACCCAACAGGTGTTTCAGGAACAGGGAGTCTTTGTATGTTTCTTCCGTATGTCCGAGGGCGGTATAAAATGCACGGCCACCATCGTAGTCATGATACCAGCTTACCGGGTGGTCGTTGCCCATAGTGCCGCCTTCGTAGGTCTTTTCATTTATCTTCATGAGCACCGTGGTGGTGGTATCTCTTTTCTTGAAATTGTACCATTCGTCTGTATGCTCCCATTTATCAGGTAGCCCGGCTGTTGCAGGGAATGATTTATTGACTACTTCCAGCGTGGCTTTGTGCGTGCCGGGAGGATGACTCAGGAAATAAGCGCCCGCGAGGTGGTTGTACCATCCCCAGTCGTATTCTGTATCAGTGGCGGCATGTATGCCTACGTATCCGCCGCCTGCCTGTATATATCTT
>NZ_DATLKJ010000164.1:0-44694 GCF_035538455.1 Chitinophaga sp.
ATCTTTATCCAAGTTTTTACGTTTAAGGTGTGGTAACCCAAACATAGAAACTATTGGGGGGCTTGCCCCCTTTTTTTATGCTTTATTCACTTATTTTAGTCGGACAATACTGATAAAAAATCATTGATTCTGTTCTGAAGAACGATTGCAGTGGAAAAATAAAAGGTAATTTGTACCCGCTTAACATAACAGATTCTATGCAATCAACATCAACCACCGCATTTCATAAGCATGCTACACCGGCAGGCGTACTGATTGCCATCGGTATTGTATTCGGCGATATAGGTACCTCGCCGCTGTATACGCTGAATGCGGTGTTCCATAACAGGGTGATAACGGAAGACGTGGCGCTGGGTGCACTGTCGGCCATCTTCTGGACCTTGTTCTTTCAGACTACCCTCAAATATGTGATCATTACTTTGCAGGCCGACAATAAAGGTGAGGGCGGCATCTTCTCGCTGTATGCCCTTATCCGCCGGCTTTTTGGCAAATGGATCGTGATACCTGCTATGGCCGGTGGCGCCTTCCTGATTGCAGACGGTATTATCACACCTCCCATCTCCGTCGCTTCTGCGGTGGAAGGGATGCAGAAAATATCGCCGCACATCAATACGGTGCCGATTGTGGTTTGTATACTGATCCTGCTTTTCATCTTCCAGCAGTTTGGTACAGACAAGATCGGGAAGATCTTTGGCCCCGTAATGCTGGTATGGTTTACTTTCATCGGCGTATTGGGACTAATGGCGATGAGCCACAATTTTGCTGTGCTGAAGGCGTTGAACCCCTGGTATGCTTATGTGATGTTGTCGCAGGCGCCCGGCGGCTTCTGGCTGCTGGGCAGTATCTTTCTCTGTACCACGGGAGCAGAAGCGCTGTACAGTGATATGGGACATTGCGGCAGGAACAACATCCGCGTGAGCTGGATCTATATAAAAGTGATGCTGATACTTGCTTACGCCGGACAAACCGCCTGGCTGCTGCAACACGTTGGAGAAGAGATCGGCACGGTGAGCCCTTTCTATCATATCGTTCCGGACGCCATTTATCTCCCGACGCTGATCACCGCCACGATGGCTACTATTATCGCCAGCCAGGCGCTCATCAGCGGCTGCTTCACCCTGATCAACGAAGCGATCCGTCTTGATCTCTGGCCAAGACACCGTGTAGTCTTTCCCGGTAACATCAAGGGACAGATCTATATACCGTTCATCAACTGGTTCCTCATGGCCGGCTGTATCGGTATGGTGCTTTATTTCCGCGAATCCACCAGGATGGAGGCTGCATTTGGTCTCAGCGTTACGCTCACTATGATCATGAGCACAATACTGATTAACTTCTACCTGTATACAAAAAGATTTCCCGTACCGGCCATCGTATTGATCACGGGCCTTTTCCTGGCGATAGAATCTGCTTTCCTGACTGCTAACCTGCAGAAGGTGAAAGAAGGCGGCTGGATCACGCTGCTGATAGGCTCCTGCCTCTTTATCGTGATGGTGGTATGGAGATCCGGCAGAAGAATTACTACTTCGCTGAAGAAGATTGTAACAGTGGATGGATATGTAGAGCTGCTGAAGCAGCTGAGTACTGATAACAACATCACGAAGTACGCTACCAACCTCGTGTATCTCACCAGTTCCGGTTCGCCGCGCAGGGTAGAGAAAACAGCGATCGATTCTATTCTGTCGCGTTCACCCAAGCGGGCCGACATCTACTGGTTTGTACATGTGAACGTACTGGATGAGCCTTATTCCATGCATTACCGTGTAGATACGATCGTTAAAAACGATATTTATTTCATCGAGTTCAATCTCGGTTTCAGGATTGAGCCCAGGATTGATTATTACTTCCGGCAGGTGGTGAATGACCTCGTAAAATCAGGAGAGGTGGATGTTTCAGGACGTCATGAGCAATGTTACCAGGAAAGCAGGATCGGAGACTATAAATTCCTGCTCACGGATTCGTTCCTCTCCTTCGAGAACGATATGCCCTTTGTGAAGAATTTCCTGATGAAAAGTTACTTCAATCTGAAATACATCAGCGTTAAAGAATGGGTCAACTTTGGTCTGGACCCCAGCAACGTAACCGTGGAGAAATATCCGGTGGTGGTAACGCCCGTGGCCTATACGCCACTGCTGCGGGAGCACTAGGGTGCGTTGCGCCTGATTATATAAAACTTTGAAACAATTGTATAACGCACATCCGCACCTGTTGCTTCAATTTTACATAAATCCATGTTTATGTTAAGTGATTACAAGATATATATCAGGGGAATGGTTTGCGACAGGTGTATACAGGCCATCAGGGACGTATTTCACGAGCTGGAGATTCCCGTTACAGGGATCACGTTGGGAGAAGTAACCACCGTGTCTGCACTGACAGCACCCAGCCTGGATGCCGTGAAAGAGAAACTGCTGCCACTGGGATTTACGTTACTGGAAGACAGGAGAACCTCACTGGTGCGGGAGTTGAAACGGATGGTGGAAGAGGTGTATTCCGGCGATTATGATTTTCCGCAGGATTTCCGTTTTTCGGATATGGTGGTGAAGAAATTTAACCGGAATTATAATGTTATCAGTAATATTTTTTCTGAGATGGAAGGTATTACGCTGGAAAAATATATCATGGCCTACCGGATGGAGAAAACGAAAGAGTTGCTGGTATATACGGATGCCTCCCTGGCGGATATTGCCTTCAGGTTAGGATTCAGCAGCGCCGCTCATTTGTCTAAGCAATTCAAATCCAATACGGGGCTTAATACATCGCACTATAAAACCGTGCGCCAGGGGAAGTTGTCGGTAGCCGCAAAGCAGCATCCTTCCTCCTGAAATTATATACAATTCACCGTAAATAGTATAACACCCGGAACCGGTTGCCGGTATAGCTTTGCAGGAAAAGTACAGGAACATACAGCATGGCAGACACTTATACCTGGAGCACCGCAGCGGTGCTCCGCGAAACCAGTGATACAGTAACCGTTGTTTTTCATACCAATGGAACACCCATAACATACAGCCCCGGCCAGTTCGTAAACATCACGCTGCGCATCGGTGGGGAACCCGTTACAAGATCCTATTCACTCAGCTCTATACCCGGCGATCCGCCCGCTATCACCGTAAAGCGTGTGCAAGACGGTCTGATGAGCAATTACATTGCAGACAACGCAGCCGGTATTAAGGAGTGGCAAGTAAGTGGCCCGTATGGCACTTTCATGCTGCCGGATCACATTACCGATGCAAAGCACCTGGTGTTACTGGCAGGAGGGAGTGGTATTACCCCGCTATTCTCTATTGCGCGCGCTTTCACAGACCGTTTCCAGGATGCCGCAGTAACGCTGATCTATTCAAGCGGAACAGAAATCATTTTCCGGGAGCAAATTTCCGCATGGACTGCGCAGCACAGCCACCGTACACAAGTGCACTATGCGATGTCGAAACCCGCACCAGAAGAAGATATGACAGGCATGATACGTGGCCGTGTAAATAAACTCATTGCAAAGAAACTGATCAAAGCAGCGGTGCCCGAACTGCATGACGGCACGCATTATTTTATCTGTGGCCCGGCAGAACTGATGAAGATGCACCATGAAATGCTGGATGGAATGGGCATTGCAAACGATAATATTTATCTCGAATGGTTCGCGCCGGATGAGGAAGCAACAACGGTAACACTTCCCGAAGAACAGCAGGAAGTACTGCTGCATTTCCGAGAACAATCCAATCTGTTGGAAGTGCACCCCGGACAAACTATCCTCGATGCCGCGCTGACAGATAAGATACCCCTGCCTTATTCCTGTAAAACCGGTACCTGTGGTTCCTGTGCAGCCCGGCTCATTTCCGGGAGGGTGATGATGCAGCATAACTATGCCCTCCGGAAAACCGATGTGGACCAGGGCTGGGTACTGCTTTGCCAGGGATATCCGCTCACGGGCGATGTGACGCTGGAAATGGAATAACCCGAAATTATATAACAGTTACGCTGGAAATTACCTTTATTTTTACGCCATACTGACCGCCTGTGCCAACTGTACGTAGCATTTGAAATAATGGCGCGGGCTGGAATCGTACTATATTTTCCATCAACCATCTTTTCATGGCTAAGAGCAAACACTATTATATCAGGAAAACACACCGCTATATGGGTGTTATCCTGGGGATTCAATTTCTATTGTGGACGATCGGCGGATTGTATTTCAGCTGGAGCAATATGGACGATGTACACGGTGATTTTCAGAAGAAGCCTGAACAGCCCGTACCCGGCTCATTTCAGCTGGTGTCTCCCACGGTGGCGATGAACAATATCAGGTTGGCGCATGGCGTAGATTCTTTCGCAGCGGTACAATTGATACAGATACTTGACAAACCGGTGTATCAACTGAAAGGAGTGGGGCATCATCAGCATGCGAATAATATTTATCTTGCCAATGCGTTAACAGGAGCGTTGAGAGGGCCACTCACAAAAGAAGAAGCGATAGCTGTTGCAAAGCAGCGTTTCAACGGCGAGCCGGAAATAAAATCTGTAACGTATCTTACAGCTACCGGTGGGCATCATGAATACCGTGAGAGCGCGTTGCCGGCCTACGCTGTAACCTTTGCGCATCCCTCTGGTACAACCGTGTATGTGTCCGCCAACCTGGGCACGGTGCAGAAGTTCCGTAACAGCAAATGGAGAGTGTTTGATTTTCTGTGGATGTTGCACACCATGGATTATTCTTCGAGAGATAATATTGGCAACCTGCTGCTGCGCATATTCTCCATATTCGGGCTGGTGACGGTGATGTCGGGCTTTGTGTTGTATTGGATCAGCTCAGGCTTGTTTAGGAAGAGCAAGCGGATGAAGCGTGCAGCAAGACCGGCGGCATTGTAAGTACCGAGAAAAAATATTCCCGGATATTCCGGAAATCCGACCACATATGGCAAAGAACGATAACCGAAATTACAACTATGAGCCCGGCACTGCGGGTAAGAGAAAGGAATTTGACGTGATCCTCTCCTTTGCGGATACCGGCAGCAGCATTGTGGACCTGGGTTGTGGAGATGGCACCCTGCTGGATCTGCTGGTAAAAGAAAGGGGTTGCAGAGCGGCCGGCATTGAGTTGTCGCCTTCCGGAGTGGCCGTGTGCCAGGGAAAAGGCCTGGACGTGAGAACAGGCCGTATCGATGAACCGTTGCCATTTGCCGATGATCAGTTCGATATTTCCATCTGTAGTGTATCTATACAAATGGTGATGTACCCGGAAGTGCTGCTGCGTGAAATGAAGCGCATCTCAAAAAAGATCATCATCTCTTTTCCTAACTTCGCCTTTTATCGTAACAGGCTACAGCTCCTGTTGGATGGAAGTATGCCGAAGCACATGCTCTTTGGCTACAACTGGTATGACACCGGGCATATCCATCAGCTCTCCATCCGCGATTTTGAGCAGCTGGTTGCCAGAACCGGCGGACTGCGCATTGTATCGTGCGCGGGCCACCTTGCAGGTAATCCGCTGAAGAAATTCCTGGTCCGCCGGCATCCTAATCTCTTTCAGAATCTGCCGGTGTGTTTACTAGAAAAGAGCTGTTAATATTTAGGGATTTTGGAATTTCTAAATCCCTAAATCCCTAAATCCCTAAATCTCTAAATCTAAATCCCTAAATCTCTAAATCTCTAAATATTAACAGCTCCCTGCCCGGAAGCCATGAGGAATGCATCTTTCAGCGCTTCTGAATAAGTGGGGTGTGCATAGCACATGCGGAACATCTCTTCCACTGTCAGTTCGTTTTCCATCGCGGTAACGGCAATGGCAATCACGTCCGCGGCGCGCGGCCCGATGATATGTACCCCGAGTATTTCGCCATATTGAGGAGATACCAACACTTTCACAAACCCGTCGGTATCCATGGAAGCCCTGGCACGTGCGCTGGCGAGGTATGGGAACTTACCGGTTTTGTATGCAATACCCCGCGCCTTCAGCTGTTCTTCCGTAAAGCCTGCTGCGGCTACTTCCGGCCACGTATACACGACACCCGGAACCAGGTCATAGTTGATGTGCGGTTTGCCGCCATGGATCGCTTCGGCAGCCAACGTACCTTCATCTTCTGCTTTGTGTGCCAGCATTGGCCCTTCAATAACATCCCCGATCGCGTAGATATTGGGTACGGAGGTCTGGAAGCTGCTGTTCACTTTCACCTTACCGTTCTTTTCTGGTACAATGCCTACAGCCTGCAGGTTGAGGCCATCTGTATAAGCCCTTCTGCCTACAGCCACCAGGCAATAATCTGCTGTGATCGTTTGCTCTTTGCCTTCCTGGTCCAGGAACTTCACAGTAGCTGATTCACCATTATTGGTGGCTGATTGCACCTTGCTGCCCAGCAGCATTTTGATATTAAGTTTACCTAACGATTTGTACAGCGCCTTGCCAAGCTCCCGGTCCATGGCAGGGATCAGAGAATCGGTGTATTCAATGATCGTCACAGCAGTACCGATGCGTGCATATACAGAGGCCAGCTCTACTCCGATCACGCCGCCTCCAATGATGACCATAGACTGTGGCTGTGCCGGCAGCGACAAACTCTCTGTGGAGGTGATAATGCGTTGTTTGTCGATGTTTACTCCTGCTATGGAAGAGGGTTTGGAGCCGGTGGCAATGATGAAGTACTTTGATGTCAGCACGGTCTCTTTATCTGCTGCAGTCACTTTAAGATGTGTGGCGTCCACAAAGCCACCGGTGCCATGATGCACATCTATTTTGTTTTTCTTCATCAGGTATACGAGTCCGGAAGTATTCTGCTTCACTACATCCGCCTTGCGGCCAATGAACTGTGCAAAATCCAGTTGCAGGCCGGTAATGTTGATACCATGCGTCTTAAACTGATCCTGCGCCTGGTGGTAATGCTCGGAGCTGTCCAGCAGTGCTTTGGCAGGTATACAGCCTACATTGGTACAGGTGCCGCCCAATGTGCTGTATTTCTCTACAATGGCGGTGCGATAGCCCAGTTGAGAAGCCCGGATCGCTGCCACATAACCGCCAGGCCCGGAGCCGATTACTACAATATCGTATTGCTGTTCCATAACAATTGTTTTGATGCTCCACACAAAGAGCGGATCAAAGATAATTAAAATATACCAATCGGTATATTTATTTATGAAGAGCGGGAAGGATGACCGTTATTGTATTTTCATTTGAATAAAAACAAATAAAGAGTATCTTGTTATTTCCTGTTTCTGCGGAACCATATCAACTTCAGTGGCAGGTAGTTAATTTATCAGGAAAATCAATCAGATTGTATGCGTAGAAATTTCCTTGCATTTTGCATGAGTTGCTTATTAGTGCCTGGGGTTGCTGTACCGGTAATGGCATCCGGTGGGAACATGTCCGTAGCTGCAGAGAAACCGGCCGACTTCAAAGCGTTGATAGGACGCTGGGACATTACCATTGACGAAACGGGCAAAACTGCTCCTTCCTGGCTGGAAGTGAAGCTGTCCGGCAACCGTACGCTGGTAGGCTATTTTGTGGGTGCTTCCGGCAGCGCGCGTCCGGTAGCCAAAGTGAATTTCGATAACGGTAAATTCTCGTTCACCATACCACCGCAATGGGAAGGTGGCGACCAGGATTTCGTAATAGAAGGAGAGGTGACTGATGCTGGTTTAAAAGGAACCATTGTAACCAGCGAAGGCAAAAAATATAACTGGACAGGCGTAAAAGCGCCTTACCTGAAACGTACTGCCGCTCCGGTTTGGGGCAAGCCGGTTAACCTCTTCAACGGTAAGGATCTGAATGGTTGGAAAGCCGTAGGCAACACCAACCAGTGGGAGGTAAAGAACGGCGTTTTAACCAGCCCGCATTCCGGCGCCAACCTGATCTCTGAGCAGACTTTCTCTGATTTTAAACTGCACGCTGAATTCCGCTACAACAAAGGTAGTAACAGCGGCATTTATCTGAGAGGACGTTATGAAGTGCAGATAGAAGACAGCGACAAAGATACACATCCATCCAGCGTACTGTTCAGCGGTATTTACGGATTCCTGCCACCAAGTGAGATAGCAGCGTTAGGCCCCGATAAATGGCAATCGTACGACATAACACTCATCGGTCGCATGGTAACGGTAGTCGTTAACGGCAAAACTGTGATCAGCAACCAGGAAATACCCGGCATCACCGGCGGTGCGTTAGACAGCAAAGAAGGCGAACCCGGTCCTATTTACATACAAGGCGATCATGGCCCGGTAGAGTTCAGGAAAATTGTGATCACGCCTGCGAAATAGATTATTTATTCATCAAAATAAAAATCCCTGGAAATGTACGACAGTACATTATTCCAGGGATTCTTATTTTATCCGGGAAACTTAATTTTTTACCCCTAGTTTAATACAACTGTTAGTAGACCATTTGATCTCCAGCGGTACGCCTGCATCGTTTATATCTTCAGCACTTACGTCTTTCCCTGTTCCGTAGTTGATCTGCCAGTTAGGTGTTTTTACCACGCCGATTACCACTATGATGCTGCTGCCTTTGCTGACCTGCCTGCTGGTGAAGTAGGAATTGGAAATGGCTATTTTTTCCTGTTTACCTGGCTGCAGCAGTATTCTCTTGCTGCGGTCTTTGCTATAGCTGGCGCGCCCGATGTAGCCTGCAATCCGGAAGTATTTACCGTCAGGCAGTAATTCGTATACGCCTATCTGTAAGTCCATATCCTTCTTGTTGATCATGGCTTCCAGGTCGGCGGTGAAGGAACCATTGAAGGCAACTGTCTTTTCAAATGGTTTGGAGATAAAGGACAGACCGTCCTTTACATCGAGTGAGCTGCTAACAATGCCAGGGTCATCTGCATTGAGGGTATCGCTGCGGTCTTTGAAGTCTACTTCCTGGCGAAGGAACTCACTGCCTGCGGGTTTGGTAGTACTCAGGTTGTAATGCTGACTGCTCCTCGTATTGGTAAGATAAAGCGTGATCGTATCGTTGTTCATCGCCTGCAGGGAAGGAGCGTGTCTCCATTCGTTGGCGCCCATCACTTCATAGTTCACTTTATCTTTCAGCAGGGCAGGTTTGGACCCTCCTTTGAGAATATGGTCAAACCACTGGTATACCAGTGTGGTAATGTCAATGCGTGCGACACTATCCACTTTATAGCCCGCCAGTTTACCGGCAGCGATGCTCTGGCCTCCCGGATGATCGTAGGGGCCTATCACCAGGTAATGCTGCGGGTTTTTATTATAGCGGTAATGTTCCTGGAAATAGTACAGGGCGCCGCGCTGATCATCGTCGTAATAACCGGTGGTAGTAAGTACCGGGATATTGATATTGGCGAAGCCTTCTTTATAAGGCACCATTTGCTGCCAATAGGCATCGTGGGAAGGGTGTTGCAGCCAGCGCTGGAAGATGTTACTGGGCCTGCCTTCTATAGTGTCGAGTGCGCGGAATGGCCTGCCGCTGGCATACCACTTCTTGAATGTGGAATCCCAGTGTGCACCATTGGCGAAGTCGGCTTCATCTGTTTGTCTTGAGTTGGTAACGTAATGAATCCATCGCAGCATATAGCTCATGAACACGTTGTTGTGCGCGGGGTAATCAATACCGATGCCCACAGCCACCTGTGGCACGATGGTCTTTAATGCGGGGTGCAGATGATTTGCGGCGGCCCACTGGCTGAATCCCACATAGCTGCCGCCAACCATGCCAACCTTACCATTGCTCCATGGCTGCTTGCTGATCCAGTCGATCACATCATGGGCATCAGCGCCGTCGTGCTCAAATGGTTCGATGACGCTTTCACTCTGTTTTTTACCGCGTGTGTTAGCCACAACGCCTACGTAACCGTTGATTGCGGCTTCTTTTGCTTTTAACTTATCATAGTAACCGGTGTAAATATTAAACAGCAGCACAGCGGGCAGCGGGGCCGTCATATTTTTCTTTCTGATAACGGTAACGGATACACGGGCGCCGTCATGAGTGGGAACCAGGAGGCTGTCTTCGATGATGTATTGACTGTCGTCCTGCTCTGCCAGTGCGCGTTTGGCGAGCGGTAGTATCTTGCTGAACACTTTCCAGGACGCATAGGCTTTGCACAGGCGTGCGGCATCAGCGGAGCTGATCAGGTCTTTTCCCGTTTGTTGTTGCAGACAGTCATCCAGTTGTTTGCGCAAGGCCGTCACATCTTCATTGAACCACGACGGTACTTTGCTGGTAAGCTGTGTGGGCAGCTGGTTGTATTGTGAGCTGAATGTGCGTTTATAGGCGTCTGCAAAGTCAATGTCACGGGAAGCCGCTGTAGCAGATGCTGCGGTAAAGGTCCGGAATGCAAAGCCTGCGCCTTTCATGCTGACACTGTCTTTCCCGTCAGGAATATTCCGGAGGGAGTCAATGGCTGCTCCTACCTGTGGGTAGTGCCCTGCAGCCAGCTGGTAATGGTAGAGATTATTAAAGTAGAGCGAGGCATCGCCGTTTTTTTTGTACTGCTCTATCAGCTCCCCGGCCAGCCGGGAAATATTCTTATCTAATGTCTGTTCCGTGGTGTATTGCGCTGCCGGAAAGTAAAACTGCTGGGCGGCAGCAGGCAGGTTGCAACAAGTGACGAACAGGATGGTTCTGATGATTTGTTTGAGTCCCATAAGCAGATAACTGAAGTGTGATTTTTTTGATTCGTTTGATTCGTTTGATTCTTCTGATGAACGAAGATTGTTACGAATATGGTTTTAAGCGATTTTGTGTTTTGATTGATGATGTAGCAGGATTTCTTATGATTTCCAAAGAGGCATATTTCTCACATAATCCTTATCAAATTAATCAAAAAAACAACATCAAACTCATTAATCTTCGTTCATCAGAAGAATCAAACGAATCAAAAAAAATCACCCTTCAGACAGTGATCCGCTATCGTTAGAATATGTAACGTATACCCAATTGTAGCTGCCACCTGGAGGGGAGGTCAGGACTGGTAATAAAAGTCTGTCTTTGTGAAGGATCAAACTGGTATATGGCTTTGCCATTGGCGTCTTTGCCGGCAAAGGTAACAGGCTGGTAGTAACCGGAGGTGCTGGCATATTTGCGCAAGCCCCATTTGCTGCTAATCAGGTTGCCGAGATTGACGATATCGAGGCTGAACTGTACGGTGCTGGTCTTGTTCTTTGAGCGGATATTAAAATCCTGCAGTATGCGCATATCTATCTGGCTGAACCAGGGCGTGGCGCCTTCGTACTTGCCGGAATATTGTCCGCGGTGACTGTTGAGGTATTTATCCTGCTGGATGAATGCTTCGAAAGCGGCGCTTTGTGCTGCTGCGTCCTGTACGTTGCCGGAAGCATCGGTAAGCGGTGCAAAGTTCATGTTGCGTATCTCTGTGGCGGTTGGTATGTACATCAGGTCGTTGGCAGGAGAGCCATCGTTATTCACGTCGCCGCCATATACATAGGAGAAGCGGTTGCCGCTGGTCCAGCTGCCGAAAACAGAAATGGTGGTGGCATACCTTCCTTTGCCGTAATCAAATTTCTTGATGCCGGCAATGGTGAAGCGGTGTGTATTCCCATACAGAGAGGTAGATTCCACGGCCTTGTTGGCGTTGCCCAGTATGGGATTGCGGTCGAAGGCATCACCGGAGATCTCTGCGGAGATGGAGCTTCCGTCTTTTGCGATCAGGTAGTTATAGCCAAACATTACGAAATAGCCTTTGCGGAAGTTCTGCTGTGCCTGCACGGAAGTATTGAAGGAATAACCTACCCGTGCATTGGTGAACACATAAGTGCCGGTGTTGCCTTTATCTGCCTGCTGATATATGCTGCGGGTATCGCCGGTACCGGAGTTGAGCTGACCGGTAGGCGTGCCCAATCCGTAATCGCGTACCATCATGGCATTCACATCTTTTGAATAGGCTACGTCGGCTGTGAGGATAGTACCGGTGTGCAGCTTGTAGTCGATACCGATGTTGGAACGCCAGATCTGCGGCCATTTGAAGTCTCGTGCGGTAACGTTGTAATAACCGGTGAATGGATTACCAATGGCATTACCCACCCATACAAACGGGAAACGGCCGGTGAATAATCCGGTACCTCCGCGCAGCTGGGCGGTCTTGTCGCCTTTGATATCCCAGTTAAAGCCGAGGCGTGGCGATACAAGTATCTTGCCGCTGGGCGTGCGGGAGTTGTCGATCTCCTGACCGGGGCCGTTCTTCACACGGTTGCCATTTTCATCATACAAAACCAGGTCATCTTTATTGGGTACGGTGGGAGAGCCGGTGGTATAGCTGCCGCTGAGTGTACCATCAGGATTTACAACCGGACTATTGTAGCTGGCTTTGGACGGGAAGTACAGCGCTTTGTCGAAACGTACGCCATAGGTTACTTTCAGCTTGCTGCCGATGCTCCATTCGTCCTGCAGGTAAGCGGACGCCTGCCCCACGGTGAGATAGTACCAGGTCCACTGATCAGCTTTAGCACGGTTGCGGGCATAGGTAACGTTCGCATCGTAAGTGCCTGCGGCTACATTGGTCAGGAAGGTATTGATATCGACTCCGGAAAATACATTGAAGCCAAAGCCCGTGAGGTTAAAGGAGTTCCCGAACTTAAACTGTTCGTAGGAAGCGCCGATAGTAAGTGTGTGACCCGGAAGAATGATATTGAAGTTGTCTGTCAGCTGCAACGCATCCTGGTTCAGCCGGTTGTTGATAGAAAACGGCTCATATCCGGCAACAATGTATGGTACATTGTATTTGGTAATGTTGAGTACAGGGAACGGAGCGGAGAACGGATTTCGTTTATCCCTGAACGTTGTGAACACGGCACGGAACTTATTGGCATAAGTTTCGTTGAAATCAGACTTCAACTCAAGTCCGAAAGAGTGGAGTTTGTTCACCATCTGGTAGCCGGAGTTCCGGAACTGCAATGTAATCGCGTCGGGACCACGACGGTTGATGGCGTTGGGGTGCGCGGTTTTTTCCTGGCTGGCATCCATGCCATTATACGTGAATGACAGCGTATGCTGGTTGCTGATCACCCAGTCCAGTTTGGCGAGCCACTTGTAGTTGCGGCGTTGTAATGAAAAGCCTTGATATGGGCCGGTATGGTAGACAAAGCGCTGTTCCAGTGCCTGGCTTACGTTCTTGAGATCATCTTCCAGTACGCGCGAGGTGGTTACACCGCCGGCATTGCTGGTATTCCTGGCAACATAGGCGCTGGCCTGATCTTCACGCTGTTCTGTTTCAAAGTTGATGAAGTAAAACAGCTTATTCTTTTTGATGGCGCCACCCAGAGAGAAGCCTGCCTGCAAGTGTTTCAGCGTGGGGATAGCCACTTTCTGCCCGTCAATTTTACTTCCGGAGAGGGCATCGTTGCGGTAGAATCCATATACGGTGCCGGAGAATTTGTTGCTGCCACTTTTGGTAACGGTGTTGACGCCTGCCCCTGTAAAGCCTGACTGTGTTACATCATAGGGTGCGATGTTGATCTGCACCTGGTCGATGGCTTCGAGAGAGATAGGCTGGGAGTTGGTTTGTCCGCCGGGAGTGGGGGCATCCAGTCCGAACGGGTTGTTGAATACGGCGCCATCCATCGAATAGTTGTTGTATTGCCCGTTGCGGCCTACAAAGGAAATGCCGTTGATCGTAGGCGACGCGGAAGGCGTGAGGCGCAGGTAATCATCCACCGACCGGGAAATGGTAGGCAGCTGGCGTATCTGTGTGGCGCTGATGTTGGTGGAAGCACCGGTACGCTGGTTGTTGAAAATAGTAGAGCGTCCGCTTACCACTACTTCATTCAGCTTGCCTACGGATTCCGACAGGCGAAGGTCCAGCGCGGTGTTCTGGCCTAGATTGAGGAAAATGTTGGATTCCGTTTTGGTGGCATAGCCGGTGAAAGAAACGGTTACGGTGTACGGGCCGCCCACACGCAGGTTGGGCACCAGGAAACTTCCATCGGATTTGGTGACAAGACCTTTATTGATACCTGCATCATCGAAGGTAACCCTCACGGTGGCACCGGGTAATGCCTGGCCGGATTCGCTTCTTACAATACCGCTCAGCGTAGCGGTAGTTACCTGTGCCTGGGCTTTCATCATAAGCAGGGACACAAGCAGGATCAATAGAGATCTGGTTCGATTTGGTTGATACATCTTTATGATATTGGTGATAAAATGCTAGGGGGTAAAATCACAGGTTCTAAAATATCCTCAAAAGATACTATAAAATCATTCATCCCCAAAAAATCTGTGACAAGGGAAGTTTAACAACGGATTTAGTTAAATTCAGGATATGACGTATGACTTCATCATCATAGGCGCCGGCTCGGCAGGATGCGTACTGGCCAACAGGCTTTCTGCATCATCACATATAAACGTACTGCTGCTGGAAGCCGGGCCGCCAGACGCTTCTCCGCTGGTGCATATACCTGGCGCGTACTCTATGTTAAATCATACTAAATACGACTGGTCTTTTTATACAGAACCACAATCCGCTGTGGACAATCGTCGTATCTATATTCCCAGGGGCAAAACTTTGGGCGGTTGCAGCAGCACCAATGCAATGGCCTATGTGCGTGGTAACAGCGCTGATTATGATGGATGGGCTGCGTTGGGTAACAAAGGCTGGAGCTATGCAGAGGTATTGCCTTACTTTAAACGATCGGAATGCCATGCTTCATTGAGCGGGCCTTATCATGGCAATGACGGTCCGTTGAGGGTATGCTTCTCACAACAGCCTACTCCGCTGGGTGATGCTTTCATCGAAGCATGTGAGCTAAATGGTATTCCGCGCAATGAAGACTACAACGGCGCACAACAATGCGGCGCTTCGATGTTGCAATTCACTATCCATAACAACCGGCGTCATAGTGTGGCAACGGCTTTTCTGAAACCAGTCATGAACAGGAGTAACCTGCATGTGCAGACACGCTGCCAGGTAAAACGTATACTGATAGAGGACAGCCGGGCAACAGGCGTGGAGGTGGCAGATGCTGCCGGTAAAACAATACGTTGGTACTGTAATAAAGAAATATTGCTATGCGCCGGTACTATACAGTCGCCACAGTTGCTCATGCTCTCTGGCATCGGGGATACTGCTGAACTAACAAAAACAGGTATTCCTGTAACACGGCATCTGCCAGGGGTGGGAAGGAATCTTCAGGACCATGTATGGAGTGGTGTAAGTGGTCTTACCACTGTGCCTACCGGTAATGCAGTGCTGCATCCTCTCAATGCCGGCAAAGCGTTTCTGCAACATCTGTTCTGGAAGAAAGGACCGCTGGGTAATAGTCCGCTTGAAGCCAACGCTTTCCTGAAAACAGATCCTTCGCTTAACAGACCAGACATACAGCTGCACCTGGCAGCCTTCGGTGTAGCACCGGATTACTCTACAGATATTTATAACATCCGCACATTCCCCAGAGCAAGCGGGTATGGAATACTGACAATCCTGATAAGGCCGCAGAGCCGTGGTTATATAAGTCTTCGCAGTGCTGACCCCGGTATGCCACCGGTGATACAACCTAACTTGTTGTCGCACCCCGATGATATGGAGGTGTTATTGAAAGGATTAAGAAAGGCATTAGAGATTGCCGTATCAGCGCCTATGAAGCGTTACAGCCGCGGAGAGTTGCAGTTCCCGGCGGCTCCCTACACAGATGAGTTGCTGCGTGTGCATATTAGAAAAAGCCTGGAGACGTTATATCATCCCGTAGGTACCTGTAAAATGGGGCCGGATGAAATGGCTGTAGTGAATGACGCCTTACAGGTGAAAGGTATTGCAGGACTCCGTGTGGTGGACGCTTCTGTTATGCCGGCGATTGTTTCAGGTAACACCAATGCCACGGTAATCATGATAGGAGAGAAAGCGGCTGATCTTATATTGAAAGATTATTAGTCCACCAGCCCATCCTGCAGTAGCTTGTCGAAGGCCAGCAGCACTCCTTTCACCTGGTGTTCCTCCTGCTGGTAAGCGTCCCTGCTGAAATAACGGATAGCGCCAATCTCCGCGGAAGGTTGTGGTGTTAGCTGCAGGTCATGCATAAAGCAATGCTGTTTCATCAGGATATTCTTTTCTCCAAATGCGGGAGCTTCGATGTAATAATACCAGTGGAGGGTATCAGCTGCCGGTGAGATATTCAGTTCTTCCATTAACTCACGCTGCAACGCGGCTACCGGCGTTTCGCCTGCATCCGCCTTGCCTCCGGGAAGATACCATGCCTGTTTGTTGTTACTGAATGCCAGCAATAGTTTCCGGTCTTTTACAACGATCAGTCCTACACAATCTATATAATTCATGGGCGCAAGTTACAGCGGAAATTCTTTCTCGCAAAGTAACAAAGAGAGCAAAGAAGCAAAGGATATTTTTAAGTTAGCAAAGAACTGCTCCATAGCCCGTACTATTATCAGATACGCTTAAACAATCTTAAAAAATCTTTGCTTCTTTGCTCTCTTTGTTACTTTGCGAGAAACAAAATAGTTTACTTGTACTCTTTCATCTCATCCAGTAGTTCCATGGATTTCATTACCGGTGTCCATTCCTTACCATCGAACATCAGTTTAAACCATTTCGTATGCCTGTTTTCATATCGGATATTGGCAAAGAGCCAGATGGCGGCCAGTGTGAACAGCAGTGTAACAGTTACAGGGAGGGTGTTGAAGGCGATGCTTTCGCCGGTAAACATATTTTTGGTCCAGAAGAAGGTGGTCCATACGGGTAGTTGCAGAAAGAGAATACGTGTTACCCACAGGGTAGTGCTTTGCAAGCGGGCCAGTTTATTCTGCGTAGCCAGTACCGGCTGACTGATATCTACCTGTTGTATCAGGATGAGCTGATAGAGATAGATGCCGATAGCGAGTTTGGTGAGCAGTACCTGTATGATGGCTGATGCCAGAAAGAAAATACTGGCTGCATGAAACAGTCCGATGATCAGTGAGTCCACGAAGCATACCCATAGGATACCTACTACGATGGCAAATACTTTCAGTGGCTGCATGGAGTTGAGCATTGACTTTACTTTCATGTGTATGATATCTTCTGTATTCTTCCTGTTCAGCGACAGGCTTTCATCCAGCTTCCTGCTGTAGTCTTTCCAGAGATTGATGATAGCTGCGTCTTCCATATGTCAATGTTTTAATGCGGTGAATTTTTGTTTGAGTAATTGTTTGATTCTTGCGATCCTGGTGCCTGCATTACTTTCTGATATGCCGGTGATCTCTGCTATCTCTTTGTAGGATTTCTCTTCAAGATACAGTAGCATGAGGGCTTTGTCCAGGTCTTTGAGTGAGGATATGAATTGTTGCAGTAGTCCGAGGTCTTCCTGCCTGCCGGAAAAAGGGTTGTCTGCCAGGCTGATGATACTGTCGGGCAGAGGTCCGGATACCTGTTTCCTGCGGCTTTCGCGGCGGTAGAAAGAGATGGCGGTATTCAGTGCTATACGGTATATCCAGGTGGAATACCTGTACTCGTTGTTGTAGTTGCCGAAAGACCGCCATAGCTGCAGGATGATTTCCTGTACAAGGTCTTGCCGGTCCTCTGCATGATTACAGTAGGAGTGGGCTACCTTGTAGATAATACCTTTGTTTGCCTCGATGACAGACAGGAATATTTCCGGATTCTCTTGTGCGCTCATGTTATAAAGTACTGGTTGCACTTGTTTTTCTTTATTATTCGCACGGGGAGCAGGAAAATCACAGTTCTGGGAAAGTTTTTATATGCGCCTGTATGTAAGATAATCCTTTCCGGTGAAGGGGAGACTTCCGGTAGGGGTAATGAATTGGTTGGAGGATAGGTTTTCGCGGGTAGGGGATAGTTAAAAACCGGGGACTGAAAACATCCCCCGGTTTTTAATAATTAGCAGAATTCATCAAAACATGCTTTCAAATCTGCTGCCACGGCTTGGGCATCGCGTCCTTCGATCCTGTGTCTGGGAATGAAGTATACCAGTTCCCCGTCTTTAAAGAAGGCAAATGATGGGGAAGAAGGTGGTACATCAGCAAAATAAGCCCGCATTCTTGCCGTGGCTTCCAGATCCTGACCTGCAAAAACAGCTACCAGGTTGGTGGGTTTCTTTTCATTGTCTAGGGCTAACCTAGCTCCGGGTCGTGCCATTCCAGCGGCGCAACCACATACTGAGTTGATAGCTATCAACGTGGTACCGGATGTATTGTTCATGACTTTTTCTACTTCTTCAGCAGTAACCAGATCCTTGAATCCGACTTCGGTCAGTTCATCCTTCATTGGTTTAATCAATAATGGAGAGTAAGGCATTGTAGTAATTTTTGGAGGGTGATAAAAGATATTTGAAATAAAGAGCCTGTGCTGGCGGCTGGGCACGTATCGCCCTGCGGAGTTTGGTTTGTAGGTTTTTCATAAGATTGATTGTTATTAATACATGATGATTGGGTGTAAAATTACCGGTATCGTTCATAACAACACCGCGTTGAAAATGTTTATGACAGATCAATGATTAACATTTGCGGAGGAGCTTGTACGCCTTTAACAGGGCTTTGACTGGGGGATGCTATACCTATAAGTACGTTTTTACCCTCTAAGAGAATCAAAGGACAATCGAATGACAGGCGGACTTGATGCCTGCGCTCCAGCTTCCAGCGAACCATATAAATATTTTTCTTATCTTGTTATAGTAACAATTTTGAGCACCAACAGTGAACATGAAAACGCTGCACGTTAAACCCATGTGCGTGAAGATCCTGTTCGCGTATACATCTTAACCTTCAAAATCTAATTACTATGAACATGAGCACCCGAATTCTCGGTACAGCGCTACTAGCTGCTACCTTCCTTTTTGCATGTAGTAAAAATCTTAAAGACAACAACCTCTTACAGCGGGGGGATGCATCCGCCACAAAGGCGAATGTTCCGCCTGCTTCCAGCTACGATGTGGCACTGGCAGGCAACGCCTATGTAACCACCCTTGCTCCCGGTGGCACAGAAGTGATCACCGATAATGGTCTCAGCAGCTGGACCAACTCCGGAAGCACTACCAGCGCTTATTTCAGATTGGGGCTTACCGGCCAGCTGAATGTATCTATCCGCGCCAAGGTGCCCTCCGGCAGCAGCACCATCAAAGTAACTGTGAACGGTACATCTTTCACCAAAACCATCAGCGGCAAAAATTCCACGGATTATTCCATTGGCTCCGTAAACATCAGCAGCGCAGGCTATGTGAAGGTAGACCTGCAAGGTGTCAGTAAAACCGGTTCTTACTTCGGTGATGTATCGCATGTGGTAATCAGTGGTACGGCTACTGCCAGCAATGTGGTGTATGCCAATGATGCTGCCAATTATTATTGGTCGAGGCGCGGCCCTTCCGTACATATGGGCTACAGTATTCCTTCAGGGAACACAGCAGAGTGGTTCTACAATGAAGTGACTGTACCAGTGGGAGAAGACAAGCTTGGTTCTTATTTTATGAGCAACGGCTTCTCTGAAGGATATTTCGGTATACAGGTGAATAGCGCTACAGAAAGGAGAGTGCTCTTCTCTGTGTGGGACCCTTCTGTAGGCAAAACAACCCTGGTGAGGAAAGGACCTAACGTGACAGACAACAGTTTCGGCGGAGAAGGTACCGGTGGCCAGAGCTACCTGGTTTTCAACTGGAAGGCCGGTACTACTTATAAGTTCCTCACCCGCGTGACACCGGATAACACCAACGGCTCTACGAATTATTCCGCATGGATCTATACGCCTGAATCATCTTCCTGGCGTTTCATCGCTACCTGGAACCGCCCCAATACCAATACCTGGCTTACCGGTTTGTACTCGTTCCTGGAAAATTTCGACGATACGCAGGGATTCAAGGGCCGTCGCGTACTGTTCAACAATCAGTGGATCAGGACTACAGCCGGCGTATGGAAGGAGCTGACAGCGGGCCGCTTCACTGCTGATGCCACTGCCACCAACGACCAGCGCAGAGACTATGCCGGCGGCGTCGACGCCACTACCGGCGCTTTCTATCTCCGCAATTGTGGCTTCTTTGCCGACTATGTAAACTACAACACCAGCTTCACCCGCACTGCCACCGGGCAGACGCCAAACATAAATATTAATACACTACCCTGATTTATTTAGGGATTTAGTTATTTAGGGATTTAGGGATGTTGCTATTTAAAATGCAGCGGAGAATATGTTTTGTTTATTTTTTATATTGACCAAACACTACCTCCGCTGCATTTTAAATACCTAAATAACTACATCCCTAAATACCTAAATAAAAAAATCACTTCAGATAGGGGTATCTTTTTTTTCATGTGTTATATAAATATACCTTTGGGAAAATTTTCAAAAGAGGATTATACCGCACTCATTGGAAGGCCATAAAGATAAAGACCAGCTGACGTTGTTCGGGCAGCTCTTTCATGTGTACCATGTAAAGCTGCACCGTTATGCCTTTACTATGCTAAAAGATAATGACGCCGCCAGTGATGTGGTACAATCGGTATTTATCAAACTGTGGGAGAAGCGCGATGTTTTGCTTATGGAAGAAGCCATTGGGAGTTATCTCTATAAATCAACGCATAATCTTTGCCTGAATCATATACGTAATACCAAAACGCGGGAGCATCATACGCAATACGCAGCAGCAGATATGACGCCGGTTGTGAATAACACTAAGGACAAAGTGTTGACAGCGGAGTTGTCGGGACGTATACAGGGAGTCCTTGAAAGCCTTCCCACGCAATGCCGGATTATTTTCATCAAAAGCAGGATGGAAGGGAAGAAATATGCCGAAATTGCAGCTGAACTGGAAATTTCCGTTAAGACAGTAGAAGCACAGATTGGTAAAGCATTGAAGATATTCAGAGAGAAACTGGGTGATTACCTGGTGATTATGGCCATTATAACCGGGATTATATTATAAACCATTCATTATGTAATAATTCTACAAGTGAACCAACATCCTGAAATACAAGTAGACTTGTCGTTGATCGGCAGGTATCTGGCAGGGGAAGCCTCTCCGGAGGAGGCCTTTGCTGTGGATGCATGGAGGGAATTGTCGGCGGAGAGTAATGTGACCTTTGAAACCGCGGCCCGCCTGTGGGATGAAGCGCATCCCGTTACCGCCTGGAGGCCTCCTGACAGCGCTGCGGAGTGGCAGCAGCTACAGGGACACCTGGAGATAACGCCATTGCCTATACGCAGAACGCTGTTTACGCCCATGAGGATTGCAGCCACCGTATTGGTGTTGCTGGGTGCAGCCCTGCTGGCCTGGCTGCTGGTACCCCATAAAACTGCGACGACACCAGCCTACAGCAAAGTGATCAGCTCTGGTAAAGCGGTACTGAACGACACGCTGCCGGATGCCTCTGTTGTAACCCTGGCAAAGAACAGCCGCTTGTCTGTAAGCCACAGCTTTGCCGCCAGCAGCAGAGAGGTATTGTTACAGGGGGAAGGGTACTTTTCCGTGAAAACGCAGACGGGTCAGCCATTCACCGTACTTGCGGGAGGTGTCAGGATAGTGGTGCTGGGCACTGCATTTAATGTAAAAGAGGATTCAGCTTCCGTAACTGTAGCGGTTAGCAGCGGAGCGGTGAAAATGTATAAAGATACCGCCAGCATTATCGTGAATGCCGGAAAGACAGGTATCTACACCATCGCAGACCAGAAGCTGCGATTGCTGGATACCGTGAACCGTAACAGTTACAGCTATGCTACCAGGAGCCTGTATTTCTACAATATGTCACTGGGAGAAGTAAAGCAAGAACTGGAAAAAGCCTACAACGTACACGTGGTGCTGGAAAACCCATTGCTGGCACAATGCCGGCTCAACACCCAGTTTGAGGAACAACCCCTGCAGTATGTGCTGGAGGTAATTGCGGCGTCACTTGGTATTCAATACAGGATTGAACAAAACACAGTATATTTTTTCGGGAATGAATGTAGCTAGAACTGCAGCGGTAGCAGTCGTATCTTTTATTATGCTGGTCACGTTGTATCCTTCAGCGGCACAACAACAACCCCAGGTACCAGCCAGGCAGCTGAGCCTTCCGACCGGTGCTATACGTCTGGATTCGCTGGGAGCTATGGTAGCGCGACAAACAGGACTGGTGTTCTCCTTCAATGCCAGGAAGGTTAGTCCACAGACAAAAGTATTGCCGCCGAAATCACGGTTAGGGCTAAACGAACTACTGACATGGCTGGGTGACCGCTACCAGCTGCACTATAAGATTTACGGGAACCATATTATTATACATAATGAGCCTGTTGTTGCCGCCAATGCAACGGCAGCTGTATCTACCGCGCCGGCAGCATTGTCTGTTACAGCAGGGAAAGTACCGCCGCGTCAGCGCGGAGCGGCAAACAAGCAACTTATAACGCCGCCGGTTACACGTAAAGGTACAACGGCGCCTGGTGTGCCTGGAGCTGTTGCCGGGAAGGCCCCGGAGAAACGTATACCTGTAAAGGATGCTCCCACAGGGCAGACGCAACAGCCGGTTGCCGGCACTTCCCGGTTGGTTAATACAACCGCACCGACAATACCGGAAGAACGGCCGTCATCACCAGCACCCGGATATGCGAGCCTGGAAGCCCTGAAGGGTATTACGCTGCCTTCACCGAAGGTTGCGTTACAGGTGCCTCCTGTGCCACTCGCCGTAAACGGCAGTAGCAGTAGCAATGGTAACGGGGGCGGAGGTAAACGCGGTCTGCACATAGGTTTCGGGATGCCCCGTTTGTATGCGGCGGCAGGCGTTTCCATTGATGAAACATTTTATGCAAATCCGGTGGTGAATGTGGGTATTACCTGGTTGTATGCGGTGGTTGGCTGGCGTACTAACTTCAGTACTGCCGGTTTTTATTATGGCCTGGGCACATCGCTGAAGCTTTCGGAGAAGTGGGGCATACATTTGTCTGCCACTACCGGTAACCTCTCTAAGGATTTCAAAAATGTAATGCCGATAGATACCTTTGTACCCACCCGTGTTGTTACTCTAAAAGGTACTGTAACGAAGATAAATCTCCTGGCTGAAAAGGATTTCGGCAAACACTGGCGGCTGCAATTTGGTCCTGCTGCGAGTTTCATGAAGACGGATTACTACTACAACGGGCGAAGGGTGCCGCTGGAATCGGTATTGCGTCCGGGAGAGAACAGTAAACCATCAGACTTCCACCTGGTGAATCCCATCTACACGATCAGCGATAAATACACCGACAGCGCTATGACCAACCGGAAAGTATGGGTGGATCTGCATGTGGGCCTTATATACAGGTTCCGGTGATTTGTATATATATTCGCGGTTATGATCATCGGTAATAAAAATCTTCTGTCATTTATAGTTTGTTTTCCTGTAGTTAAACGCTGCATCACCATGCTGGCGCTATTTTTTGTGGGTATATCCCCCACTGTTTATGCGCAGTCGGAGGACGTCAGCGTACCATTTCCTGCCGGTGAAGGCTGGCGGAAAACGGATGAGAGGACAGAAGAAGGCGGATCGATTTATATGCAACGTTTCCAGCCGGATGATGCCACCGCAAACAGGGAGCTCATTATCTCCTCGTGGGAAAAAGGGAAGCAGCAGTGGACGCTGGATAAAGTAGCGGAGCGGATCTCCGGCGGGGATAAAAAAGAGAAGCTGCTGGAGAAAACGGACAGCAGCCGCTTGTTCACCCTTGCAACTGAGCGCCGGGGCAGCACTGTGAATAACCTGATTTATGTTGTTGAAGGTAAAACCGCCGTGCATGCACTGATGGCTTCTTTCAAAGGGCAGGCGCTTTCTCCGCAACTAACCGGCAAGTGGACAAAGATCCTTCAATCGGCAAAAATATCATCCGCTACCACGGCTACGTATACACGCTTTTCGTTCCAGGTGGATGATCCTGCATTCAAAGATAATGACGCTTTCAGAGAAACCATGGTAACGACGTTGTCGGACCGTCTCAAAGGAATATATAAAAGGGGGATATCATCTGCCAATATCCTCGTTGTGGGTAATACCGTTTCCCTGTTGCTTCGCGGCGATCCGGACACTGCTGCCATTGTAAAAGCGCTGACCTGGAAAACAGATGTCCGTTTTCTTGGCGGCTACGCTGAGGTGCAGCCTGTTATAAAGCAGCTAAAAGCAAAGGATACGCAGAAAGTATTATCCTGGCCTCCGGTAACGATACAGGCAGTTACCTATGTGGCGTCGTTCTTCGCCCGCGACAGCGCTGTGGTGAAGGCGTTGCTGAAACAGGTCGCCGTGCCTCGTCAGACACGCTGGTATACTGCTGTAAATGATGACATCCATGAACTGTATCTGTTGGACACCACATTGGTGGCGGTCAACAGTAATGAGCTGGCCTACTGTGGTCAGTACCTCGACGAAGGAAACGGACAACCGGGTGTGCAGATTATCCTGAAAGACAGCGGCCGTGAAGGACTGAAGGCATATACGACTGCGCACAATGGCGATCTGCTGGCCATCGTATCAGATGACCGCCTGATCAAAGCGGCGATTATCCGCGGCGTAATTGCCGAAGGCAGTATGATTATTGCCGGGCTTCCTTCCGTTGCTGATGCCTATAATATGCAACGTATGCTGGGGTATCCCTATCCGGTGCAGATGACGTTCAAGGGGATCGGTCATTAGGATATACTGCGTCTGATCGAGTCCAGCAATGCGAAGCTCGTTTGTAAAGTTGCCGGTGTAGCCTGTTCCGGCAGCCCTCCGCGGTTTACTGTTTCAACAAAGTAAGTAACTTCCTGCAGGTAGCCGTGCTGCCAGATGCTGTTGTTGGTAGCTACGGGTACCGCTGCCGGTTGCTGCATAAATACAGGCCGTTGTTTCCTGAACAGCTTCTCCATCGGAATGCCGCCTACCCTGTATCCCAGCGGACTTACCAGGAAAGATCCCGGATAATCAATCTCTATACTTCTCCGTTGATTTATGCAGTGCAGCTGATCTTTGAACATGTTCCACGAATAGCAGGTGGAGAGTTCCAGTGTGCCGTTTGCCTGTTCGTGTTGCATCATCAGCTGGATGCTGATACCGCCGTTTACTTTTTTATGTTGAAGGCAATAATCTTTTGGTGGTCCGAAGAATTGCAGCACGTTGTCAACCGGGTGACAGAAGAGTTCCATCACGGCATCTCCTTCAGGGTAAGGGCCGGTAAGATATTTTGCATGATAACTGTATGACCTGCTGATTTCTTTCTCTAATTCCCGGTTCAATGGATTGAAACGTTTGTTGAAAGCGATCATACAACGGTCTGCAAGGGGATGTGACAGTAGCGTTTCAAGGCCTGCGTAATCAGTAACGGCGGGCTTTTCCACGAATACATATTTACCTGCATCCAAAAACCTGATGACGAGTGGTAACTGGTGTTCATTTTTAATACAGATAAAAACGCCTTTCACCTCCTTGTCGTCCAGCAGATGATGAAGGTCTGCAACTCCCGTGCTGCCGGGGAACAGGCGGGCAGCTTGTTGTGCGAGCTGCAGGTCACGGGAGTAGAGATATTTGACGGGAACGCCTGTACTGAGTAACGCAGGATACAGGTTTTCCATACTGTGCTGGCCAATGCCAATAAACGCAAAACAGCCCCCATTGCTGTTTTGCGTTAAGTGTTGCAGTACCTGTTTTCTACGTCTGTTTTTAAACTTGCTTGCCAGGTAAGCTATCATGGGCAGATATTATTTTTTTGAAGCTGTCGTGTTGATTGTTCCACTGATATTTACCCAGTATGCGGGAGGTGACGGCAGATCCTGCCAGTTGCTCCGCCTGTCTGAACAGGGTAACATCGTATTTGCGGTGGAAGTTAATCCAACATCCGTTACAATCTTTACAAAACTTCTTTTGCGCAGCGATAGTGACTGAACTGTTGAATATGTCGTCCAGGCTTTTCTGGTACACGTTGCCTAGCTTCACATCGAGGTTCTGGCAGATGGGTACATCACCATTGGGCAGTACTACCACGCTATCGAAGATAGAATAGCAGGGCAGTTTCAGTTCCCCACGCTGCCAGTATTTATATAACAGGAGGAAGTCGAGGTTTTCATCGAAATCGCCGAGGCGCTCGATGATCTCTGGTGGAATATCAAACCCGGCGGAGGCGGCAGAAGTTGTTGCGGCATTGTTTTGATTATTCCCGCTGCCATCCGATCCGGGGGCATGCGCCTGATCTACTGTATCAAAGTAGGAGATGTTATTATAGATACCTACGCGGAGGTCTATATTATAGCTATTGCAGACGTCCATTACGTGTGCGAGATCGTCGAAGCTGTTGTAGGGAGAAAGTGTGAACATCACGGAGATCTCACATTCCTCATGGAGGGCGCTGATCACGCTGAGCACTTTATCGTAGCCATCTTTACCGCGCATGTGTTTATAGGTTTCGCGGGTGCCGTCCAGGGAGAGGAATAATCGTTTCGGGGGGAACTCGCGTACTGCTTTGATCACCTTTTCCGGTTGCAGGCAGTTAGAGAGGAGGTCGAAGTTGGGATGATGTTCATGAAACCAGGCGAGTATTTCAAATGCCTGCGGGTGGAGCAGGAATTCACCGCCTTCCAGTCCGATGGTGGTGGATTTACTGATACAATCGCTCTGCATGATCTCGATGATCTTTTCCATCGGCAGGTGTACGACAGGTCGTTTGGCCCATATCAGGCAATGCTTGCAGCGTGAGTTACACAGGTCTGTAGCATATATCATTAATGTTGACAGTACTTTTCCGGATGGCCGCAGCTGATTGCGCACAAAGCGTGAGCCTCTGGCAATGTAATCAGTAGTAGTATACATAACATTCGTTTAAAGGAAAATGATCAGTAATAAAATGCCCAGTGCAATCACGCACAGTACAGGTATAATCAGGTTCGCCAGCAGCTTTGCGAGCAACTGGAACATTTGTTCTTCTTCGTATTGCATGGTGCAATTTTCCAGATAGAACACGGCAGCTTAATGATACCCTTATGCGGGGACAAATTTTTTTTGAACGGCAAGCGGTAAACAGCTTAACTTGCCTGTATGAAAATGAATGACTACCTGCGGGAGGGGAAATCGGAAAACTACCAGGATGCAGAAGCGCGTGGATTGCTGAAAGCCGGTGAAGTGGCGGCGCGTCTGTCAAAGCAGCTGGGTATGAAGGTGAGTGCAAAGGAACTGGAGCGGTTTGCAACGGAGTGGCATCATGCAGGCGTATTTAAAGGCAATAGCGGCGGTGCGCTTCGGGGAAGGAAGGTTTATTTCTTTTCGGAGGCAGCTGTGCAACAGATAACAGCAGAGAAGATCTTGCACAACCGTGAAAAGGAGCAACAAAAGAAGACTGCGGGAGAGAAAATAGTAAAAGGGTGGTATCCTCAATATTTTCGTATGACCGATCCTGTTACAAGAAGGGTATATAGTAAACCGTTTGTGGGTATTTATACGGGGCCGGTGGGGAAGGCGCCTAAAGGATTTACGGTGCTGGATGATGAGGCTTTTGAGAAAAAGAAGGAACAACGGGGCAAACCATTATAGGAAACTCAGGATAGTTTCTTCCGGGTCATGATATATCTGGCCGTAAAAAGATCATCGCTTACCTTCATTTCCAGCAAACCAATGATTTTGTTAAACTGGTTATGCAGGTAAGTGCTCCGGGCAATTTCCAGCTTTCGGTTTTTATAATAGATATTAATAATGGGGGTATCGTACTTTCCGGCGCCGTACATATCTATTTTAGTGATGTCCTGCCATTGAATATGATGAGGGTTAAGGCCTCCCCTGAAGATAATGGCGTCCTTGGAAATAAGGAGTTGTAGTTTACTGTAGGCGTACATGGACCAGGATAAAAGCAGTAACACGGGAAGAATCCACAATGTTTGCGGGTTTTCCTTCACCGTGAATGCCAACAGGATGATCATTGACAACATAACAACACAAGAGACGCGACAGAAAATCCTGATGAAAAGGGGCGGCTGAAAAATTTCAGTGGTATCGATCATCTCCATATTGCTAATATAAAATTTCCTGACCACTTTCCATCCATGCAGCTTTTTTCGTTATATTGAAAATAGAAAATGTTACCGGTATGAAAAGCTCATCCACTTTGCCATTCAGCCCCGGATTTTTTGCGGGGCAACCGAGATTCACACTGCTGGATTCTGTGCGCAACAGGATAGCACTGATTGCCTTTTGTTCCATTTTCTGTTTCCTGTTTATGTATATATTCCTGCCTTTCAATATCAATAAATGGTATGAAGGGGAGCAGTTGTCGCTGGAGAGGCTTTTCGGGACTTTTACCTGCTGTGGTATGATTGCCCTGGGTGTGTCCCAGTTTGGGCTGGCGAAGCTGCGGCAGCGGCTGAAACTCACCAACGCCACTTACCTGTTCTGGTTCCTGGGAGAGTTGATATTGGTAGCGGCCACTGTTACCATTGCGGATGTGATGCTGACAGACATATTCTTCTTTACCTGGTCTGAATTTATCAATACGCTGCGTTACACAGCACTAATTATGCCCCTGCCATATTTTATTGCGCTGCTCTGGTTTTATACCCGCGAAAAGATAGAGCGGCTCAGAACGCTGGAGAACACTGCGCCAGCCATACCTGTAGTACAGGCACAAGCAGAGGTATGTCTGCCTATCTGTGATGAAAACAACCGGACTGTGCTATCTGTGCATCCTGGAAAGTTGTTGCTCATGAAAGCGGAGGATAATTATGTGCATGTTTTTTATATGGCGGCAGGCGTTACCCAGAAGGAACTGATCCGTACTTCCCTGAAGAAACTGGAAGGGGAATTATCCGGTCATGGTTTTGTGCGGGCTCACCGGTCGTACCTTGTAAATATGAGTAAAGTGGTGTTTTTCAGGAAGACTTCTAAAGGACACCAACTGCAGCTCGATGGCATGGAGGATCTGACAGTACCCGTATCCGGCTCGTACCTCGATGTTTTTAAGGAGCATTTCGCCCCGGCCTCCTGATATTCACCCCGCCAGCAGGCAAATTCACCCCAAAGTCAATACTGTAGACATTTCCATCGGCTGCTTTTTGCTAATATCGTTGCAGCGCATTGCCTTAACTTAAGGTAATGAGGCTTTTATCAACCTGTCTAAATTCCACCCGCCGATGCCAAAATTTATAACGTTGGTAGCAATGATAGTATTGACTGCATATTGCTCGCAGGCGCAGACCATCCTTTCAGGAAATGTGCGCAACAGTGTTACTGGTGAAGTGGTGCCTGCCGTTTCCGTTACGATGAAGGACGGACCTAATGGCGACTATACCAATGACCAGGGCAGCTTCCGCTTTTCGACGAAGCATGCCTATCCTGTTACACTGATCTTTTCGTGTGTTGGTTTTGAAACGAAGGAGCTGACGGTGACGGCAGCCGGAGTTCAGCGTGTACAGTTGTTGCCTGCATCCATCCTGGGAAAGGAGGTGGTGGTATCGGCCAGCCGCAGCGTACAAAAGAAGATAGAGTCGCCGGTCACTATTGAAAGGATCAGTACGCGGGATATTGTGAACTCGCCGCAGCCCAGCTACTTCGGGATGCTGCAGGGCCTGAAAGGGGTGGATGTTACCACATCCAGCCTCACCTTCACCACTATCACCACCCGTGGATTCAATACCAGCGGCAATACTAACTTCACGCAGGTGGTGGACGGTATGGATAACCAGGCTCCAGGTCTCAACTTTCCGCTGGGCGTAGCTATTGGGCTTACCGAGCTGGATGTGGATAATCTTGAATTATTATCCGGCGCCTCTTCGGCGCTGTATGGTTCGCGCGGCCTAAATGGCACCATGGTCATGACAAGTAAGGACCCTTTTAAATACCAGGGACTCAGCGCGCAGATAACACAGGGAGTGAATCATATCAGCAAGGGCGTATCGAATGATCCCCTGGGGCCGTCACCTTACTACGACTGGACGGTGCGCTGGGGAAAGAAAGTGAACGACCGTTTCGCCTTCAAGATCAATGTACAGTATACCCAGGCCAAAGACTGGGTGGCCACAGATACCACCAATACCAATAGCCTGGGTGGCCCGCTCACCGATCCGAACTACAACGGTGTGAATATCTACGGCAGTAAAACGTCCATTGATATTAACCCGTTCCTGATGGGAGCCAAAGAGCAGAATCCTGACCTGGCTCCGCTCATAGATCCTTTGCTTGCGAAAGGCAGCAACTATGTGGCCAGGAGCGGCTACGCAGAATACGGTTACCTCAGCAGCGATGCAAAGATGTTCAAGGCCAATGCGGAGCTGCGGTATAAGATTACACCCCGTCTCACGGCTATTGTATCTGGTACGTTTGGCCAGGGTAATGCCGTATACAGCAATGATACCAGGTATGCCCTCACCAATTTCAGATTGGGGCAATACCGCGCTGAGTTGAAAGCTGACCACTGGTTTGTACGTGCTTATACCACGCGTGAGAATTCCGGTAATACGGTTATTGCCGGCCCAACAGCGCAGCTGATCAATGAAGCCTGGAAGCCCAGTTATAACGCAGCTACCGGCGAAGGCTGGTATCCTGCGTACACGGGTATGCTTCTGCAGGCGATGGCTGAAGGGAAGAGTTATGAAGATGCATCTGTGATGGCGCGAAAGGCAGCCAACCAGGGCATGCCTGATGCCGGCGGCAGCTTGTTCAATCGCCTGAAAGACAGTATTGCTTCATTGCCTACCTCTAAAGGGGGCACGCTGTTTCAGGACAGGAGCAAGTTGTATAACGCAGAAGCGCAGTACAACTTCACACATCTTATAAAAGTTGCAGAAGTGATAGCGGGGCTTAACTACCGGCTTTACCGCCTCGACTCAAAAGGCACGCTATTCCCGGATAATGACGGTCCTGTTGATGTGGCGGAATACAGCGCCTATATCCATCTCACTAAAAAAGTGATACAAGATAAACTAAGTCTTAGTGCGGCTTTCCGCTATGATAAGAATACGCTCTTCGAAAAACCGCGTATCACTACGCGTGTATCTGCGGTAGGAGAGGTGAACAAGGAGAGCTTTATCCGTTTCTCTTATCAGAATGCATACAGCTTTCCGTCTAACATACAATCGCTGCAAAGCCAGCTGATAGACTACAACAGTTTTGCTTCCGGCGGTTCAGCGAGGCTGCTGAACGGTGTGTATCAGTTTGAGAAGTATCCTGCTTACCTGCTCAGCAGCGTTACAAAATACCAGCAGAGTAATAACCCGGCGGACCTGCAACAGTTTAAGCTGAACGACATCCGGCCGCAGTCTGTAGATGCTTTTGAGCTGGGATATTCCTCCCTCATCGCAAAGTGTGTACTGATAGATGTGTTGGGATATTACTCTACCTGGAAGAATTTCATCGGCTATGTGAATGTGGCCAATACGCCCGGAACGGATGATCCTGCCGCGTTTAAAGACCACCGCACTTACGTGTCCTACAACATTGCCTATAACGGGGCGGAGAAGGTGAATACCTATGGCTACGCCGCCAGTGTCAGCGTGGACATGTCGCATCATTTCCTGGCGAAGGTGAACTTCTCTTCTGATTTTCTGCAGAACAAGAACAACAGCCAGGTGAATAATTTCAATACGCCGAACTATAAATTCAACATCGATTTTGGCAATACGGGTTTTGGGAAAAAAGAGCGATATTCATTTAACACAACATTCCGGTACCGGCCGGGTTATTATTATCAGATAGGCTTTGCCAGCGGCACTGTACCCGCAGCTGCCGTGATTGATGCGCAATTCAGCTACAGGTTGTTGCAGGCACATTCAACCATCAAGCTGGGCGCTACCAATATTACCAACAAGTACTACAGAACAGGCTTCGGAAGTCCCGCCATCGGCGGTTTGTATTATATCACCTTTGCTTACAACGTATTCTGATCATCCATAAAAAACCATTATATGCAATTATTCAGCAGGCATCATTTTTATTACTGGCTTATAGGGCTGGGCAGTATGCTGGCAGCCTGTAATTCAGGACAGCAGCAGCAAGGCGACGGCTATATTCATCAGCTGAGTTTTGGCCCCGGCGATGAAACGAAGATCGCAGAGGCTTTTCTCTCCATGACAGATAGCAGCCGGATTGAGCTGAAGGCGGGAACTTATAAGTTTGATAACCTCAGTATCGCACAGGTGAAACATATCCGCATACAGGGGGCTGGTCCGGATAAGACCATTCTCGACTTTTCGGCGCAAAGCCAGGGTGGGGAGGGTATCCGTGTTACGGATGTAAAGGGCTTCACCATAGACGGTATGACTTTGCGCGACTCAAAGGGAGATCTGATCAAGATCAATAAGAGCCAGCAGGTGGTGGTTACCAACCTGCACGCCGTATGGACAGTAGCTGATTCCACCAGCGGCGGATATGCCATTTATCCTGTACTGTGTAAGAACGTATTGGTGGAGAATTGTTATGCGCAGGGGGCTTCAGACGCCGGTATCTATGTAGGCCAGTCGGACAGTGCCATCGTCCGGAAGTGTAAAGCCTACAAGAATGTGGCTGGGTGTGAGATTGAGAATACCTCCCATGCCGAGGTATACGATAATGAATTCTACGGTAACACGGCGGGATTCCTGGTGTTCGACTTGCCAGACCTTTCCCAGCGTGGCGGGCATGTGAAAGCGTATAATAATTACCTGCATGATAACAACGAAAGGAATTTTGCGAAATCAGGCAGTTTCGGCAATACCTGGGGTGTGGGTAATGCTGCGCCGGGTAGTGGCGTGGTGATTCTTGCCGCATCTGATGTGGAGATCTATAATAATAAGATCATCAATAATAACTCCAATGCTATCTCCATCGTATCGGGATTTTTTATTGATGCCGGTGCTGCCGCAAAAATGAACGATAACTATTTCCCCATACCCCGTAATGTCCACATTCACGACAATGTGCTGGAGGTGGGCGCGTCCTTTCCTCCGGCACTTTTTGAGCACCATACCGGTAAGGTGCTGGCGGCTATTGAACAACAGCTGAATGCGCAGGATACCTCCCGTAAGAAAATGAGACTGCCATATATCATCTATGATGGTATCACTACCAATATCCTGACAAAAGGCACCGCCGCAAATCCTGATTCCCTCTGTATACAACAGACAGGCGTCAATCTTTTTGTAAATGCAGATGCATTGCGGCTGGGTACTAAAGACTGGCAGCCGAATACGGATATGACACCTTTTACGTGTAAATGATGACTACAGGAAGTGGAATTTGTTTATGTGGTTATTTATTTATGTAGTTATTTTCAACCCTTCGCGCAAAGAAATAACTACATAAATAAATAACCACATAAACAAATTCCACTTCATGGAAAGAACCAATTTTAAGTTATGAGGAAGCCTTTGTTTTTTTTGGTGACGTTGATATTTTTTATCGCTGTGATGCAGGGCTGCCACCAGCAGCCCGCGAAGAATATTGCTGCGGCCGCGTTTCAGTTTAAAGAGAAATTGTCAGACTACGGCTTCTTTACAGGTATACTGAAAGAGTTGCATCCACGCAAGGGCGTGACCGGTTATGAATTGTCTACACCATTATTTACGGATTATGCTGTTAAGGACAGGTTCATTGTATTACCGGCGGGCGGCATAATTACTTATGCGGCCAGCGGGCCAATGAACTTTCCTGACAGCACTTTCATTGTAAAGAATTTTGCCTATACGAATCCACAGCATCAAAAGGTGATGATTGAAACCCGGCTGCTGTTTAAAGATCCGGCAGACGGGCAGTGGAAAGTGATGAACTATCTCTGGAAAGATGATCAGACCGATGCCGTGAAGTGGATACTGGGCAAGAAAGTGCCCATCACGCTGCTCGATGACGACGGGCAGCAGATCTCCACTGTGTACCAGGTGCCTAATACCAACGACTGTAAACGCTGTCATATCAATAACAGCGTACTTACGCCTATTGGCCCTAAGGCGCGCAATCTTAACTTCACCCGTGAGGGGCATAGCGGTAATCAGCTGTTGGAGTGGGCCACCAGCGGGATACTGACCGGCATGCCGGCTATAGACAGTGTACCGCGGCTTCCCAACTGGAAAGACAGTGTAGCCTTTACTGTTAGCGAGCGCGCACGGGCTTACCTGGATGTAAACTGCGCCCATTGCCACACCAAAGGCGGCGATGCTTTCAATACGGGCCTGTTCCTGGAATATGAGCAGACCAATCCTGATCATATCGGTATCCGTAAGTCGCCCGTTTCTGCAGGTGGCGGCGCCGGCGGTCTGGATTATGACATTATTCCCGGTGATCCTGCGCATTCCATACTTGCTTACCGCATGAACAGCACAGAACCTGGTACGGCTATGCCGGAACTGGCGAGGACGGTGATCCACAAAGAAGGTGTGGCGCTAATCCGCCAGTGGATAAGCGGATTGAAATAAGTTTCTCGCAGAGGAGCAAAGGAGCAGAGAGCGCAAAGGTTTTTTTTAAGTTAAATAAGACCATTAGTGGTACCCAACAATATTTACGGACTACTAAAAAGTTCTTTGCTAACTTAAAAAAATCCTTTGCGCTCTCTGCTCCTTTGCTCCTCTGCGAGAAACTTACGCTATTTCCCCAGATCCGGCATCTCCAGTTGGGCGCGGAGAATAGGTATCATTGCTTTCATGCCATTGTCGGCGTTTGTAAGAATAATTACTCCGCGTTGCGATTGGGGTAAAAGAAATATCAGGGTAGAAACGCCGGGGTCATGCCCGGTGTGCATCAATATATATTCTCTGTTCGGGAGGTTGGAGAGAATCCCCCAGCCAAGTCCCATGGCTTCATTTCCGCCGGGTGTTATGGCGGAGACAGGCGTGGTCATGGCGCTGAAGAGCAGGGGAGAGAGTCCACCGCCTTGCAGCATGTACACGCCGAATTTCGTATAGTCTTCCAGGGTAGTGACCAGCCAGTCGGCCGCATTAGGTTCCAGGTGCATAGCATTGTAGATGCGATTGCCATTGGAATCACAGGGCTGGGCAAACAGGGATGTGTCGAGGCGGGAATCCCAGGCGTACTGTGTATGCTGCATGTTCAACGGCTTGAATATCAGTGAGTCGGCCAGGTGTTGCAGGGTGGTTTTAAACTTCGCTTCCAGCGCTCTGCGGAGGTATTCAAAGCCTTCACCGGAGTAGCCATAGCCGGTGCCGGGATCAAAGCGGAAGGCCAGCTGTTTATCGCGCCAGTTGGGAAATCCTGTCCGGTGACTGAGTATGATGCGGGTTGTGAGTCTGAGGTGCCGTGGATCATCTTTAATATCAGGGTCTATCCAGTAATGATAGAGTGGCTCATCGAGGTCCAGGTTGCCGCTGTTGGCCAGCTTCAGCGCCACCATAGCGGTGATGGGCTTGGTTAGCGACGCTACGTTAAACAGGGTGTTGAGCGGTGGAGGCGTCTGCCCGTTGAGGGCGCCATATAGCCGGACGCTCTTGATTTTTCCCGATTCGATAATCCCAAGACCCAGCAGCGGTACATTGGTGCGGGCCATCAGCGTGGAGATGCTATCGGTGAAGGGCTTTTTTTGGGCAGATAGCGGATCTGCCGAAATAATCAATATCAGTAAAATCAACGAGGACATATATTTCATAAAGCTGGATAATTATTAGATTAAAGGTACAGCTATCTGGGTGCCGGATAGTAAATTACCTGAAAAAGAGGGATTTATTATATAGTAAATAATATATATGTCCGTCCTGGCACACGGTTGTGTCCGGAAACGATCAAAAACGGGAAAATAGATTTTCCCGATTGCATAAACGGCTATTTTCCGCTACCACCGTGTGTCTGATGGGAAAGTGGCCTCATTCCCGGCGGAAAAATTTCCGATCTCGCAAATAAATTTCCCGATGCGAGCTAACCGGCGAAGTGAACCGGTGTTTCTTTGCGGAAAATTATAGAACATTGAAACATTTATACCTGATTATCTGTCTGGTTTTAGCAAATCTGGCAGCTGTGGCACAGAATGGAGTAATTAAGGGCAAAGTGAATACGGCAGATGGTGAACCTGCGGCCTTTGTTACGATAGGATTAAAGGATACTAAAAAGGGCACGCTGACCAATGAAGACGGCCTTTTTATCCTGAAGAACGTAAAGCCGGGAGCATATACAATGGTTATATCCTATACCGGCACACAGACAATCAGTAAAACCGTTCATGTAGAAGCGGACAAGACAACAGACCTGAGCTTCGCGTTGCAGGCTACTTCCAGCCAGCTGAACGAAGTTGTGGTGGGTGGTGTAAGAACTATCAATAAAAAGCCGGTATCTATCGGTAAACTGCCGGTGCCGGTAATGGATCTCCCACAGAGCGTATCCATCATCGGGCGCGAAGTGCTGGAAGATCAGCAGGCGCAGCGTATGAGCGACGTGGTGAAGAACGTGAACGGCGTGTACATGGCTTCCATGCGTGCGGGTACACAGGAATCATTCAACTCCCGTGGTTATTCTTTCTCTACCAATAATATGTTTAAAAACGGCGTGCGTGTAAACCCGAACGCTATCACAGAGATGAGCGGCCTTGAGCGGGTGGAGATCCTGAAAGGCAGCACCGCTATCCTTTATGGTAACGTTGCTCCCGGTGCTGTGATGAACATGGTTACCAAACAACCTAAATTCAACTTCGGCGGGGAAATAAACCTCAGAGCTGGCAGCTACGGACTGCTGAAGCCAGCCTTCGACGTATATGGCCCTATTTCTTCCAAAGTAGCCTACAGGGTGAACGGTAGTTTTGAAACCGCTGACAGCTACCGCGATAAGGTACATTCTAAACGTTATTATGTGAATCCATCCCTGCTCTTCAAACTGAGCGACCGTACAGAGCTGCTTGTACAGGGAGATTACCTGAAACATGACTTCACACCTGATTTTGGTACCGGCTCGATCGCTGATACCGCACTTATAAAGGTGCCCCGCAATACATTCTACGGTGCACCATGGCAGTATGCCCACACGCAGCAGAGTACAGCATCCGCTACCATCAAGCATAAGTTCAATGTTAACTGGGCGCTGAGTGGTACCGTAGCATACTCCAAATATCAGCGTGACTATTACGCTGTTGAAAGGATACAGGCAAAGGCTGACAGCACCTGGGCCCGCCCGCTGGGTAAGAATGCCAACAATGAAGACTATTATGCTGCACAGATTGACCTGACCGGCAAATTCAGCACGGGTAGCGTAGAGCATACCGTACTGGCTGGGGTAGATGCAGACAGGTACCTGACAGGTGTATATGCTTACGGCGTTCCTTCCATCAACAAAACAACCGGTATTTACGATATTATCAATGTGTATGATCCAAACAGGCTGCCATATCGTACAGATATGCCGGTGGGAGATACCCTGAAAACCAGGACCAACACACCTATCAACCGTTTCGGTATTTATGTGCAGGATCTCATCAGCATCTCTGAGAAGCTGAAAGTACTGGCTGGCATCCGTTTCTCTTACCTGCAGAACGAAGCGCCTGTGGTGTACAATTTCCTGAATGGTACCCAAACAGCAAGTCCTGCTAAATACGATAACGCATTTTCACCTCGTCTGGGTATCGTGTACAAGCCGATTCCCACTACAGCGATCTTTGCGAGCTACTCCAATTCCTTTACACCGAATACCGGCTTTGATGTTTTCAGCAACCCGCTGCCTCCCTCCATCATCAATCAGTATGAAGTGGGCGTGAAGAACGATTTCTTCAAAGGACAATTGTCTGTAAATGTTACTGCTTACCGTATCCGCAACAACAACTACGCACAGACAGCTCCTTACATGGCTGACGGCGTAACACCGAACAACAACACTACCATTAAAGCGCTGATTGGTGAAACCCTCAGCCAGGGCGTGGAACTGGATATTGCCGGTCATCCGTTGCCAGGTCTGGATGTTATTGCTGGTTACAGCTACAATAGCATGACGATTGAAAAAACACCTGGTAAGAATGCTTCTGTAGCAGGTGAAAGACTGGTTGGTAATCCTAATCATACTGCCAATGCCAGTGCCTTCTATACCATTCAGCAGTCAAAGCTGAAAGGACTGAAATTCGGCGCCAGTTTCTACTACCTCGGTCAGCGTTATGCAGGATGGAACAATACTACCGATAGTAAAGGCAATATCACACCAAAAGACAGGCTCATTTCCGTTCCCGGGTTCTCTACCCTCGACCTGAGCGCAGGATATAGTTTCAAGCGTTTCGCTGTGCTTGCAAAAGTGTCTAACATAACAAATACGTACAACTATTACGTGCACGAAAACTACAGCATCAATCCTATTCCGCCTACCCAGTTTGTAGGAACAGTTTCCTACAAATTCTGATAGCAGAAGATTGTCTGATATGCATTAAAAGACCCGTCAGGAGAATTTCTCCTGGCGGGTTTTCTGTTTTAGTTTTCTTATCAGCAGTATCAGCAAAAGCATCAGCATAAGATCAGAATTTCATTCTCAACCCGGCACTGAGATACAGCCCGGTGGCAAGTCTGTGTTCAGGCCTGTCTTTAAATATATTTCCGTAATTGAATAAGGATGAACTTTTCTCCCGGAAGTCGACAGAGCCTAGCAGCACAGAACCACCGGCAGCAGTGAAGTCCAGATTTTTTGTAACATGCCAGGTGTTTTCGAGTCCGATAGTGACTTCGCGGTATCCGAGCAGCCTTTCATTTTTAACCGGTGATTTTTCGACATCATAGGCGGCACCGTTGAGTCGCAGTGCGAGTGCCAGTTCGTCTGCCCGGCTTAGGGCGGTGGATATAGACAGCTTCTCAGGAATGTTGATATCCACTTTAAAGCGGTTGCCGCTCTTCCATTGCATCATGAATGCAGGAAGTATCATGGGGGCACCGAATGTATTGGTCAATGCAACGCCGAAACCGTATGAAAAATGAGCGTTCTTTTGTTTGATGAAGAGCACACCGCCATTGAGGAAAATATCGTCGTAGTCAATCTTCTCCATATCGCTGTAAAGTCCGGCAGATACGGCAACGAAAAGACTCCAGCGTCCGCGCAGGGTTCTGTAATGTTGCAGGCCTATTTGTGTACCCAGCAGTTTTTCCGGGAAGATGGTTTTCTCATAATCCTTGTTGGAAAACTCCATGTAAGAGGCAGACGCATTTAAGTTCCAGGTGCGCACTTTTTTGGTAGCTGTATCTATCCTGGAAGAGAGCAGGAAGCCCACGCCGATATTGTATCGTTTGCGGACGCTGGTGGCGGCGGTTTTAACGCTGTCTTCCGGCCTGATATAATGAACGGCCGGCAGATAATCTGCACTCACAGCTATTCCCGGGCCTTTGAGCGAAGCTGCACCCAGTTGGGCTTTGGCGCTGTTGGCCATCAATAAGGTAAATGAGATCAGAAGAAGGCGCCGTTTCGTTGCAGGTTTTTTGTTTGACATGGTTTTCCGTTGGCAAAATGAAATTCTCAGCATACAGTGTTTTGAAATTGTTTCGATAATGACACGCTTGTTATCATTTACCCTATTTTCTGATGGAATTTTTTTTTGAGAGAGGAAAGGGGAAGGTAATTCTGCTTAAATTTAGAGATGCCAGATTTATATATCATAGCTGGTTGTAATGGGGCAGGTAAAACCACCGCCAGTTACATCGTTTTGCCTGAAATACTGAACTGCCGGGAGTTTGTGAATGCTGATAACATTGCTGCGGGGTTATCGCCATTTTATCCGGAAAGTGTGGCAGTGGAAGCCGGAAGAATGATGTTGCAGCGTATCCATCATCTTATTGATGAGCAGGTAGATTTCGCATTTGAAACAACGTTATCAACACGTAGTTATGCATCGTTGATCAAAAAGGTGAAGGAGGATGGATATAAAGTTACATTGCTGTTCTTTTGGTTGAGTTCTCCTGATTTTGCTAAAAAGAGGGTTGCGGACCGGGTTGCGGAAGGTGGTCATAATATTCCACCGGAAGTCATCAAACGCAGATATTATCGCGGACTTCCTAACCTAATAAAAATATATATTCCTTTATGTGATGCATGGACTGTTGTTGACAATATGAATGGAATTCCTGAAGTGATTGCCAGTGGCGCAATGAATGATGAAAAATTAATTTTAAATCCCGATATTTGGGGTGTAATCTCAGAACAAAGTAACTACAATGGATAGTAAGGAAAAAGAGATAAAAGAGTTGTCTGAAAAGGTTTTACGCGGAATGCGTATGGCTTTTCGTAAGCTTGCTGAGGAACGCGCGGCAAAAGGCAAAGGTCTTGTTGTAGGTGACATGTATGGTAATGTTAAAACTGTACCTGCCAAAGATCTCCTCAGGACTATGAATGAAAGCTCCCCCGATTAATATCCCTTCCGCCAGCCCCAAATTTTATTTTCGTACTTTTGCGGTCAGATGCAAAAAAGAAAGTACTCATTAGGAAATATTCTTTCCTCCCTGAAGATCGATACACTCAATGAAATGCAGCAGGCGTCGCTGGATGCCAATAAGCAACATAATGATGTGATCCTGCTGTCGGCTACCGGTTCCGGTAAAACGCTGGCCTTCCTGCTCCCTGTGCTGGAGCTGCTGGACCCTGCCAGTAAAAGTACCCAGGCTATGATTGTGGTGCCGTCGCGTGAGCTGGCTTTGCAGATCGAGAAGGTATTCAAACAGATGGGCACCGGCTACAAGATCACCGCCTGTTATGGCGGCCACCTGCGTGAGACGGAAGAAAACAACCTGATACAGGCGCCAGCCGTGATTGTGGGCACACCCGGCCGTATTGGCGATCATATACGAAGAGGCAACATTACTACCGCTGCCATTGAAACACTGATACTGGACGAATTTGATAAAACGCTGGAACTGGGTTTCCAGGAAGAAGTGTCATTTATTGTTGAGTCGTTACCGGCGGTAAAGAAACATATCCTTACTTCCGCTACTGAAGCGGTAGAGATACCGGATTTCGTGAAGCTGGACAACCCGGCGCGCCTTAACTTCCTCCCGGAAGACGGCGTTATTGCACCCAGACTGGCTATAAAACAGGTATTGTCTCCGGAAGCTGATAAGATCGATACCTTGTTCCGGCTGATCTGTTTCCTGGGTAACCGCTCCACTATTGTGTTCTGTAACCACCGTGAAGCCGTGGAACGCACCAGCAAGCTGATTTCCGAAAAGGGTATTCTCAATACCTTCTATCATGGCGCTATGGAACAGCAACAGCGTGATAACGCGCTCTGTAAGTTCCGTAACGGGACCGTGAATGTGCTGGTTACCACAGACCTGGCTGCACGCGGGCTGGACATTCCCAATATCCGGTACATCGTGCATTACCACCTGCCGCATACAGAAGACAGCTGGACGCACCGCAATGGCCGTACTGCCAGGATGGAAGCCAGCGGTACAGCTATCATTATTATAGCGCCGGATGAGAAACTGATGCCTTATGTGAACGCAGAGGAAACAGAGACCATCACACTGCCAGCTACCGCTGAACTGCCGGATAAGCCCAAATGGACTACCCTCTTCATTGCCGCGGGCAAGAAGGATAAAGTGAACAAGGTGGATATTGTGGGTTTCCTCACCAACAGAGGAATGCTCAAGAAGGAAGATATCGGGTTGATAGAAGTGAAGGATTTCTTCTCATTCGTGGCTGTGGTAAAATCGAAGGCAAGTCATGTGCTGCATGCCATCAAGGATCAGCGTATCAAGAACAAGAAAGTAAAAATAGATATAGCGAAGTAGTAATTAGTTATTAGTTATTAGTTATGTAACTATTTGGTTATGTAGTTATTTAAAATGCAGCGAAGATTAACTGTTATCAAAACAATGGCAGATCTTCGCTGCATTTTAAATAGCTACATAGCTACTTAAATAAATCCCTACATCTTCAGGGATTGCATCACGCGCTCAAATGTTTGCCGCATCTTCTGCTCGCCCATTGAAAAGGGTTTGCCCGACATAGTGGTATTGTCGAGATGAAATTTTACGAGTATATAGAACGGGCCGTAAGCCAGCGCCCAGAATACTTCCGGGGGGAGATCCGCCAGTTGTTTTTTCTGTACGGCGTGCTTCACAAATTTGTTCATGGCGCTGCGGAAGCGGTCTTCCGTTATCTCCTGCTGGTGTATCAGGGGGGAGTTGCGGAACTGCTCTGAGAAATGGTAGTGCAGGGGATACTGACGTATGTAGCGGTAACGGTTTTTCCATTGCAGCCACAGGCCTTCTTCCAGGTCCATCTCCGGATCAAAACCCTTTAATGTCTCTCTCGCAAAGAGATCGGCCACAAAGATATACAGCTGATTCAGCAGGTCTTCCCTGTTTTTAAAATAGATGTAGATGGTGGAAACAGAAATGTTCGCTGCTTTCGCCAGCTTATGCATGCTAAGTCCATCGAAGCCTTCGTGAACGATCATTTCAATGGCTTTCTCCCGGATAGCCGCCTCCTTTAGTTCATCTCTTAAACGCATATACGTAAATATAAACGAATATCTGTTCGTTTAATAATTTTTTAGCCGAGCTGTGCCAGGCTGCTGCCGGCGGGTATTTCGTAAGGTTCCTTGCCGGCTTCGAAGATGCGGGCTGTCAGCGGGCCTTCCAGCGTTATGTTTTCCCCTTTGAGGTGTATCCAGCTGCCTTCACGCAGGCCTACTACAGGCGTGGTATGCTGTGTATGGAATTCACGGATGCGCGTTTCCCTGGTTTCTCCCATATGGGGAAGGTCAGGAACAGGATCGAGGTAATGAGGGTTGAGGTTAAACGGTACCAGTCCCATTGTCTGGAATCCGGGGGGATAAACAATCGGCATGTCATTGGTCGTTTGCATGGATATACCGCCGATATTGCTGCCGGCGCTGCAGCCCATGTAAGGCCGGCCACTTTCCACGGTTTCCTTCAGCACACTCATCAAACTGTTTTCCAATAATACTTTCACCAGCAGGAAGGTGTTGCCGCCGCCGGTGAAGAATCCTTCCGCATTGCGTATGGCTGCAGCGGGATCATCAAAAGTGTGCAGCCCGCGTACGGTAATGCCCAGCGGAGCAAAGGCTGCTGCGGCTTTTGCGGTGTAATCATCATGGGAGATACCGCCCGGCCTTGCATAGGGGATGAAAACTATTTCGCGTATGCCTGCAAACAGGTGCTTCATTACGGGCTGCAGGTACGCCAGATAAGTATCTCCATACAGGGTGGAAGTGCTGGCCAGAACAACATGTTTCATGATGATATTTATTTTTTGGTGCGCACAAATTTAATTGATTAATAGACGTCTGCATTTTTATTTTGGCATCATTTATAAATAATAATTGTATTGTTGACAATTATTTTGTTTCTTAGTTGCACGAAATATTATTCCTGTTATGAATCAGATCCGTTTTATCAGCCAGCTAATGCTATGCCTGCTGCTTACCGTTGTGGCCGCAGCACAGAACACTGTTACATTGCGTAACAACCCATCCGCGCCGGTGATCAGCCGTAATATCTATGGACATTTTGCAGAGCACCTCGGGCGATGTATCTATGATGGTTTTTATGTGGGTGACAGTTCCCGTATTCCCAATACGAAGGGGGTAAGAAAAGACATTATTGATGCGTTGCGGAGGCTGAAGGTACCGGTGTTGCGGTGGCCTGGCGGATGTTTTGCCGACACGTATCACTGGAAAGACGGCATAGGTCCGAAAGATAGACGCCCGACTATTGTAAATACCTGGTGGGGAAATGTAACGGAGAATAACAGCTTCGGGACGCATGATTTTCTTGACATGTGCGAGGAGCTGGGGGCAATGCCTTACCTGGCGGGTAACGTGGGTAGCGGCACTGTGCAGGAGCTGTCGGACTGGGTGCAGTATGTTAATTTCGATGGCATCAGCCCGATGTCGAAACTGCGTGAACAGAACGGCCGCAAAGCGCCCTGGAAAGTGCGCTACTGGGGCGTAGGGAACGAAGCCTGGGGCTGCGGCGGCAACATGCGTCCGGAGTATTATGTGGACCTCTACCGTAAGTATGCCACCTTTATGCATGCCGATTGGGGGAATGATCATCTCTTCCGGATTGCTTCCGGCGCTAATTCCGGCGATTACAACTGGACAGAAATGCTCATGAAGAACATTCCGCAGCATCTCCTGGAAGGGGTGGCGCTGCATCACTATGCTGTGATAAACTGGAATCAGAAAAGCGATGCGGTGGACTTTACAGAGCGGCAGTATTTTCAGACGATGAGGAGCGCTCTCCTGATGGACACGCTGGTGAGCAGGCATGCTGCTATTATGGATAAGTATGATCCCCGGAAACGTGTAGCCCTGGTTGTAGATGAGTGGGGAGGATGGTATAATGTGGAAACGGGTACTAATCCTGGTTTCCTTTACCAGCAGAACACCATGCGCGATGCTATGATAGCCGCAGCTACGCTGAACATTTTCAATAACCATGCAGACCGTGTACGTATGGCCAACCTCGCGCAGACTGTAAATGTGTTGCAGGCAGTGGTCCTTACCAAAGGCAGCCAGCTGCTGCTGACACCTACCTATCATGTGATGGAGATGTACAACGTGCACCAGGATGCAACCCTGATACCCATAGATATTCACTGTAACGATTATACGCTGGAGAAGGAAAAGCTGCCTGCCGTTTCTGTGTCTGCTTCCAGGGATAAAAGCGGACTTACCCATATCTCCCTGGCTAACATCCATGCCACGGCGGCGCAGGAAATAACGCTGCAAACCGGTGAAACCGGCTATCGTCATATAACAGGCCGTATCCTCACCTCGTCCCGTTTACAGGACTGTAATACCTTCACCTCGCCAGACAAAATAAAACCGGCCGTATTCAGGGAGTATTCGCTGAAGAACAATAGTATTACATTGAAGCTCCCACCATTTTCGGTAGTAGTCCTGGAGTTGCAATAATCACTCATTTCAATTTTGTCTATATGGCAATAATCACGATATTTAAGGATCT
>NZ_DATLKJ010000165.1:0-22883 GCF_035538455.1 Chitinophaga sp.
GGCAAACATCTGCCAGACAGATATATCAAAAGTGTAAGAAGCAGTAAATGCCAGCACCGTATCCTGGTCTATATCCAGGTCGTTTATCTTCGCATATAAATGGTTCAGCATGCCGCCATGCTCCACCATCACCCCCTTAGGATGCCCCGTAGAACCGGAGGTATAAATCACATAAGCCAGATCCCGCGGAGACGGTATGTTTACTAACGTATCGCTTCAACGAAAGGTGATTCCACTACATCTTCTACTACGACGATATCCACGCCCGGAATTGTTGGTACCTTATCCTTACCATAGCGACTGCTCACCAGTATGCTGGCTTTACAATCTTCCACTATATAGGCCATGCGTGCCGCAGGATAAGTAGGGTCTACCGGCACATAAGCGCCACCTGCTTTCAGAATACCCAGCAGCGCCACCAGCATCCACGGGGAACGTTCTGTGCAGACAGGCACCAGCTGATCTGCTTTCACGCCTTTATCTACCAGGTAATGCGCCAGCTGATCCGACTGCCTGTCCAGCTCCCGGTAACTTAGCGGGTTGCCTTCAAACCAAACGGCTACCGCATCCGGCTTACGGAAGGCCTGCATGCCGAACAATGCCGGCAAGGTTTTATCATGCGGATAGAAAAAGACGGTATCGTTGAATGTAGTCAGTAATTTATGTTCTTCCTCCGGGCTTAGCATCGTAAATGCACTGATATTTGCACCAGGTGTCTGTACAATGGCCTGCAATAACTGTACAAAATGCCCCATCATCCGCGATATAGTATCCCTGCTGAACAGATCTGCACAATATTCAACATGTCCGCTTAATCCGTCTTCCAGTTCAACAAAGGATACACCCATATCAAATAACGTAGTGATGTGCTCCACATGATCGGAGGATAACTGCAGATCTTTGAGATCTATGCCAGGTGCGTCTGGTGTATTAAAGAGTTCGAACATCACCTGGAATAAGGAAGTTCTGCTCATATCCCTGTCTTTCTCCACTACCTCTACAATTCTCTCAAAAGGTATTTCCTGGTGATCGTAGGCTTCCAGCGTAGTCTGTTTCACTTGCTTCAACAAGGCCGTAAAAGCAGGATCGTTGCCTACATCTGTACGTAAGGCCAATGTGTTGATAAAGAAGCCTATCAGCCCCTCTAATTCCGACTGCGAACGGCCAGCGATAGAAGTACCTACACAGATATCTTCCTGGCCACTGTACCGGTATAACAATATATTAAAAGCAGTCAGCAAGGTCATAAAAAGGGTGGTATCCTGCTGGCGGGACAATGCCTGCAGCTGATCCGCTAATTCGCGGCTAAGCATGAAATTATAACCGGCACCACGGGTACTTTGAAAAACGGGGCGCGCATAGTCAGTCGGCAACTGTAAGGCTGCAATATCCGTCAGCTTATTTTTCCAGTAACCAAGTTTTTGCGCCAGTATTTCTGCCGACAAATATTCGCGCTGCCAGATAGCATAGTCGGTGTACTGAATAGACAGTGCGGGCAGTTGAGCCGGACGATTGTCCACGCCGGCGCTATACAATTCAGCCAGCTCTCTCACAATAATGCTTTTCGACCATGCATCAGACGCAATATGGTGCATGGTTACCACCAATACATATTCTTCTGGTGTGAGCACTATTAAATGCGCGCGCAGCATGTGATCCTGCGAGAGATCAAACGGCATATCTATTAACGATCTTGTGAAATCCTGTAAGGCGGCAGGATCATCTTTATATACCGGGTTATTTACTACAGAGAGTTCCCACAGATTTTTATCTTGTGTGCGCTGGTAAGCAATACCATCCTGCTGTACCATCACGGTTCGCAACACATCGTGGCGATTCACTATTTCCTGCAACGCATTTGCCAGCGCTTCACGGTTTAGTTGCCCGCTTAAACGCAGTACATGTGGCACATGATACTGTACGCTACCCGTCAGCTGGTCAATAAACCACAGACGTTCCTGGCTATACGATAGTGGAATCCGGTCGGGACGTGGGTTATAGCGCCTGATAACCGACAGTACCGGCCGGTCTGAAGTTTGATCCAGGTGTGCTGATAGCGTTGCGATGGTGGGATAATCGAAGATGTCTCCTATGGATACTTCTACCTGCAATGTTTTGCGGATAGCCGATACCAGGCGGATAGCCAGTAAGGAATGGCCTCCTAATGCAAAGAAATTATCCTGCCTGCCTACCTGTTCCATTTCCAGCAACGAACACCAGATATCCGCCAGCTGTTGTTCTCTTACACTTTCGGGTGCGCCATTGTCCAGCCCTCCGCCATCAGTTACCGGAGCCCGCAGTGCTTTCCTGTCAATTTTCCCGTTGGCCAGTAGCGGAAATTCGTCCATCACCACCAATGCCGCAGGGATCATGTAATCAGGTAACCGCTCCTGCAAATACGCTTCCACAGCGTTGCGATTATAACCGGCGGTGGTTACCACATAGCCCGTCAACCTTTGAAGCCCTCCTTCTTCTCCCTGGTACACGACCACTCCCTGTAATACACCAGGGCTATCTTCCAGCACGCGGGCTATCTCTTCCAGCTCTACGCGGTAGCCACGGATCTTTAACTGATCGTCCCTTCTGCCGATGAACATGATATTGCCATCCGGCAGATATTTAACGATATCTCCTGTACGGTAAAGGCGGCCTCCGGAATTAAATGGATCTGCGATGAACCGCTCAGATGTTAACTCCGCATTATTCAGATAACCACGCCCCACTCCATCCCCTCCGATATATAGCTCTCCCGGAATACCTACCGGGCAACGTTGTAACCGGTCACTCAGCACATAAGCCTGGCTGTTGGAGAAGGGCCGTCCAATAGGGATATACTGATCATATTCCCGTTCTCTTTCTACTATATGCAATAACTTTCCTATAGTCGTTTCCGTTGGGCCATAGTGATTAACCACCATACAGTTGCTGCCGGAAGAAAATATACGGGCAGTGACGCCAGCATCCAGCACTTCCCCTCCAAAAATCAGCAGCTTTGCCGGCAGCAGCAGATCTCCGGTAGAAGACAAGGCCTTCCAATGCGAGGGAACAATCTTTAAGCAGTCAATCACATGCGCGGAAAAATAGGCCTGTAACGTTTCACTATCATTGATCATCTCGCGGGTAAACAAATGCAGGCTACCTCCGCTTGTTAATGCATGATATAATATAGTGTTACCTAAATCTGTAGATATGCCTGCCAGCAAGGCGAATGATTGACATCCGGATATGGGCAGCGCTGCTTCCAGGCCAGATAAATAATCCAGCAGGTTGCCGTGGGAGATCATTACCCCTTTAGGATTACCGGTGCTACCGGAAGTATAGATCACATAAGCAAGATCAGCTGCCTCCACTGCCGCAGCCACGCTGGTAACAGGGTAACGGCTGAGCGTATCCTTGTCTTCATCCAATGCAACGATGCGCATCCCCTCGCCGGTTCCAAACAATCCCCGGCAGGTTGCGCTGCTGACAACAACCTTCGCCCTGGTATCCGCCAGCATATAACCGATACGCTGCGGATAATCAGGATCAACAGGTACATAAGCCCCTCCTGCTTTCAGGATACCCAGCAATCCCACTATCATCTCTATTGAACGTTCTATACACAATGGTACCAGTGTACCCGTTTTAACACCCAGGTTGCGCAGGTGATGCGCCAGTTGATTGGATTGTTCTTCCAGTTCGTGATAACGCAGCGTGGATGATTCAAAAACCAGTGCTGTGGCCGATGGGGTGCGGCGTGCCTGTGCGGAAAACAAATCAGCGATGTTGTCGCCGGCTACCGCACGTGTCACTGTCACGCCGTTACCTGATATTTCCTGCAACCGGCCGACTTCCGTTGCTGACAACATAGACAACAGACTTATTTCTGCTGCCGGGTTCTCTACAACAGACAACAACAGTTGCTCAAAATGTTTTGCCATTCCGGCAATCGTTTCAGCGCGGAATAAATCATTGCGGTAAGTAATTCCGATCTGTAAACCGTCTTCACTTTCAACTATCGAGAAGTTAATGTCAAATTTGGCGGTGGTGTGCTCCGTCGTATCTCCGGATAGTATAACGTTACCCAAACGAAGTTCCGGTGTATCAGCACCCTGCTGCATTACAAACATTACCCGGAACAAGGGATTTCTATCTGTTCCTCTTTCCTTTACTACTGTTTCCACCACTTTCTCAAATGGTGCATCCGCATGATCATATGCATCGAGGGTAGTTATTTTCACCTGCTGTAACAGGGATACAAAAGTGGAATCCCCTTGCAGATGGCTGCGCAGCGCCAGGGTATTGACAAAAAAGCCAATCAATCCGTCCAGCACTTGTTGCGGCCGAACCGCCGTAGAGCAACCCACACAAATATCATCCTGCCCGGTATACCTATACAGTAATACCTTGAAAACCGTCAGCAGCGTCATAAACAAAGTAGTCCCCTGCTGATTCGATAACTCCTGCAGTTGCCCGGATAAATGACTATCAATACCAAATGTAATCTTCCCTGCATCCATGCTTTGCAGCGGGGGTTGCCTGAAATCAACCGGCAAGGCTAACACTTTTACTCCCGTCAGCTTTTCTTTCCAGTAATCCAGCTTCCTTTCCAGCACCTCCCCGGATAAATGGGTCCGTTGCCAGATAGCATAATCCACATACTGAACGGGCAGTGGCGCCAGCTGTAAAGGACGCCCTGCCGTATATGCCTCATATAACGCTACCAGTTCCTGTACAATAATACTTATTGACCAGGCATCTGCAGCGATATGATGCAGGGTTATCACGAGTTGGTATTTATTCTCATCCAGTACGATCAAATGCCCTCTCAACATATGATCTGCAGAGAGGTCGAACGGTGTGTTGATCAATGTTCTGACATAATCCTGCAAGGCTGCCTCATTGGTTTTGTATACCAACTCATCTATTACAGGTAATTTCCATAAGTCCTTATCCAACACACGCTGACAAGCGATTCCATCCTCCTGTTCAATTACGGTGCGTAATACTTCATGCCGGTTTATGATCGTTTGTAAAGCGCGTGACAGCGCAGCTATATCCAGGTTACCCTCCAACCGCAACAATGCAGGTATGTGATATTGTACACTACCCTCCATCTGATCAATAAACCATAAACGCTCCTGGCTATACGATAATGGAATATGTGCCGGCCTCACGACGGGTACAACAGGTGGTAACGCCGCGTTATTATGTTGTGCCTTCAGGTAGGCAGATAATCCGGCTATGGTAGGATGCAGGAATAAGTTTTTCATAGATACTACCGTATCCAGTTCTTTATGCATCACAGACATTAAACGCATTACCAACAGTGAGTGTCCGCCCAATTTAAAGAAACTATCGTGTATACCTACCTGTGATACTCCCAGCAAATCCTGCCAGATTTGCGCCAACTGCTGCTCGGTTTTATCACGCGGCGCTACGTACCCGTTCTTGTGTTGTACTTCGCCATTGGGTTGTGGTAACGCCTTTTTGTCAATTTTACCATTGGCTGTAAGCGGGAATTCCGGTAACGCAACAATGAAGGACGGAATCATATGTGCAGGCAGCTTACTTTCCAGGTAAGCATATATTTCTTCTATATCCAACACGCCATCAGGCACGATATATCCTGTTAACCGGTTGTAGACCTGTTGATCACGACCTTGTTCGCTGCCTGCCACTACTACTGCCTGTTTTGCCAAAGGAGACTGTTCCAATACCAACGCTATCTCAGCCGGCTCTATCCTGTAACCACGGATTTTTACCTGTTCATCCTTGCGGCCAAGAAATACAATGGTACCATCGGGCAGCCATTTCCCGATATCTCCGGTTGCATACATTTTTGCACCGGTGTTATTGCTGAAGGTATCTTCTATAAATTTTTCCGCATTTAAATCCGGACGATTTAAATACCCGCGCGTAACGCCTTCACCTCCAATGTGAATTTCGCCGGCCACTCCTATAGGAGCCAGCGCCCCATGCGCGTCCAGTATATAAACCTGTACGTTGGGTAATGGCGCACCAATGGGCAGGGCAGACAAATGATGCAAGCTATCCGGTACATAACGGTAAACAGTAGCAGATATCGTCGTTTCTGTAGGTCCGTAGATATTATAAAAGTCAACGAAACGGCTCCACTTCTCCGCCAGCGCAACCTGACACTGTTCGCCACCGGAAATGACCCTTTTCAGCCCATTATAGCGGCCTGGTGTTACATGTACCAGGAATCCGTTAGTAGCTTCCAGATGAGTAATCTGCTGCTCACTCAGCAACTGTTCAAACAAATGAATATCCAGCAGTATCTCCCTGGTGACTAAAACCAGCGCTGCGCCATTCAGCAACGCGAAAAATATTTGTTCTATGGCCGCATCAAAGCTGCTGTTCGAGAGCAACAATACCCTTTCTTCCTTTTTAATATTGTAAGCCCTGCTCTGGCAATATATAAGGTTAACGAGTGAACGATGCACTGCCTGTACCCCTTTGGGTTGTCCGGTAGACCCGGAAGTATAGATCACATATGCCAGATGTTCAGCAGATGGCCTGGTAGCCAACGCTGTGGCAGGATACGAATCGACACAGCTCCAGCCTCCATCAGCGGGAATGATCTCCGCCAGGGGAGCTGCTGCCTTTAATGCCGGAACCAGGGTGTCATTACTTAATATAATATTTGCGCCGGTATCTGCGATTATATAACCTATTCTTTCAGCAGGATATTCCGGATCGATGGGTACATAAATACCGCCGGCTTTCATGATACCTAATATCCCTACTATCATTTCCAACGATGGTGTCATGCAAACCGCTACCGGTATCTCAGGGACAATGCCTTTGCCGCGCAGGTAGTGCGCCAGCTGCGTTGATCTTACATCCAGTTCACCGTACGTGAGCGAGGACGTTCCCCATAGTACTGCTGTGGCGCCGGGTGTAGCTATAGCCTGTGATGTGAATAAATCCGCAACAGTTTTTTCTTTCGGGAAAATAGTGGCTGTATCATTAAAAGTTATTTGTAACTGCTGCGCTTCATCAGCTGTAAGCAGTGTAAGGCTACCTATCTGTGAATGCGGGGCCGCTGCTACAGATCGCAACAGCTGTTTAAAATGAGTAGTCATGCGGACTATCGTTTCCCTGCTGAACAGGTCAACATTATATACAATACTTCCGCTTAATCCGGCCGCCGTTTCCAGCATGGAAAGAGATAAATCCAGCTGCGCCGTGACGCGCTCTACTTCTACCGGCAATAACTCCACTTCTCCCAAACGAAGCGCCGGTACCGGCGGGGTATTCTGCAGCGAGAACACCACCTGGAATAATGGATGCCGGTCCATATCGCGTTCCTTCACTACTGCCTCCACTATTTTTTCAAAAGGCACCTCCTGGTGATCATAAGCGGCTAAAGTGGTTTCCTTTACCTGTTGCAACAAAGAGATAAAGGAAGGTTGATTACCCAGATCGCTGCGCAATGCCAGTGTGTTGATAAAAATGCCAACGAGGCCTTCCAGCTCCTGTCTGTTCCGGCCAGCTATGGGGCTGCCAATACAGCTATCCTCCTGGCCGGTATAGCGATACAGTAATACTTTAAACGCAGCCAGCAAAGTCATAAACAGTGTAGCGCCCTGTTGATGCGATAGCTGTCGCAACAGGTCTGATAATTCCTTGTCAAGGTCAAACGATACTGTAGCTCCCTGGTTACGCTGTACAGCAGGACGCACATAATCTGTGGGCAATTGCAAAGTAGTTACTCCCGCCAGTTTATGCTCCCAATATTCAAGTGTTGTCTTCAGCTTTGGCGCTGATAAGTAGTCACGCTGCCAGATTGCATAATCTGCGTACTGGATATCCAACGGGGGTAACACAGCGGTATGGCCTGTGATATAAGCATTGTACAATGCTCCCAACTCACGGACGATAATACCCATAGACCAACCGTCGGCAGCAATGTGGTGCATAGTTGCTACCAGTATATGTTCCGCTTCTCCAATCCGGATTAAATGTGCGCGCAGCATATGATGCGCGGATAAATCAAAGGGAATGGAAATCAGTGACCGGATCAATGATTGTAATGCTGCTTCATCCGTATAATAGGTCTCTTCGTCTATGCGTGTCAGTTGCCAGTTATCTTTTTCCTGTATGCGCTGATAAGCTGCACCAGCTGTGGTATCTACTACTGTGCGCAGTACTTCGTGCCGGTTTACGATGGCTTGCAGCGACCAGGTAAGTGCTTCTACATTCAGCTGCCCGTTTAGTCTTAATACGGCCGGGATATGGTAATGAGCGGAGCCTTCCAGCTGATCTATAAACCACAACCGTTCCTGGCTATATGACAACGGAATATTTATCAATCCGTTTCTGGGAAATGCAGTTATACTTTTATCCGCAGCAATTTCCTGTTCACTTTGTCCGACCTCATGCAGATAGGCTATTAATTGGGTTTTATTATGTTTCAGTTCGTACAGAAAGGAGCTGTCAATTTCTTTTTCCTCATCCAGCTGTACAATCAATTCACCATTATCAATAGTTATTCTGATTCCGTTCTCGTTGGCCTTTTCCAATAGCGCGATAGTTGCCGTTAATTTATCCTGAGACATGTTTAAGGGTTTAATGAAGATAGAAATGAAGGTTTCCGGTTATAGTTTAATGGTCTTGACATTTTTGTGGCTAACAGTAGCTGCATGCTGAATAGCGCTGATATGTCTTGCCAGTGATTCAATTGTTGCAAGCTGAAAGAATAGTTTAACGGATATTTTTATATCGAAGGTCTTGCGTATGGCAGCGATTAAACGAAGTGCCATCAGTGAATGGCCTCCCAGCTCAAAGAAATTATCGTATATGCCAGCCTGTGATATTCCCAACAGCCCAGTCCAGATACCTGCCAATGTGTTTTCAATGGGCGTACGTGGAGCCACATAAGCTTGTGTAGATAATATCGCGCTGTCTGGCGCAGGTAATGCGTTTTTGTTAACTTTACCATTAGCTGTGAGCGGTAGTTTATCCAGTGGTATTAACAGGCCTGGTATCATATATTCCGGCAACCTGTTCCTGAGATAATCCATGATACCTTTTCTGTCAAAATCACCCACAGGAACAACATAAGCCACCAGTTGCCGGTGCCCGGTATGATTGTCTCCCCTTACCATTGCTACTACCTGCCTGACCAGTTCGCATTGCTGGAGCACATTTTCCACCTCACCCAGTTCAATGCGGTAGCCACGGATCTTTACCTGATCGTCTGCGCGCCCCAGGTATTCAATATTGCCGTCATCCAGCCAACGTGCGATATCTCCGGTTTTATACAACCTGGCATCAGGTGATGTACTGAACAGATCTGGTATAAATTTTTCAAGTGTGCGTTCCGGTTGATTTAAATACCCTCTTGCCACTTGTACCCCGCCGATATACAATTCACCGGCTATTCCCTTTCCACAGAGTCTTTTTTGAGCATCCAGTATGTATAGCTGCGTATTGCTGACCGGTGCGCCAATGGGTGGCAGTAACCTTTCTTCAAAGTCTGTTGCCACTATTTCATAGGAACTTACCACGTGCGCTTCTGTAGGGCCGTAGTAGTTATATAACCGGGTATCAGCCCTATCCATTAATTCCCGGATGTCTTCGCTCAGACGTAATTGTTCTCCTGCCGTAAATATCCCTTCCAGGCTGCGTGGATATAGGTTTGCAGCTTTTGCATACTCACATAGGTTTTTCAGCACCACATAAGGCAGGAATAAATAATTAACATCGTATCGCTCTATCAGACCAAGCATTTCGCTCATATCTCTGCGCTTCCCTTCCCCGATGAGATATACCGTACCACCGAAGCAGAGTGGTAAAAATATCTCCTGGAAACTCGCATCAAAATTCAGGCTCGCGAATTGCAGCACCCGTTTCCCGGAGATATCTCCCAGCTGTTCCTGCTGCCATAGCAAAAGATTTACCAATGCGCCGGCAGGCATCTCCACCCCCTTCGGTTGACCGGTGGTCCCGGAAGTGTAGAGTACATAAGCCAGGGAATTGGCGTCTGGTTTCAGCGGAGTAACATACTCCTGTGTAGTATCAGGCAGCTCCCAATCACTATCTATTTCTATCAGCGCTAAACCGGGATGAGCACTTACTTTCTCCCGGCAGGCGCGGCTGGTGAGTATGATGTGACTGCCGGTATCTGCAATCATATATTGAATACGTGCTGCCGGATACTCAGGGTCCATCGGTACATAAGCACCGCCGGCCTTCAATATGCCTAATATGGCCACAACCATATTCAACGATCTTTCGATACAAACCGGCACCAGCGTGTCTGCACCTACACCTTTCCGGGATAAAAAGTCTGCTAACTGCCCGGCACGTCTGTCTAATGCTTCATAACTCAGTGTTTCGTCTTCAAACACCACTGCTGTTGCAGCCGGTATACGCGCCACCTGTTTAGCAAATAAGTCAGTAATAGTTGTATCAGGATAGGATACCGCGGTAGCATTAAATGTTTTCAGTAATTGTTGTTCCTCATTTGCATTCAGCATCTGCAGAGCGTCTATATTATCTGTGGGCGATGTTGCAATGGAACACAACAACTGCTCAAAGTGAGTCAGTAACCGTATAATCGTCGTTTCTTTAAACAGATCCTTACAGTATTCCACACTTACTTCCAATCCATCCTGTTCTTCGGCGACAAAAAATGTCATATCGAACTTTGAAGTTGAATGTTGTATAGGATCGGCCGAAAGCGCTATATCCGGTAAACGTACCTGCGACAAGCCATTGCTCTTTTTCCATACAAACATTACCTGGAATAAAGGGTTGAGACCAACTTCCCGCTGCTTTACCACTGCCTCCACTATTTTTGCGAAAGGCACTTCCTGATGCGCATATGCATCTAACGTAGTTGCTCTCACCCGTTGTAATAAGGTGATAAATGAAGGATTATTACTCAGGTCATTTCGCAACACCAATGTATTGATAAAGAAACCAATCAACCCTTCCAACTCCTGAAGAACCCTTCCTGAGACCGGGCTTCCCACACAGATATCCGTTTGCCCGCTATAGCGATACAGCAATACCTTGAAAGCCGCCAGCATGGTCATATATAATGTGGCGTACTGTTCCTGGCTCAATTGCCGCAATTGCTGTGTCACCGCCGGATCAATCCTGCGGGAAACGAGGCCGCCACGCATACTCTGCACAGCTGGCCGTGTGTAATCAAGCGGCAGCGATAAAACCGCTGCTCCTTCCAGTTGCTGTTTCCAGTATGCCAGCTGTTGCGCTGCCATAGTGCCAGAAAGGCAATCCTGTTGCCACAATGCATAATCTGTATACTGTACAGGTAATACCGGCAACTGCACAGTATGACCGGTGGTACGGGCTGTATACAGATCCACCAGCTCGCGCACTAAAATATCCTGCGACCATTCATCTGATGCCATATGATGCACTGTTAAAACCAGCAGGTGTTCTGCATCCGTAAGCCGGATCAGATGGGCGCGCAGCATGTGATCTTCTGACAGGTTAAATGGCTGTTGGATCAAATCTGTTATATACGCTTGCAACTCCGGTGAACCCTCTTTAAACAAAGTATCTGTCGCTATTACCAGCTGCCATTGGTTGCTGTCCAGTACCTGCTGACAAGGTTGGCCATCCCTCTCCACGACAACGGTTCGCAACACTTCATGCCGGTTCACTATTTCCTGCAACGCATGCCCCAGTGCCTCACGATTCAATTGTCCGCTTAAACGCAATACATAGGGCACGTGATACTGCACACTGCCTGTCAGCTGGTCAATAAACCACAAACGCTCCTGGCTGTATGATAAGGGGATATGGGCCGGACGCGGCTCATAATGTCTGATGGCAGACAAAACCGGCCGGCCCGAAGTTTGGTCCAGGTATGTCGCCAATGATGCAATCGTAGGATAATCGAAAATATCTCCTATGGACACTTCCATCTGAAGTGTTTTGCGGATAGCCGATACCAGGCGGATAGCCAGCAAAGAATGGCCTCCCAATGTAAAAAAATTATCCAGTCGTCTTACACTGTCCAGCTCCAACAGCGAGCACCAGATAGCGGAGAGTAATTGTTCGGTTACATTCTCCGACGCAATATCATTTGATTCCCGGACTTCTTTCGTGGGGCCGGGTAACGATTTCCGGTCTATCTTACCATTAGAAAGCAACGGAAATTTGTCCAGTACCACTAAATCAGATGGAATCATATAATCCGGTAAATGCTCCTGCAAGTAAGCATTTACAGCACTTATGCTGTAAGTATCCGTAGTCACTACATAACCAGTCAATCGTTGCAGACCACCCTTTTCTCCATGATATAACACAACTCCCTGTAATATACCAGGAGCGCTTTCTATCACCCGTGCTATCTCATCCAGTTCTACACGGTAGCCGCGGATCTTTAACTGATCATCTCTCCTGCCTAAAAACAGGATGTTACCATCCGGTAAGTATTTCACGATATCTCCTGTCCGATAAAGACGCTCATTATTATTAAACGGACCGGTTATAAACCGTTCTGCTGTCAACGCGATATTATTCAGATAGCCAACCCCAACACCATCGCCACCAATATAGAGTTCCCCGGGTATGCCTACCGGGCATAACTGTAAGCGATCACTCAATACATAGACGCGGCTATTAGAAAAGGGTTTGCCAATAGGTATATACTGGTCATATACCCGGCCCCTTTCTACGATATGCAGTAATTTTCCGATTGTCGTTTCTGTGGGTCCATAGTGATTCACCACCATACAGGGATTACCAGAAGAAAATATGCGGGTAACTACATCGGCGTCCAGCACCTCACCGCCAAATATCAGCAGCCTGGCCGGCAGCAGTAAGGTATCAGCGGATAGCGCTTTCCAGTGTGACGGCACTATCTTCAGGCAGTCAATTGAATGCTCAGAAAAATATGCCTGTAATTTTTCACTATCATTAATCGTATCCTTCGTAAACAGGTGCAGGCAGCCCCCACTGGTTAATGCATGATATAGTACCGTATTACCAAGATCCGTGGCAATGCCCGCCAATAAAGCAAATGAATGACAGTCAGCTATTGGCAGGGCCGTCTGTAAACCAGATAAGTAATCAAGCAGGTTACCGTGGGTAATCATCACTCCTTTCGGATTGCCTGTGCTCCCGGATGTATAGATTACATAAGCGAGACCGGATGCGCCTATGGTTGTTGATACAGCCGTAACAGGGTAACGGCAGAGCATATCAGTATCTCCATCCAGCGCAACAATATGATCCACTATACCAGCCTTCACCAATCCCCGGCAGGTATTGCTGCTGACAACCACCCGTGCACCCGTATCTGACAGCACATAGTCAATACGCTGCGGGTAATCGGGATCAACAGGCACATAAGCAGCACCCGCTTTCAGGATACCCAGTAATCCTATGATCATTTCAGGTGACCGCTCTATACACAACACTACCAGCGAACCGGTTGTAACCCCCAGGCGCCGCAGGTGGTGAGCCAATTGATTAGACTGCTCTTCCAGTTCAAGGTAATTCAGTGCAGACGTCTCGAAGACCAAGGCGGTGGCCGATGGCATGCGGGCCACCTGAGCGGAGAACAAATCCGTTACATTATCTTTCGCCGCTGCACGTGGTACCACTACATCTCCGCTGAATACATCCTTTAACAGCGCAGCCTCCTCTGCCGGCAACATAGATAGCAGGCTTATTTCCTGTAACGGATTTTCTACAACAGATAAAACCAGTTGCTCAAAATGCGCTGCCATCCTGGTAATCGTTTCCAGGCGGAATAAATCGTTACGATAGATGATATCAATGTTTAAACCATCCTCATTTTCTGTAACAAAGAAAGTCAAATCAAACCGGGCAGCTACGCGATCAAATGGCAACGCAGTTACGGCCATCTCCCCTAAACGGATTCCCTTTAAGGCAGCCGCATGTTGCATGACAAACATAACCTGGAATAAGGGATTCTGATGTGCGTCTCTGTCTTTCACCACCGTCTCTACTATCTTTCCAAAAGGTGTGTCCTGGTACTCATATGCTTCAACGGTGCTGGCTTTCACCCGCTGCAACAGTGAAATAAAAGTAGGATCTTTACTCAGATCACTACGCAATACCAGCGTATTCACAAAAAAGCCGATCAGATCTTCCAGTTCCTGTTGCTGCCTGCCTGCCAGGGAATAACCGGTACTAATGTCCGTTTGCCCGCTATAACGGAATAACAGTACCTGCACAGCTGTCAGCATGGTCATGAATAGTGTGGTATCCTGTTGGCGGGACAGCTTTTGCAGCTGATCCGCTACATCGCCGGGAAGGTTAACCGATACACTTGCACCATTGTGGTTGCGGGCAGTTGTTACGCTTTCTGTGATGGGCAATTGCAGCAGCAGATTGTCAGATAACTTCTCCTTCCAATAATTCAGTTTTTTCTCCAGCCTTTCTTCTGACAAATGACTTCGCTGCCAGATGGAATAATCCGCATATTGAATGGACAAAGGAGAGAGTTCCGGAGAACACCCCTCTGTATAGGCCTGATACAACAATGCCAATTCGCGTAGGATAATACCAGCAGACCATGCATCTGAAGCAATATGATGCATAGTAACCACGAGGATATGCGTTTCAGTATCCTGCGGGATTAAATGTGCCCGCAACATATGATCTGCAGACAAATTAAACGGTGTGTCAATCAGGCCCTCTATATATTCCCGCAACGCGGCGGTATCAGCTTCGTAATGGTCATCTTCAATGACGGTTAATTGCCATTGATCTTTATCCAGGATACGCTGACCGGCAATACCATCGTTCTGCTCAATCACAGTGCGTAGTATCTCATGCCGGTTCACAATTGTCCGTAAAGCACCCGATAGTGCAGTTCGATCCAATCTACCCTTCAACTGTAGTACAGCTGGTATGTGGTACTGTTTGCTACCCTGCAACTGATCAATAAACCACAAACGTTCCTGGCTATACGATAACGGGATATGCGTTGCTGCTGTTCTTACAGCAGGGGTTACTTTATTGCGTTCCGTTATTGCCGATTTATTTTGTTTTTCCTGTTGCAAGTATTTGATCAGGTGCGCCTTATTATGCTTTAACTCATGTAACAAGGCGCCATCAATACTTTTCTCTTCACGCACTTTTACTACCAGCTCATCCTCGTGGAGAGATATTTTCACACCATATTCATTAGCTTTTTCCAATAAAGCTATTATGTCAATTAGTTTACGATCAGACATGTGATTTTTTTTAACGTGATAGAGGGAGCCACCGCTTATAATTGAATAGTTTTAAAGCCATCATCAGATATACTATCTGGCTGATTAACACTTATATATCTTGACAAGCCTTCAATTGTAGCCAGCTCAAAGAAGGTGGCCAATGAAATTTCTACCTGCAGTGTTTCACGGACTTTGGAGATCAGGCGTATGCTCAACAACGAGTGGCCACCCAGATCAAAAAAGTTATCGTATATACCTATAGTTGGTTTATGCAATAGTTCCTGCCAGATGGTTACCAGCTTCTCCTCTGTTTCATTACGAGGGGCTACATAGGCATTTTGCATGGATTCTTCCGGATCAGGTAAAGCGCGTCTGTCTATCTTTCCATTAGCGGTCAAGGGTAGTTTGTTTACACCGACAAGCTGAAATGGTATCATATAAGCGGGCAACTTGTTTTGCAGGTATTGTATAATGACTGTTTTCTCAAATGTTCCTTCAGGCACTACATAAGCAACCAGGTATTTGTTGTCCTGGTTGTCTGTTCTAACCACCACGACTCCTTCTTTAACCTCTTCACATTGCTGCAATACATTTTCTATCTCCCCGAGTTCTATGCGGTAGCCACGGATCTTCACCTGATTATCGGCACGACCAATATACTCTACGTTTCCATCAGGGAGCCAGCGGACAATATCTCCGGTTTTATACATCCTGCCTTCGGATATAAAGGGGTCTGTTAAAAAGGCGGCGGCTGTCTGTTCATCGCGGTTCAGATAACCGCGTGCGACCTGTACCCCACCTATAAACAGTTCGCCAGGAATGCCTATAGGTACCGGTTGCTGCCATTTATCCAACACATAAAGACGTGTATTGGCAACGGCACGGCCTATAGGTATAACATCCTGCCAATCATCTGCTGCAAACTGACTGTGATATTCCGCAGCTGTTACTGTGGTTTCGGTGGGGCCGTATTCGTTATAAAAATCTGTATCATCCTTCCATTTCATCGCCAGGTTGCGGCTACAATATTCTCCTCCGGAGATGACCCGTTTTAATCCGTTGTAACGGCCTGGCGTCAATAACTCCAATATACCTGGTGTAGCATGTAAGTGGGTAATCCTTTCCTCATGCAATAACCTTTCCAACGCGTTCATATCAAGACGCACTGACTCATTGATCAGCACCAACGCAGCTCCGTGAAGCAGCGCTAAAAATATTTGTTCTACCGAGGCATCAAAATTGTAATTCGAGTACTGCAGTATTCGTTCTGCAGGAGTAATTCCAAACCTGACTCCCTGGTAAGTAACCAGGTTTACCACACTATGATGTTCTATCAGTACACCTTTGGGCAAACCCGTAGAGCCCGATGTGTAAATTACATATGCCAGATCAGATCCTTGCAATGCCGTGGAGAACGAGCATCTATCCTGACAAACATCACTGCAATGATATATCCGTTCATCATCCGCACAAATGACATGCACTGCATTTCCGGCAAATTTATGTACACTGTTACGACTGCCAACCACTACAGTCGCAGATGTGTCAGCCAGCATATAACGAATACGATCCGCCGGTTCATCAGGATGAATAGGCACGTATGCTGCGCCTGCTTTCAGGACACCCAATATACAGATGATCATCTCTAATGAACGTTCCAGGCAAAGGGGAACCAATGCGCCGTTTGCAACTCCCTGGCGCTGCAGGTAGTGTGCCAGTCGATTTGAGCGTTCGTCCAGCTCACGGTAGGTTAGCGAATCCTTTTCAAATACCAGGGCCGTTGCATCAGGGGTACGCGCCGCCTGTAAACTAAACAACTCCGGCAAAGTCTGACCATGTGGATAGACTACTGCTGCTTCCGGGAGAACACCGGATAGTTCCATCAATTGCGCTGCTTCATTGAAACTGAGCATAGGCAAGGCGCCTATAGGAGATTCCGGCGTTGTAATGATGGATTGTAACAACTGCTCATAATGCTGTACCATGCGCGCAATTGTTTCTTCTCTGAATAATCCTGTGCTGTATGTTACATTACCGGTTAAACCATGAGCAGTTTCCTGAATCGAAAAAGTAATATCAAACTGGGTGGTGGTTTCTTCAATATCCACTTGCTCCAGTTGCAGGTTTTCCAAACGTAACTGAGGGATTTCCGGAACATTCTGCAGTGAGAACAACACGCGGAACAAAGGGGTTGTGCTCATATTCCTTTCTTTAACCACCGTCTCCACTACTTTCTCAAAAGGTACATCCTGGTGTGTGTAGGCATTTAACGTGGTCGTCTTTACCTGCTGCAACAGCGCAACAAAAGAAGGGTTATCCCGCAGATCACTGCGCAGGGCCAGCATGTTCACAAAAAAGCCTACGAGTCCTTCCAGCTCTTGTTGTGACCTGCCAGCCACGGGGCTGCCTACACAAATGTCTTCCTGCCCGGTATAGCGATACAGCAACACCTTGAAAGCTGCCAGTAATGTCATAAAGAGAGTAACTCCCTGCTGGCGGGATAGTGTCTGCAACTGTTCAGACAATACGGCATTCAGCCTGAATTGCCTGCTGGCGCCCTGTGTACGCCTGGCCACCAGGTGTTTGTAATCAACAGGTAGCTGCAACAGGGTAACGCCTTCCAGTTGCGTTTTCCAGTAACTCAATTTATCAGTCAATACATCACCTGATAAATATTGCTGCTGCCAGAGCACATAATCTGCATACTGGATATTCATTGCTGGTAAAGATGCCGCAACACCAGCAGCATAATCACCATACAGCGCTGTCAGCTCACGAACCATGATACCCGCTGACCATCCATCTGATGCAATATGATGCATGGTGACTACCAGTATATGTTCCGATGCTCCTTTTACGAGTAAATGTGCGCGCAACATGTAATCTTCCGACAAATTAAACGGACGCACTATCAAGGATTGAACATAGTTATGTAACAATGCGGCTGTATCTGCCGGTTGTTCTTCAATGACCATTTGCCAACCCGCTGTATCCATTACATGCTGACAGGCAGTGCCATGATGGTGCCGTATTACGGTACGGAGTACTTCATGCCGCTGAATGATGTCACGCAGTGTATTGGCCAGGGCGCCGATGTCCAGGTCTCCCTTTAAGTGTAATACGTATGGTATATGGTATTGTACACTGCCTTCCAGCCGGTCGATAAACCACAAGCGCTCCTGGCTATACGATAATGGGACATGCTCCGGCCGTGTCTGCGCTACAATTGCAGGTAGCGCAGTTCCAGCAGCAAGACGGTCCAGATGAGGCGCCAATACCGAAATGGAAGGATAGTCGAACACATCACCTATAGGCACTTCCAGTGAGAGCCTTTTGCGGATAAGTGAAATCATCCGGATCACGAGTAGTGAATGCCCTCCTATTTCGAAAAAATTATCATTAATACTTACCTCATCCAGTTCCAGCAGTTCCTGCCAGATGGCTGTCAGCGCCCATTCCATCTGACTACGCGGCCCGGCTTCCGTCTGCGCAGCCGTCGCTTCGTATTCCGTAGCTAACAGTACTTTTTTGTCTATTTTCCCATGTACTGTCAGCGGTAGTTCCGGTATGGTTATCAATTGCGCAGGTACCATATATTCCGGAAGCCTGTGTTTTAACCACGAGAATACGTCCGCCCTTTCAAAACCATCGCCAGCTACCACGTAGGCTGTCAGCCGATAACTACCGCTACTATCTTTTTGGGCTAATACCACCGCCTGGCTTACCGTATGATATTCCTGCAATACACTTTCCACTTCACCCGATTCTACGCGGTAACCGCGGATCTTCACCTGGTCATCTGTGCGTCCCAGGTACTCAATGGTACCATCTGCCAGCCAACGCCCTGTATCTCCCGTGCGATACAAGCGCACGGTGTTGTTTTTACCAAATGGAGATACGATAAATTTCTCCGTTGTCAGTTCTGGCAGATGCAGATAACCACGAGCTAATCCTCTACCGCCAATAACGATCTCGCCATATACGCCTACCGGCACTTTATTCATATGGTCATCGAGGATGTACAGCTGTACGTTATCAATGGGTCTGCCAATGGAAATGCCGTTCTGGTTGTCGCCTGTGTATGCGCTGGTATAAAATGAGAAGGTACTGCAACCCACCGTTGCTTCAGTAGGTCCGTATTCATTGATGATCTCCACACTTGCACTGTGCTCCAGGAAGTAGGCCAGATGAGCCGGCAGCAGTGCTTCACCTCCTACCACCAATCGCTTTGTAAATAATTTCCCACCATTTTTTTCTGTAGCTGATGCGAGCAGCGGCAAATGTGCGGGCGTTAATTTGATAAAATCATATGGTGCATACTGTTGAAATAAGCTATCCTCAAATACAGCCACACCAGTACTTTTACCTATTACGACTGTCTTACCGGATAATAACGGCATAAACATGGCGGTCAGAGAAGCGTCAAATGTGTAGGAAAAATGTATAAAGCTGCCGGTTAATCCGCTGTTGTCATCTATATAGGCAGTCTGATTATTCCTGAGGTAGTTCAGCAGGCTTCCGTGTTCGATCATTACACCTTTAGGGCGGCCCGTACTGCCGGAAGTGTAAATAATGTAAGCTAACTGCCTGCTGCCCGGTGTTTCCAGCATTCCGTTTCCGGCAGGCATGTCCGGCAGGGTTGTTTTGTCATCCAGGGTAATCAGCCGTAAGCCGGATGTATGCGATAGTTTCGAGAGGCATGCCTTACTGCTTACTACGATATCCGCAGCCGTATCAGACAGTATATAACTGATCCGCTCCTGTGGATAATCAGGGTCAATGGGAACATAAGCGCCACCAGCCTTCCATATTCCCCATATACCGATAATCATTTCAGCTGAACGTTCCATACAAAGCGGCACCAGTGTCTCTGCCTTCACACCCAGGCTGCGCAGGTAATGCGCCAGGTTGTTGGAACGCTTGTTCAACTCTGCATAACTGATACTGGTATCACCGCATATAATGGCTGTAGCCGACGGATTATCTGCTACCTGTGCTGCAAAATGATGCAGTATTGTTTGTTCCGGATGATGCAGAGAAATTACAGTAGTATCATTAAATGCATCCAGTTGCTGCACTTCTGCTGTAGTGAGCATAGGCAATGCACCTATCCTTGTATCCGGAGATGTTACCACTGCCTGTAACAGCTGTTCAAAGTGAAGCAGTATTCCGTCTATCATTTCTTCGCTAAACAGATCAACTGCATATATCACATCCCCGGTTAAACCATTGGCGTTTTCCTGGATATTAACGGTAATATCAAATTGCGTGGTAACGTGTGGGATATCTAATGGAGAAAGCAGTACGCTACCCAGCCGGAGTGCCGGTATTGCCGGTATATTCTGTAATGAAAACAATACGCGGAACAGGGGATTGCCTTTCACATCCCTGTCTTTTACAACCGCCTCCACTATTTTTTCAAAGGGCACGTCCTGATGTTCGTAAGCCTCCAGGGTGGTCGTTTTCACCTGTTGCAGCAGCGTTGCAAAAGAAGGCTGCCCTGCCAGGTTACTGCGTAATACCAATGTGTTCACAAAGAACCCGATCAAACCTTCGGTCTCTGCTTGTGTTCTGCCAGCGATAGGGCTGCCTACACTGATATCCTCCTCACCACTGTAGCGGTACAACAATACTTTAAAGGCAGTCAGCAATGTCATAAATAAAGTAGCACCCTGCTGCAATGATAGCTGTTGTAATGCATCCGTAAGTTCCCGGTTCAGATGGAAACGTCTGCCAGCTCCTTTATTGCGATGTACTGACGAATGATTGCTATATCCAGGCAGTTGCAGTGTACCGGCATCTTTCAGTTTATTTTCCCAGTAGCTTAATTTTCCGGCCAGCACGTCTCCTGATAAATACTGACGCTGCCATACTGCATAATCTGCATATTGAACGGGTATAGGCGCCAGTGCTGCCGTACTGCCTGTTGCATTGGCTTCATACAATGCTATCAGCTCATTCACTAGTATACTGACAGACCATCCGTCACAAGCAATATGATGCAACACAATCAATAATACATGCTCATTCTCACCGGATACGATCAGCTGCCCTTTCAGCATGTGGTCCTTTTCCAGATTAAATGGCGTTGCAATAAGTGACTGCACATACTCTTTCAGTATGGCGGGCGACTGCCTGTATGCAGGCAGATCCGTTACTGTTAATTGCCACTGATTCTGATCCAGTACATGCTGATAAGCAACGCCCTCCGTTTGTTTTATGACGGTACGCAGCACTTCATGACGATTGACGATTGTCTGCAATGCATTGGATAATGCAGTTATATCCAACGCGCCCTTTAGTGTTAATGCAGCAGATAAATGATACTGCACGCTTCCTTCCAGCTGATCAATAAACCATAAGCGTTCCTGGCTATAGGATAAAGGAATGGCTGCCGGCCGCTGATCTGCTTCAATTGCCGGAAGCAACAAGGCAGGTTTCGTCTCCTGCAGATGTGCTACCAGTTCTGCAATGGTGGGATAATGAAACAGCGATTTTACGGCTACCTCCAGCTGTAATCTCTTTCTGACAACCGCTGCCAAACGCATGGCGAGCAGAGAATGTCCACCCAGCTCAAAGAAGTTATCATTAATACCTACAGGTGACTTATGCAGTAGTTCCTCCCAGATGCCGGCTAACAGGTGTTCTGTCTCATTGCGGGGCGCAACATATACATTTGTCAGCATCAGGGTGTTGCCGGGGTCCGGCAATGCGTTTCTGTCGATTTTCCCGTTGGTTGTTAACGGGAATTTATCCAATGCAACCAGTAACGCCGGCACCATATATACAGGCAACTTCTCCTTCAGGTAAGCAAGGATAGCCTCGATGTCAAATACACCGTTGGGGACAATGTAGCCTACCAGGCGCCAGTCCTGGTTAACAGGATTGTCATTAACAGCTTTTGCTGATACTATCGCCTGATGCACCAACGGGCATGTTTGCAGTACATTTTCCACTTCCTCCAGTTCTATCCTGTAACCATGAATCTTTACCTGGTGATCTATCCTGCCCAGGCATTCAATGTTACCATCAGGCAACCATCTGCCCAGGTCTCCCGTCCGGTAGAGTTTTCCCCCATTCTCACCGAATGGATTGTCCACAAATTTCTCTGCTGTTAATGCAGGCAGATTCAGATATCCACGACCTACTCCTACACCCGACACACAGATTTCTCCCGTTATGCCTACCGGGCATAATTGCAAGTTGCTGTCCAGTACATACACCTGTAGATTTTGTATTGGTTTACCCACCGGTATGTTTGCCCGGTCAGGGCTTTCATACAGAAAATAATGGCAGATATCATCTGAGGCTTCTGTAGGGCCATAGGCGTTGACTACCGGAATCCTGCCGTAGTCCGGGTGGGAAAACCAGCGGGACAGTAATGGCTGACTAACCGCTTCGCCCGTTACCAACAGGTATTTCAGTTGGCTAAGCGGGACATTCGTTTCTTCCTGCAATAGGGATGACAGGTAAGAAGGCACCAATTCCAGTATGGTAACACCATCTGCTTCTATCAATCCAACCAGATAGCCCGGATCGTAGATAAGATCTTCCCGGTAAATAACGCAGCTGCCGCCACACAATAACGAGGCAAACATCTGCCAGACAGATATATCAAAAGTGTAAGAAGCAGTAAATGCCAGCACCGTATCCTGGTCTATATCCAGGTCGTTTATCTTCGCATATAAATGGTTCAGCATGCCGCCA
>NZ_DATLKJ010000166.1:0-3745 GCF_035538455.1 Chitinophaga sp.
TTCTACATTACACTGAAAGGTTTATATGGCAATTGATACCTGCCTTACCAGGTTTAATGCACGGGAGGCAGATCTGCTGCCTCCCATTGTTACATCCCGCCACACAACTTACCATCCTGGAAGGAGTCCGTACCGAAAAGAATGATTCAGCATTAGCAACAAGATCGCATATCCCTTCAAAAGCCTCCCTAATAGTTATCTGCTACCAGATAAAATCCCGATCTTTGCCTACATTCTTATGAGGTATACATTTCAACAATCAACACAGGGTGAACTGAAGTTATTACAACCGGCAGGCGATTTCGCATGGTCCCATAAGGAAACACAGCAGGATGTCTTATACACCATCCTGTGGAACAGGGGGCCGGATATTTATGTATACATTGATAATGTAAGATACTTCTTTCCCGCAGATCACTTTCTCTGCCTCGTTGTGCATCAGTCTTTCAGACTACATGCCGGCGGAAAAGTTGTGATATGGCAATTCAACCGCGACTTCTATTGCATTGTAGACCATGATAAAGAAGTATCCTGTGTAGGGTTTCTGTTTTACGGAGCCAGGGACATTTTCTTTATCAACCTGAAAGGTAATCCCCAGTTCAGAAATAAAATGGAGCGCCTGCTATCGATCTTCATAGAGGAATTCGAAACGAAAGACAGTACCCAGGGAGAAATGCTGCGTATGCAGCTCAAATACCTCATCATCCTGCTGACACGCGCAGCTAAAGAACAATTTCCTCCCGGAATACCGGACCAGGACCTGGACCTCGTACGCCGGTTTAACCTGCTGGTGGAAATGCATTTCAGAGAACTGCACCAGGTACAGGATTATGCAAAGCTGTTAGCCAGATCTCCGAAAACGCTGTCCAACCTGTTTACTATCTATAACCAAAAGAGCCCGCTGCAAGTAATACAGGAACGTATCTTCATGGAAGCAAGACGCCTGCTCCTTTATACAGATAAAAACCAAGGCGAAATCACCGAAGAGCTGGGGTTCACAGAGCCTACGCATTTCAGCCGGTTCTTCCGTAAAATGTCAGGAGAAAGCCCCACCGCCTTCCGTAAAGAATGTAATAAGGGAAAAATTGATCAATAGTTGTGACAAATCGTTTGCATATCCGGTAATGGAGCGGATAATTTTGTAATCAGTATTTAACAAACAAAAAAATCCGTTTCTTATGTCACAACGTGTTGTCAGCACCTATAGTACTTCACTTTCCCGCTCAGGGTTCTATATTGCCTTATATGGTCTTGTTATCATACTGCTCTGGATAGGGCTGTTTAAATTCACACCCACCGAAGCGAAGGCGATACAACCATTGGTGAGTAACAGCCCGCTGATGAGCTGGATGTATTCCGTATGGAATGTACAACAAGTCAGCAACATCATCGGAGGTGCGGAAATCATTACCGCTCTCCTGCTCGCATTGTCTCCGTGGAATAAGAAAGCAGCGCTGGCCGGTGGTTTACTGGGAAGCATCACGTTCATTTCCACCATTAGCTTTCTCTTTACAACACCGGGCGCATTCCACCAGGTAGACGGGTTCTGGGTACCCGATGCCTTTCTGTTGAAAGATCTTGTATTACTGGGTGTAAGCATGATGGTAGCGGGGTCTTCATTGTCTTCAGGTCCAGGGACTACTCCTCCCAGGCAATCTCCAGGACAACATTAATAAAGCCATCTGCGGCAGCCATGTCAGGAGTAATTGTTACAACTTTTTCCCTCACTGCAATCCAGTTACCCTGGCCTCTGTCAGCACCAAAAGTGTAGGTACCGGCAGGCAAATCGTAGATCTTCGCTGGTAGTTGAAAGAATCCACCCACCATATTATACTCCGCATAATAGTATTCTCCCGTGCTTGGGCTGCGCGCATAGAAATCGCTCAGATCAACAGAACCAGTAGTAACCGGCGTGCCGTCGCTACGTACCAGCGTGACGCGTACATTGCAGGTGCCTGTAGCAGGTATGATGCGCTCAATAGCACAGGGAGCCGGGTTCACGGCAGAAGTGCCCACCACAACAGACATCGTCAGCACGACAAACAATGATAATTTCTTCATAAGAATTGTATTTTTAGTGATCACTAAAAATACAATTCTACGGCATTCCTGCCACATTATCATATCATTAATAGCTCCCGCACTTTCATAATTTAAGCAGCTTTCCCAGCCGCGCAGCCAGCTCCGCTCCCCGCAGGTCCCTGGCAACAATCACGCCGGAAGGGTCTATCAGGAAATTGGCCGGAATGCCGCTGATCAGGTATAACCGTTTCTGTACATCCCCATTCCATCCTTTAAGATCAGATACATGTGTCCAGGTGAGCTGATCTTTTGCAATGGCAGCTGTCCACTTATCCTTCTTGTCATCCAGGGAAACGCCTAATACAGTAAAGTTTTTATCCCTGAACTGCTGATAAGCCTTCCGTACCTCCGGATTCTCCTGACGGCATGGCCCGCACCAGCTTGCCCAAAAATCCAGCAATACATACCTGCCCCTGAATGACGAGAGTTTAACCATCTTACCACTGGTATCCGGCAAAGAGAAATCAGGCGCCGTTTTCCCGATCTGAAGCGCTATCGTTTGTTTTAAATCATGACCAAATTGCCTGGCTTCCGGCATTGCTTTCACCTCTTTCGTTAGTCCATTATAGGCAGCTTCCAGTTCCTTTATGTCAACAGACGGTTGATGGAACAAATCATTCAACGCCAGGATGGAAATCACAGTCGCAGGATGTTGATGTACGAAATCACCCAACCCATTACGCTGCCCTTTTTCAAAATCCTCATATTTCTTGCGCAACAACTCCCTCTTTACAGTATCCTGTTCGGATAATGATTCGGCCTCTTTAAAAATAGCAGCTTGCTGATCACTCAGCTGGTTCTGTAATTTTATATAGTCCGTAAAATCCTGCTGATTCAGTGTACCGGTGAATACTGCATCCTTTAATTGCGGCGAACTTACTTTCATATTCACATCTGCATTTTCCGCCCAGAATAACAGGCCAGGCTCTCCCGTCGCCATATTACCCGTTATCATATATACCTGTGGAGAATCAATCTTGCAGGAGTAAGTAAACGTTCCATTCTTCAAACGAATAGTATCCGCTCCCTTGTAATCAGGATCCATTTTTGATACTGGTCCGATAAAGAATACCCCTTTATCTATTCCTGGTATTTTTCCCTTAAGTTGAAGTTGCTTCGTTTTACCAGGCTGGCAGGAAAATACAGCCAAAGCGGAAATTGCTACAATACAAGTACGGGTTATGCTTTTTTTCATGGTTACGGTTTAAATCTTAACGGTCCTATTGTTTGCATCCCTCTGAAACGCCGCAGTTAAATTAATGTTAAACCACGTCACACACAGAGAAGGAATCCTACCAAATAAATACCACGCTACCATTCCGGAAAAAATACTATAAATCTACCAAATCACCTGAAACAGCAGGCTTCCCCGGCTTCAATTCAGAAAAGGCCCGGAAAGTGGAATAACTGCAGCGCATTTCTAAATCTTCTAAACCCCGGCGGATAAATCAGTTCTCCCTGTTACCGGAGGGTAACTATCAGGAATACACGCTCACCACTAATTTCTTTCTATAAATTTTTACCCGTAAGTTTAAACATAATGTAAATCCCTTTTCGTATATTAATCTGTACACCGAACTGTTCACGTAGTTTTATATCTTTATAACCAAATAAAAAGAAATATGTTATCAGAGAAAATGCAAGACGCCCTGAACAAACAGAT